>JACQTK010000198.1 GCA_016210845.1 Acidobacteriota bacterium | reverse complement strand
GGTCAAACGCAAGATGTCCAAGTTCGGCGTGAAGCGCGCGGCGCATCGTCAGTGGCCCCAGCCGACCAAAGCGCCAGCAGCGGCTGTCTCTGTCCTGGACCACTAAGTAAACGGTATTGCGGCTAAGCCCCGGCTAGCTCTAGCGGTCCGAGCGTTTGTAGTGACCCGATCGGCCTCCGCGCTTCTCCACGAGGCAGATGTCCCCGATCACCATCTTCTTGTCGACGGCCTTGACCATGTCGTAGATGGTCAGCGCCGCGACCGCCACGGCGCAGAGCGCCTCCATCTCGACGCCCGTCTGCGCGCTGGTGCGCACGCGCGCTTCGATGCGGTAGCCGCGACGTGTGGGAGCGAGCTCCACGCTCACGTGCGTCAGCGGCAGCGGATGGCACAGGGGAATCAGCGCGGAGGTCTGCTTGGCGGCCATGATGCCCGCCAGCCTGGCGGCCTGGAGCGGGTCGCCCTTGGCGACGGCGCCCGACCGGATGAGCTTCAGCGCCGCCGCGCTCATCGCGATCTTGCCCCGCGCGACGGCCTCGCGCGCGGTCACGGGCTTGTCGCTCACGTCGACCATCGTCACGCGGCCGCGGCGGTCGACGTGCGACAGCTCGTGGCCCGCCGAAGCCGCGCCGCGGCGAAGGCGGCTACGCGGCGCCACTGCTCGCGTCTCCCTGCGCCAGGTAGAACGACAGGCTCTCCAGCGAGACCGTCAGATCGACGCTCTTCAGCTTGACGTCCGGAGGCACCTTGAGCGCACCAGGAGAGAAGTTGAGGATTGCCTTGATGCCCCCGGCCACGACCTGATCCACCACGGGCTGCGCGTGCGGCGCAGGCACGGCAATCACCGCGATGTCGAGCCGCTCGCGCCGCGCGATGCGCTTGAGGTCGTTGATGTCGTGGATCGGCACGCCGCCGCGCGACTCGTGGCCGATCTTCTCGTTGGCCGTATCGAAGAGCGCCGCGATCTCGAACCCCTCCTGACGGAACCCAGGATAGTCGGCCAATGCCAGGCCGAGGTTGCCCGCGCCCATGATGGCCACGCGCAACCGCCGGTCGAGCCCGAGAATCTGCCGCAGATGGCGGCGCAGATCCTTGACGTAGTAGCCGACCCCGCGCACGCCGAATTCGCCGAAATATGCCAGGTCCTTTCGGATCTGCGCCGCGTTCAGCTGGAACTGCTCGGCCAGGGCCTGTGACGAGATGGTCTGCACGCCTGCGGCGTCCAGCTCGTTCAAACAGCGCAGGTACACGGACAGGCGGTTGGTGGTGAGCTCGGAGACTTGTTCGGGCGTCTGCCTGCGCTTGTTCGGGAGATTCTCAAGGTTCAATGCTACCATCTCGCGCCATGGCACAGACCACCCCCACCTCGACGATGCCCGATGCCAGAGGCGCCTTTCAGCCCTACGTTCCGCCCTCGCAGTCGCAGGCGGAGTTCACGCTCAAGGCGATTCTCCTGGGGGCCGGCTTCGGCCTGCTGTTCGGCGCGTCCACGGTGTACCTGGGCCTCCGAGCCGGCTTGACCGTCAGCGCCTCCATTCCCATTGCCGTGCTGGCGATCTCGGTGCTCAAGAAGTTCGGCGGATCCACCATCCTCGAGAACAACATCGTCCAGACGATTGGATCGGCCGGCGAATCGGTGGCGGCCGGCGTGGTCTTCACCATTCCGGCGCTGATCTTCCTCGTGCCGTTCGGGCCAACGTACTTCAATTACTTGCAGATCACGATGCTGACGATCGCGGGCGGCATCCTCGGCGTGCTGATGATGGTGCCGCTGCGCCGTGCGCTGATCGTCAAGGAGCACGGGGTGCTCCCCTATCCGGAGGGGACCGCGTGCGCCGAGGTCCTCGTGGCCGGCGAGCGCGGCGGGAAGATGGCGGCGCTCGTGTTCGGCGGGCTCGGCGTGGGCGCGCTGTGGAAGTCGCTGTCGTGGACGTTCAACCTCTTTCGGGCCGAGATCGGCTACGCGATGCCGCGCGGCAGCCAGTTCCCCAACGCCACGCTGGCCGCGGACATCTCGCCGGAGTATCTGGGTGTCGGCTACGTCATCGGGCCGCGGATCGCGGGGACGATGGTGGCGGGCGGCGTGCTGGCGTGGCTGGTCCTGCTGCCGCTGCTGTCGATCCTCGGCGAGTTCATGACGGAGCCATTTCCGCCGATCCACCCGAGCATGGCGGTCAACCCCGACACCGGTCGCCCCTACCTCATTTCAGAGATGAACCCCGGCCAGCTCTGGAGCGCCTACATCCGCTACATCGGCGCGGGCGGCGTGCTGGCGGCGGGCCTCATCACGCTGGCGCGCACGATCCCGACGATCGTGGCCTCGGCGCGCGGGGGCCTGCGCGACTTCGCGGCCACGGGCGCGGCGGCGGCCGCGCGGGTGCGCACCGAGCGCGACATGCCCACCAAGCTCGTCCTCGGGGGATCGGTGGCGCTTGCGATCTTCATGGCTCTGGCACCAGGGCTGCCCACGCAGGGGAACCTTCTCGCCTCGGTCCTGATTCTCATCTTCGGCTTCTTCTTCGTCACCGTGTCGTCGCGGATCACCGGGCTGATCGGCTCCTCCTCGAATCCGGTGTCGGGCATGACGATCGCGACGCTCATCCTCACCTGTCTGCTGTTCGTCGCGCTCGGCTGGACGGGCAACGTGTACGCCCCGATCGCGCTGATCGTCGGCGCGATCGTGTGCATCGCAGCGGCCAACGCAGGCGCCACGTCGCAGGACCTGAAGACCGGCTACATCGTGGGCGCCACGCCCGTGTACCAGCAGCTCGGCCTGATCATCGGGGTGCTCGTCTCCGCGCTCATCATCGGGATGACGACCCTCTACATGCACCAGGTGTTCGGCATCGGCTCGGCGGCCGTGCCCGCGCCACAAGCCACGCTGATGGCCACCATCATCAACGGGCTGCTGAACCAGAACCTGCCGTGGGGTCTGGTGCTCGTCGGCATCTTCATCGCCGTGACGCTGGAGCTGTGCGGCATTCACTCGCTGTCGTTCGCCGTCGGCCTTTATCTGCCGATCGCCACCACGGCTCCGATCTTCGCGGGCGGCCTCGTGCGCGCCTGGGTGGAGCGGAAGACGGGCGCCGCGCAGGAGTCCGAGGTGAGCGCGGGCGTCCTGTTCAGCTCGGGGCTGATCGCGGGCGGATCGATCGCGGGCATCCTGTTCGCCGTGCTGGTGGGCACGGGCACGATCGCGCCGTTCCAGGCGCTCGGCGAGGCGTTCCCCTTCTTCCGTGAAGAGGGGGTGATGGGGCAGCTGGCCAGCACGGTGCTCTTTGGTGCGTTGGCGGTGATCGTCGCCCGCATGGCGATGCGCAGAGTAGAATGACGACGTGAGCGTGCCCTGGGCCCGCGTGTGTGGCGCGGACCTTCACGGTCCGCGATTGTGGTTCGCCGTGGCGGTGGTGCTGCTCGCCTTCACGAACAGCGCCACGGCCCAGACGGCTCTGCGCCGCCCGACCACCATCGACGCCCTGCGCCAGTATCCGGGATATTTCCACCTCCAGAACGTCGTGCTGCACGGCGAGCTCGCGCAAAGCGGCAGGCGTGCCGTGCTGCGGGCGGGCGGACGCGAGATTGCCGTCCTCCTGAATGATCAGCAGGCGGCCAGCGGGCTCGTCGAGGTGCGGGGGCAGTTGCTCGACGTGGGGCGCCTCGAGCCAGACGACCCGCGGCTGACCGGCTTCGAGGGCGCCCGCGAGCCCGACCGCTGGCCGCGTCCGGGTGAGGAGCTCGTGGTCAGCGCGAGCGGCGTGAGCGGGGCGCAGCTGGCGACCTCGGCGTCGGTGCGCGCGCTGGCCTTGCAGCCCTGGCGGTTCGACGGCCAGCAGGTCACGGTCGTGGGCCAGTTCCGCGGCCGGAATCTCTTCGGCGACGTGCCCAGCGCGCCGGGCAGGAGCCGCTACGATTTCGTGCTGCGATCGGTCGATGCCGCCGTGTGGGTGACCGGCTTGCGCCCGCGGGGGCGCGGCTTCGACCTGAACGTCGATGCCCGGGTCGATACCGACCGCTGGCTGCAGGTCACGGGCACCGTGTCGCAGGCGCGGGGCCTGGTGACCATCGAGGCCACGGCCATCGCTGCGGCCGCAGCGCCCGACCTGCCGCCGCCGGACGAGGAGCCTCCCGCCCCGCCCGTGGCGGTGGAGCCGGCAGAGGTCATCTTCAGCGCACCTACTGAGGGCGAGATCGACGTGCCCCTCACCGCCTCCGTGCGCGTGCAGTTCTCCCGCGGCCTCGATCCAGCGACGCTCACCGATCGCATCCGCGTCAGCTACCTGGGCGGGCCGCAGGAGCCATCGATCGAGTTCGAGCACACCTACGACGTGGGGACGCGCGCAATTGCGATCATGTTCACGCGCCCGCTCGATCGCTTCAGGACCATTCGCGTCGAGCTGCTGGAGGGCATCAGGACGTTCGACGGCGCGCCCGTCCGGCCGTGGATGCTGACGTTCTCTCTGGCCGGGTAGTTCGAACCTCTCATGAGTGCCGCGCTGCGCTGCTGCGGGGACGGCATCTCTTACGGAAAGGCACCCCACGGCGCAGGCGCGCCCCGGGGGGAAGGCCTCCAGGACAGGCGGTGCCGCGCTACTCCCCGGACGTACGCGGTCTGCTCTGACGCACCCAGTCCCGGAACATCCTTCGAGCGGCGTTGTGACCGGCCTCGTGGCAGTTCGAGACGAACTGGGAGAGGTGCTCGGGGCTCACGAACGGGAACGCGCGGCTGAAGGGCGTCTCGGCATAGCCGCGCTCGGCGAGCTGCAGGAACGAAAACCGGTCTCCATCGTAGCGCCAGATTTCTGGCACTCGAAAACCCGCGTAGATCGCGAGCTTCGTCGACGAGTCGCGCGTCTCATCGATCTCGACAACGAGATCGGGCGGGGGATCGGTACGAAGATCGACGGAGTCCTTGCTCGCGATGAGTGCTGCGTGTTGGATGTAGAAGCAGTCGTCGGCTTCCGCGCCTTTCCGCTCTTTCTGGATCTTCAACGTCGCCGCACCGTAGCTCAGAACCTCCAGGTCCAGCTCGTCAGCAAGCACCAGAATAAAACTGTGCACCAGACCCTTGTACTTTTCGTGCTTGAACGAAGGAGTCACGATCTCCAGCCTTCCACTGTCGTAGCTGGCCCGGACGCCCGGAAATTCGCCGAGCTGCTCGAGAAGCTCCTCGTACTCGTCCCATCCCACGTCGTACAGGGTCAGCTTCCCGCCAGGGGGCAGGTGCACAACGGCTTCAATCAGCTCCGACGTGTGGACGCTCATGGGTTCAAGAATCGGCGATCGCTTCGCATTCTATCAGTGATAGGGCCGACCTGAAGGTCGGCCCCTACACTGCGACATCACGGCCACCGGAGCCGCCAACCCCTCACGGTACGACCTTGAACGCGCCCACCTGCCGGCTGTCGCCCAGCGTGACCTCGATCGCGTAGTCGCCAGCGGCCAGCGGCGCCAGCGCCGTGTCCGCGACGATCCATCGGAATGCCCCCGAGGGATCGGGCCGCTCGCTGACCTGCACGGGGACCTGCATCGGATTGCCCGCGCGATCGAGCATGCGCGCGGCGGCCGCCCCGACCGCCGCCGTTGCCAGCTCGAAGCGAATCCGTTCGTTCCGCTGGAACCGCGGGTCGGCGGTGACCAGGTGCCGCGGTCCGGTGGACGGTCCCCGGCGCCACATCACCGGCTCTCCCAGCGCGGAGGCCACATCGGAAACGATCAGCCGCACGGTGTCGCTGACGGGCAGGCCGGGATCCGCGCTGGGCCGGACGCGCACGCGCACCGCGTACTCCCCCGGCGCCATGCCGCCGTCCGGCGGCACGCGGAACGCGAACGCTCCGTCGGTGGCGGGCAGATCGATCGTCGTCGATACCACCTCCGCCCCGTCGGCCGCCACGACGGCGACCTCCGCCGTGGCCCCCGCGCTCCACGCGAGCTCCTTGCGCGTCGCGGCGTCCAGCTCGCCTACCACCCAGACGGCACCGCGCGGACCTTCGGCGGTCGTCGACGTCCAGCCCGCGGTTCGAATCCGGAAGGGCGCGCGTGGGTTGACGACCACGCCCGCGGGTGCCGCCGCACCTGCGCGAGAGCCCGCGTCCGGGCCGTTGGCCGCCACCAGCTCCTCGGCCGTCAGCCCCCGGTAGCCTCGCCGCGCCCGCACCTGGACGCCGGGGCGCTTCACGCGCACCCTGATCGTCCGGAACCGGCCGTCGAGCTTCGTGTTGCTCGAGTAGTACCCGAGCAGGTAATACGACGACAGGTCCGCGGCGATGCGGCGAAGCGCCCCTTCGATGTCGTTGGTATCGACCACCGCAAGACCGTCGGTGTTCTCCGCCAGCTCGCGCAGCGTGTTCTGGCGTGCCGCAAGTGTCGCTCTGTCCGACGCCAGTGAGTCGGGCCGGTCGGGACGATCGATCGGCGCGTCGAACACCGCCAGCCCGCGCGGGTAGACGGGATAGAACGAGACGTTGGCGCGGTTGGCCGCGTCCATGAGGTCGCGCACCCGGCGGCTGTTGTTCATCAGCGCCAGCGCCAGGCGATCCGCGTCGCACACCGACCGGTCGAGCCCCGCGGCGTTCGTCTGTCCTGTCGTCACGCGTCCTCTGGGATCGACGCCGACTCTCGGTCCGAACGGCACGCCGCCCTGCTGCGTGACGCTGGCGAGCCGTTGGTTCTCCGAGTAGAGCCGCCACCCTTCGGACACGGTGATCACCGCCTTGCGCTCTTCACGCACGCCGCGCAGGTAGACGACGAGATCGTCGAGCGCGTCGAGCGTCATCTGCTCGCGGCGCCGATCCTTCATCTCGGCGGCGATGCCCCGGGTGTCGCCGACATCGGGGAAGCACGTCAGGTAGAGCGCTTCCCTCGGGTCGTCGTCAATGGCGGTCCGTCCCTTCCGGGCCCACGCCCATTCTTCCTGCATGATGTTGGAGATAACCGTCGTCTTCCGCCCGAAGGTGATGTCGGTCGCCCCCATCTCGGGCGTCATCAACGCCACCAGATCGTCCTGTCCCATCACGCGGTCCAGAAACCGCACGAGCGGCAGGCGCATGTTGGCCGACCCCTCGATCTGCGTGTGGTAGGTGTCGAGAAAGACGACGAAGACACGGGATCTCGCGCCGGTCGCCATCTGGCGGCTGGCGGCGAGGCTGTTGGGCTCGATGCGCGTCTCCTGGGGGCCAGCCGGACGCACCTGCACCTGCTCGAACGTCTCAATCGCCTGGGGCACGCCGTCTTCGAGCAGCTCCACCTCTTCGGGCCTGAGATCCTCGATGACCTGGCCGTTCTGCGTGGCGTACATATCCACGCGCACGTAGTTGGCGGAGGTCCGGAACGTGGCGTCGCGACGCACGTCCTGGCCCTGGCCGGTCAGGACCGCGGTCGTCAGGGCGATGAGGAGGGGAAGGCTGAGTCGAGAGCGCATGGGACCTCGACAGCAGGGCTGGCGAAATCAGTCTATCTCAAGTAGGCAGTAGGCAGTAGGCAGTAGGCAGCATCGATGGCGCACGCTGCCTACCGCCTACTGCCTACTGCCTACTGCCTACTGCCATAACGACCCTTCCGCCCGCAGCTTCTCGATCTCTTCACGGACGCGGGCGATGAGGGCGTCGCGATCGTCCGGTGTCAAGCCAGCCGTAGGAACGGGTGTGCCGATCCGCACGCTCACGCGGACCGGCCGGACGATGGCGCTGCCCTTGCGCATGGCGGACCGGCCCCCTTGAACGGCCACGGGCACGATGGGCGCCTGCGCCTGAATGGCCATGATGAAGCCGCCCTTCTTGAACGGGAGCAGGTGGCCCGTCCGGCTGCGCGTGCCCTCGGGAAAGATCAGGAAGGAGTTGCCGGCCCGCAGCGACTCGGCCCCCCTTGCGATCGACGCCATCGCCTGCTCGCGGTCGGCGCGATCGACCGGCACGAAGCCGCCGACGTCGAACGCCGTGCCCATGATCGGGAACTGGTGCAGCTCGGCCTTGTAGAGGACGTGGAGCTGCGGATGCAGAACGAGAAAGAGCACCGCGGGGTCGACGTTGCTCTCGTGGTTCGAGCAGAAGACGACGGCCGTGCGCGGAATCCGCTCGCGTCCCGCGACGCGGTAGCGAATCCCCGCGAGCGTGAGGCCCAGCCACGCCCCGCCGTGGCCGAGCGCGTAGAGCCCCCCCTTCCAGCGCAGGACGCCGGCGACGAGCAGCCCTAGCGGCCCCGCCACGGCGATGTAGGCCAGCAAGGCGGCGTAGGTGACGATGGAACGAACCGCGGCAACGACGTCCGGCAAGCCCTTAGTCCCGCGTCATCACTGTACGAAAAAAAACGCCCGGGGGAAGAGCCCCCCGGGCGGCGAAGAAGGCGAAGACAAGTGGGCGAAGCGTTACGAGGCCCGCGCGGCGGCGCGGCGCGGGACGGCGGCCGCCACCACGGTGGCCTTGACCGGCTTGGCGATCTTGGCGCGCGCGGTGGCGCGCGCCATATTGCGCGCCTTCACCATGAAGCACTTCTCGAGCGCGCGATCGACCTTCAACTCGACCTCGAGCGCCTTTTCGCGCATCACCTCGGACACCTCGGAGACGATCAGCGCCTTGGCGCGGTCCAGCATCCGCTTCTCGCGGAACGACAGGCTCTTCGACTTGCTCAGGAACGTCAGGCTCTTGAGCACGTCGGCCATGTCGTAGATGGACCCGGTCCGCATCTTGTCGGAGTTGTCCTTGAAGCGGCCCTTCCAGTTCTGGTGGTTGTCGATCCGGCCGTCGCTCAACTGCGCGAACAGCCGCTCGACCTCCTCGTCACCGATCGCCTTGCGGAGACCGACGCCGTCGACATTGGAGACGGGCACGAGGACGGTGGTGTCGTTCGACACGATCCGCAGGTGAAAGAATCCGCACGTCGTTCCCAGAATGGTTTTCTCTTCGATTCGTTCGACGATTCCGAGCCCGTGGTTCGGGTAGATGACCTTGTCGCCGACCTGGAATGTCACGTTTCCCCCGTTGCAGGAAGAGAGTGGTGGTAGGACCGGTTTTGCGCCGGCTGCTGCACCCACGAGTATAGCCCACGTCGGCGCCCTAAATCAACGAGAAGTGGCCGAAAAACAGCCGTTTTGTGCATTTCACCCCTGCCGTTTGACCGTTGGCTGCGGCGCCGCACGGCCTGCGACAGCGCCTTGGAGTGCGGTGTAACCGTTGGTTTTCCAGGGAGTTGACCGAGTCCGTCGCCCCTTTGAAGGGCTCGCGAGTCGTCCACTGGAGAGCACAGCCGAGGTTGGCCGGGAGGCCGGATAGAATCAGCGAATGCCCTACCTGGCGGCCGCGCTCGGGGTCGTGGCTGCCCTGGCATCCCAGCAGCCGCCCCGGGCGCCGTTCGTCGTCACGCCCCTCGACGTCGTGGACCGCATGCTGGCGCTGGCCAGCGTCGGGCCTCGGGACGTCGTGTACGACCTGGGCTGCGGCGACGGGCGCATCGTCATCGCGGCGGCGCAGAAGTACGGCGCCCGCGGCGTGGGCGTGGACGTCGACCCCGCCCGCATCTACGAGGCGGAGATGAACGCCAGGCGCGCGGGCGTGGAACGGCTCGTCACCTTCAAGCTGCAGGACGCGCTGAAGACGGACGTGTCCGACGCCACCGTCGTCACGCTCTACCTGCTGTCTGCCCTCAACGTGCAGCTGCGACCCATCCTGACCCGTCAACTGCGTCCCGGTGCCCGCATCGTCTCGCACAGCTTCGCCATGGGCGACTGGGAACCGGAGGTCGTGGACACCTTCCGGAGCGCGGATGGCTTGAGCCGGACGCTGTACTTGTGGAAGGCGGACGGAAAGATGAGACCGTAGTCCTCTCACCACACCCGTTTCACGCCGTACTTCTCGAAGACCGGATCCGCCGACACGATCGTAAGCTCGTCGTTCAGTGCTTGAGCGACGATCATTCGATCGAAAGGGTCGCGGTGATGGAACGGCAGCGCGGCCACGCGCGCCACGTCATTGAGATCGATCTCCAGCAGCTGAAATTCATTGGCGCCGAGATCCTCGGCGATCCTCCCGATGGGCTTGGAAAGGGCCAGCTTACCCAGGCTCACCTTAATCGCCAGTTCCCAACAACTCGCGATGCTGAAGAAGCCTTGGCTCGCCGCCGCGATGGCTTGACGGGCAGCGGCCGACAAACGCTGATCGGCTTCCACCCACCAGAGGAATGCGTGCGTGTCGAGGAGCACACGCATCACATGTAGTCTTTGAAGTCCTCGAGCGGCTCATCGAAGTCTGGCGACATGTACAACACGAGGCCCTTGGCCGTTCCCGGCTTGCGACGGGGAGCCGGCAGTGGCACGAGCTTGACGAGCGGCTTGTTGTCTTTCGCGATGATGACCTCGTCGCCGGACAGGGTCTGGCGAACCAGGCTCGACAAGTGTGCCTTTGCCTCAGCGATGTTGTACTGGCGCGACCGGGGCTTCCTGGCCATATGGTCATCTTATATGACCAACATCGGCCGTGGCAAACCCAGACGGACCTGAAGGTCCGCCTCTCCCGATTCAGTCTGGACCGCCATGCGGCCCGGAACGCGGATCTTGTTCCCGTTGTACCCTCCAGCCGCGCTACGCGCGGGCGAAGGCGAGCTCGACGATCTCCTCGACCAGCTGCGTGTAGGTGCGCCCCGACTTGCGCGCGGCTATGCAGAACTCGGCGCGCGAGCTGAGCCACGGGTTGGGATTGACTTCAATCACCTGCACGCGGCCGTCGGGCTGCAGCCGCATGTCCACGCGCCCGTAGTCGCGCAGCTCCAGCGCCTGATAGGCGGCCACGGCGGTCTGCTGCAGCAAGGCGACGGTCTCCTCCGGGAGGTCGGTGGCGACGGCCGACTTGGTATCGCGGTACGCCTTGGTCCCTTTACCCCACTTCACTTCGGCCGCCGCGATGCGGGGCGTGCCGTCGGGCAGCTTCGACAGGTCCAGCTCGACGATGGGCAGCGCTTCGGGCTTGTCGTTGCCGAGGATGCCGACGTACATCTCGCGCCCCTCGATGTACTCCTCGATGAGCACCGGGGACTCGAAGTTCGCGTGCAGCCAGTCCATCCGCTCCATCAGCTCGCGGATCGAGCTGACGACGGCGCTGAACTCGATGCCGATCGAGCCGTCCTCGCGCGCGGGCTTGACGATGACGGGGAACTGGAGGTCGTGGGAGAAGTCGAGCCGGCCGCGGTAGCACTTGGCGAACGTCGGCGTGTGGATGCCGTGGAAGGCGAAGATCTTCTTCGCCACCGCCTTGTCCTGGGCCAGCATCAGGCCGTGGGTGCCCGTGCCCGTGTACTTCCGGCCCAGCAGCTCCAGGAACGCCGCGATCTTGAAGTCGGCGGTGTCGTCGTCGGCGAACGACTCGGCGAGGTTGAATACGAGATCGCAGTCGGCGCGCGCCAGGCCGAGCAGGCTCTTCTGGGTGCCATCCAGCTCGTACATGACCGGCTCGTGACCGAGCTTGGTCAGCGCCTCCGCGACTTCCTCCTCGACCTCCTTCTTGTCGAGCGACCGCACGACCGGCGCCTTGTCGCCGGCGGCGGCCTGCTCGCTGGCCTCGTCGACGACGACGCGGTCGTAGAGGACGACGATCTTCAGTTTGCCCATCAATCTATGTCTCGAACCGGCCGCGTGTCAGAAAATTCATCGCCAGCGTGGTTGCCAGCGCCGTGACCTCCACCAGGTAGCGCGCCTCCCCGCCGACCACCCCCCACAGCTTCATCCGCTCGCACGTCCGGCAGATGGAGTCGATGAGCCCGCTGATGATCGGACGCGGCACGCCCGTCCAGTACGTGAT
>JACQTK010000199.1 GCA_016210845.1 Acidobacteriota bacterium | reverse complement strand
TCCCGGAGCTGGTTGATGAAGATGAGCGTCGTCTTGGACTTCGAGACGACGCCCGTGAGCTTGCGCAGCGCCTGTGACATGAGCCGCGCCTGCAGGCCCATCTGCGCGTCGCCCATCTCGCCCTCGATCTCCGCCTTGGGCACCAGCGCCGCCACCGAGTCCACTACCACCACGTCGACGCCGCCCGATCGGATCAGGACCTCGACGATCTCGAGCGCCTGCTCGCCGTGATCCGGCTGCGACACCAGCAGGTTCTCGAGGTCGACGCCGAGCTTCTGCGCGTACTGGGCGTCGAGCGCGTGCTCGGCGTCCACGAACGCCGCCATGCCGCCCGCGCGCTGCGCCTCCGCAATCACCTGCAGCGCCAGCGTCGTCTTGCCGGACGACTCGGGGCCGAAGATCTCGACGACGCGGCCGCGCGGCATGCCGCCGATGCCGAGCGCGTAGTCGATGCTGATCGAGCCGGTGGAGATGCACTCGATGGGCGCGATCGCGCCGCGCTGGCCGAGGCGCATGATCGACCCCTTGCCGAACTGCTTCTCAATCTGGCCGACGGCAATGTCGAGCGCCTTGGTGCGTTCTTTCTGATCGTCGAACGGCATGGTGGCTCCTTTTGGGGTAGGGGCGACGCATGCGTCGCCCTACAGCGATGGTGGCCGAGAGGTGTGACAGAGGAGGTCACGGCCGGGGTAGATCCTAGAAGCGTGCCGCACGAAAGTCAAGCGCATTTCTGTGCATTCGATCGGTGCACGTCCATATAAAGCAATGACTTACGGGGTCAGACGACTTTCGCCTCCATCCCGCAGGGTTGGACGAATTTGCCAGGGGTCCCGGGGCCGATCATTGACGTTTCGTCGTCATGCCCGCTCCACGGCCAGCGCCACGCCGTTCCCGCCGCCAAGGCAGAGCGTGGCGATGCCCTTCCGCAGCCCGCGCTCCTTCAGCGCGTAGAGCAGCGTGGTCAGGATCCGGGCTCCGCTGGCGCCGATCGGATGCCCGAGCGCCACCGCTCCGCCGTTGACATTCACCTTGGCCGGATCGATCGCCAGCTCCTGCAGCACGGCCACGGCCTGCACGGAGAACGCCTCGTTCAGCTCGAGGAGGTCCACATCGGCGGTCGTCCATCCGATCTTCGCCATGACGCGACGGACCGCCTCCACGGGCGTCATCAGCAGGTACTTGGGCGGCAGGCCGCTGGTGGCCTGGCCGACGATGCGGGCCATGGGTTCCAGGTTGAGCTGTCCGGCACGGCGGGCGGACATGACGACGAGGGCGGCGGCGGCGTCGTTGACCGGGGGCGCGTTGCCGGCGGTCACGGTGCCGTCCCTCGTGAAGGCGGGGCGGAGCGCCGCGAGGGCCTCGAGCGTCGTGTCGCTCCGGATCGACTCGTCGCGGTCGATGACCACGGGATCGCCCTTCTTCTGGGGCACGGACACTGGCAGCATCTCGGCCGTGAAGCGTCCAGCCGCTGTGGCCTCGGCCGCCTTGCGATGGCTGTGCAGGGCGTACTCGTCCTGCTGCCCGCGGCCGATGTGGTACTCGACGGCCACGACCTCGCCAGCGGTGCCCATGTGGCACTGCTCGAACGAGCACCAGAGGCCGTCGGTGATCATCGAGTCGAGCACCTGACCGTGTCCCATCCGCAATCCCTCGCGGGCGCCCTGGAGCAGATACGGGGCGTTGCTCATCGACTCCATGCCCCCCGCGACGACGATCTCGACGTCGCCGGTCGCGATGCCCTGGGCGGCCAGCATCACCGCCTTGAGACCGGATCCGCAGACCTTGTTGATCGTGAGCGCGGCGACGTGATCGCCGAGCCCCCCGCGGAGCGCCGCCTGGCGGGCGGGGGCCTGGCCCAGGCCGGCCGAGACGACGTTGCCCATGATGCATTCCTCGACGCTGGCGGGATCGATGCCCGCGCGGCGCACGGCCTCGCCAACGGCCATGGCGCCGAGCTCGGTGGCCGAGAAATCCTTGAGTCCGCCCAGGAACCGGCCGGTCGGCGTGCGTACGGCGGAGACGATGACGGCTTCTTCCATGGATCTGATTGTCGCATTCCGCCTTCGCGCTTTGCGCGACGGCGGACGGGCCTGGGTGTTAACCGTTCGGGCCCCAGCCCGTTGTATCGTCGGAGGCGTTCACATGGAGCTGTGGGTTCTGATTCCGATTTCGGCGTTTGCCGCGATAGCGTGGGTCATCCACGTCATCGTGGACGGCTTCCGGCGGCGGCAGCAGCTCCGCCTGGCCACCGAGTTCCACGGCAAGCTGCTGGACCGCATCGGGTCCGCCAAGGAGTTCGGCGAGTTCCTCAACACCACGGGAGGCACCAAGTTTCTCGACTCGCTGACGCTGGAGCGTGAGGGCGGCGGCGCGCAGACGCGCATCCTGCGCGCGCTGCAGGCGGGGTTCGTGTTCCTCGTGCTCGGCATCGGCCTGTTCATCCTCATCGGCAGCACCAACCTGACGTTCGACGATTTTCCAGACCGCGCCCAGGCGAATCTGTACCGCTCGGATGAGGAAGACGGCATCGCGCTCTTCGCGACCATCTGCACGTCGATCGGCGCCGGCCTGCTGATCTCGGCGGCGGCGTCGTACGGCCTGTCGAAGCGGTTGGGTCTGCTGGATGGCGGACGTGGACGCGATCGCCACAGCGCCGCTCCCGCACAGCCAGTCTGACGCGGTGGCGCCCCTCGATGAGGCGGCGTTCAGCACCTTCTACCGGCAGACGTCGCGCGCGTTGTGGGCCTACGTCTATCGCGTCACCGGCCACGCTGCGGATGCCGACGACATCGTCCAGGAGGCATTCCTGCGGCTGCTGCGCGCCGGACCCGACGCTGGCGACGAGGATCGGCGGCGCTATCTCTATCGTGTCGCCAGCAACCTCGTCGTCGACCGGTGGCGGGCTGGAAAGCGACAGCAGGACGATGAACGCGCGTCGCGGGCTGACGACATGGCAGCCGGAGACCTCCGGGCTTCCGGGCCTGGCGACGCGGACGTGGCGCGGACGTTTGCCGAGCTGACGTCGCGCGAACGCGCGCTCCTGTGGCTGGCGTACGTCGAGGAAGAAACGCATGAAGACATCGCCGCCGCCCTCGGCGTGGGGCGGCGGAGCGTCAAGGTGCTGCTGTTTCGCGCGCGGCGGCGGCTGCGCGACCTGTTGAAGGCGCGAGGATTCTCATGACCACATGGTTCGATCTGGCCGAGAGCGAGGAGCGGGCAGTGGCGGCGTTCATGGCCCGGGTGGCGGCGCTGCCTACGACGGCGACTGCACCCGATGCTGTGCAGCTCTGGTTGAAAGCGCAGCTGTTGCGCCGGTGGGACGCCGAGCGGCGTGCGCAGCTGCCGCTCGACGTGATGCAGCCAATCGAGATTGCCGCGGGGCTCGCCGCGGCGGCGCTGTTGCTGTACTTGTCCCTGCCACGCCTGTTCTGACTCATGTCGTGACGTTCAACTGACGTCGAGCGCGCTGACCGCGCCTTCGCCGAGCAGCGCATCCAGCCGCGCGCGGATGAGGCCCGTCGAGCGCTTCACCTCGCGCCGCCAGGCGGCGTCCTTGGCCCGCACGTAGAGCACACCGTCCCGCAGCTCCACGCGCGTGGCGTGGTCGACGGCCGGACCCACGGCGGCGCGCCAGGCGAACGCCATCTTCTCGGGCGTGAGCGGGGCCCTTCGCAGGATGGCCGCCAGGGCGTCGGGCATCAACTGATGGACCGGGACCACAGCACACGAGGATAGCATTGACCAGCCAAGGGGCTCTGCCCCTTGATATCCCCGCAGAGCCCCTTGGCTGGTTACCAGTATTTCTTTGGCGCGCTCCGCGCGCCTAGGACCGCTATGCGGAGGGTACAACGGGAACAAAATCCGCGTTCCGGGCCGCATAGC
>JACQTK010000194.1 GCA_016210845.1 Acidobacteriota bacterium | reverse complement strand
CTAACCCTACAACTAACCCTACAACTAACCCTACAACTAACCCTACAACTAACCCTACAACTAACCCTACAACTAACCCTACAACTAACCCTACAACTAACCCGGTAAGCGGGTAGAGGCCCCCACACGTATCTGGTATAGTTTCCGCACATTGGACCGCTATGCGGCCCGAAACGCGAATTTCGTACTTGTTCCGCCCGACCGCATAGCGGTCCCAGCCGCGCGAAGCGCGGCAAGAGATACTGGCAACCAGCCAAGGGGCTCCGCGGGGATATCAAGGGGCGAAGCCCCTTGGCTGGTTGGCTACGGAGGCACTGATGACGGTCAGGTTGTCAGTCGGCGGCGTAATCGTGCTCGTGCTGGCGATGGCGGCCCCCGCGGCCGCCCAGATTGACATTGCGGGAGAGTGGGCGGCGCGCGTCACCGAGGACCAGCCGCATCGCGGCCCGGGCGCCGAGCTCGGCGACTTCACGGGGCTGCCGATCAACGCGGCGGCGCGCCAGAAGGCGAACGCCTGGGACGCGTCGATCCTGTCGCTGCCCGAGCGGATGGCGCAGCCGCATCCGGGTCAGTACTTCATGCGAGGCCCTGGCCCCAACATGCGCATCACGAAGCGGACCGACCCCGTGACGCTGCAGCTGGTGGCCTACACGCTCGAAGGCGTGTTCGGGCGCGACGATCGGATCATCTGGATGGACGGCCGCCCGCACCCCTCTCCCAACGCCGAGCACACGTGGGAGGGCTTTTCCACGGGCCGCGTCCAGGGCAATCAGCTGATCATCACCACCACCCACATGAAGTGGGGTGTGATCCAACGGAACGGCGTGCCCGCCAGCCCCAAGTCCGTGATGACGGAGCACTTCATCCGCCACGGCGACTACCTCACGCTCGTGACGATCGTCGACGACCCCGTGTATCTCGACGAGCCGTTCATCCGGACGTCGCACTGGATGGAGAGCGCCGCCATCAACCCCGACGCGCGCTGGCTGTTCGAGGTCGTCGAGGAGACCGACATCCCGCGGGGGTGGGTGCCGCACTATCCCTTCGGCTCGGTGCGCGACGACTACGCCAGGCGCCATGGCATCCCGATCGAGGCGGCGCAGGGCGGCAAGGAGACGCTCTACCCGGAGTACGAGCTGAAGCTGCGGCAGATGCTCGCGAACCCGCCACGGGGCTCCGCCCCTTGATCTTCCCGCGGAGCCTCGTGGCTGGGTGCCGGTATCTTCTGGCGCGCTTCGCGCGCCTAGGACCGCTATGCGGGTTGCAACAAGTACAAGTTTCACCCACCGGGCCGCATAGCGGTCCAGCGTCCGGCCACGCAGTCGGCCCGCTGACGTTCTTGGTGACCCTATGAACCTGAAGTGCGCATCCGTACGGACGACGTGTGCCGCGGCCGCAGCCGCCGCGGCGATCTCGTGGACGATGGCCTCCGTGTCGGGGCAGCAGCCGGTCGGGACCGTCCCGCTCGACCGCCCCGTGCCGCCCGCGGTGGTAGAAGGGCTCGACGTCCTCAAGGTGCAGGGCCAGGTGTACATGGTGGCCGGCGCGGGCGGGAACATCGCCGTCCAGGCGGGCGACGAAGGCGTGCTCGTGGTCGACACAGGCGCGGAGGGGCAGTCGGCCAAGGTGCTCGAGGCGATCGAGAAGCTGTCGCCGCGGCGCCTCCGTTTCATGATCAACACGAGCGCCGACGCCGATCACATCGGCGGCAACGACGCCGTCGTCAAGAGCGTCGGCTTCCGCGGCAACCGGCCCGCGACCGTCGTGGGCGGCGGCGGCAATCCGGGCGGCGCCAACGCGGGCGCGCTGACCGTGGCGCACGAAAGCGCCCTGAGCCGCATGGTCGAGGCCGGTCTGAGCGGCGACGCGCTGCCGATCTCGACGTTCTTCGGCGCCCGGAAGGAGTTCTTCGCCAACGGCGAGCCGATTCAGCTCCTGTACCAGCCGGCCGCCCATACCGACGGCGACATCCTCGTGGTGTTTCGGAAGTCGGACGTGGTCGCCACCGGCGACATCTTCGTGCCGCACGCGTACCCCGTGATCGATCTCGCGAAGGGCGGGACGGTGAACGGCCTGATCGAGGCGCTCAACACCGTACTCGACATCACCATCCCCGAGCGGAATCAGATGGGCGGCACGCGGGTGATTCCAGGCCACGGCCGCATCTGCAACGAGGCCGACGTCGTCGACTATCGAGACATGGTGACGATCGTCCGCGACCGCGTGCAGGAGATGATCAAGAAGGGGATGACGCTGCAGCAGATCAGCGCGGCGCGGCCGACGCTCGAGTACGACGGCTACTACGGCGCGCCCAGCGGACCGGCCTCGCCCGACGGCTTCCTCGAGGCGGTGTATCGCAGCCTGGGCGGCAAGTAGCCACGACCCGGTAGCGCGGGGGCTTCAGCCCCCGCGAAGGGTGGAGATCGACGTATGAACTGCAGAGTGTTTCGTCGTGCCGTCGGCCTGGCGTCGGCCGTCACGGTCGCGTTCGCGCTCGGCGTCCTGATGCCCGAGGTGTCGGCGCAGCAGGCGGCGCAGCCGCAGCAGCAGGCCCCGCAAGGCGGCCGGGGACAGCAGCCGCCAGGCGCTCGTGGTCAGGGCGGCGGCCGCGGCCAGCAGGCGCCCGCCACGCCGCGGGCGGCCGCGCCGGTCGATCTGACGGGCACGTGGGTGTCGGTGATCACCGAGGACTGGCGGTTCCGGATGCTGACGCCGCCGAAGGGTGATTTCGCCAGCCTGCCGCTCAACGCCGAAGGGCAGCGCGTCGGCAACGAGTGGGATCCCGCGAGGGACATCGCGGCCGGCGACCAGTGCAAGGCGTTCGGGGCGATTGGCCTGATGCGCATGCCCACGCGGCTGCGGATCTCGTGGCAGGACGACACCACGCTGAAGATCGAGGCCGACAACGGCACCCAGACCCGGCTCTTCCATTTCAGGAGCGCGGGCGGGCCGGTGCTGACCGCGCCTGCCGGTGAGGCGCCGTCGTGGCAGGGCGACTCGGTGGCGCACTGGGAGACGCAGGCCGAAGGATCAGGCGTGGCAGGCGGCGGGGG
>JACQTK010000195.1 GCA_016210845.1 Acidobacteriota bacterium | reverse complement strand
GAGTACACTTCCCCACGCCAGGCGACGATCCACGTGGCGATGCGCTCGACCTTCGTGGCGCGAGCCACGCCACCCCACGGCGCAGGCGCCGTGGGGGCCCCGGGGTCAGGCTCGCCTGGCGAACCCGCAGGGCTCGCCCCACAGGCGCAAAGGGCGTCCAGCGCCGACACGCCAATCAACGGCTTCCCTGCCGCCATCGCGAGCCCCTGCATCGTCGCGATGCCGATGCGGAGCCCCGTAAACGAGCCAGGGCCCGTGGCCGCCGCCAGGACGTCGATCTCGTGCAAAGCGACGCCCGCGCGATCCAGCAGCGCCTCGAGCTCACGAGGCAGCCGCGACGCGGGCGCGCGCGCCGCGTCGCTGGCCTCTTCGCGCACCACGCGGCCGTCGCGCGCCAGCGCGCAGCTGCCTGCGCGCGTGGTGGTGTCGAGGGCCAGTACGAGCATGGGTCTGACAGATAATAGCAACCACGCGTCATGTCCTCACCCGCCACGGCCACTCCGGCGATGCGTCAGTACCTGGACGCCAAGCGCCAGCACCGCGATGCCATCGTCTTCTTCCGGATGGGCGATTTCTACGAGATGTTCTACGAGGACGCGCTCGTGGCGGCGCGCGCGCTCGACCTGACGCTCACGTCGCGATCCAAGGACGCGGGCGGCGCGGGCATCCCGATGTGCGGCGTTCCCTTCCATGCCGTGGACGGCTACCTCGCGAAGCTCGTACGGAAGGGCTTCCGCGTGGCCATCTGCGAGCAGGTGGAGGACCCGAAGAAGGCGAAGGGACTGGTCAGGCGCGAGGTCGTCCGGGTCGTGTCGCCAGGCACGCTGACCGACGCCGCGTATCTCGACGCGCGCGAGCCGGCCTTCCTCATGGCGATCGTGTCGCGCGACGACTTCTGCGGCGTGGCGCTCATCGACGTGTCCACGGGCGAGTTCACCACGGCGGAGTATCGGGGCGACGCAGGACGGCAGGCGCTGGCCGACGAGGTCGCGACGCTCCGCCCGCGCGAGATCGTCGTACCGGAGGATGTCGGGGCGGGCCTGGTGCCCGCCCGTGGCCACCCGTACGACGGCATTCCGGTGACGAAGGTCGAAGCCTGGAGCTTCGAGCCCGAGGCCGCGCGCCGGACGCTGCTCGATCAGTTGCGCACCCACGGCCTCGAGGGCTTCGGCCTCGAGGGGCATCCCGCGGCCGTCCAGGCGGCCGGGGGCCTCCTCGCGTATCTCAGGGACACGCAGAAGGCCGACCTCGCCCACGTGCGAGGCGTCACCTACAGGACGTCCGCCGCCGGCCTCGTCATCGATCCCATCACCCTCGGACATCTCGAGGTCCTTGTCGGCCGCGGCGCCACGCGGCAGGGCTCGCTGCTCGACGAGATTGACCGTACGGTGACAGCGATGGGCGGGCGGCTGCTGCGCGCGTGGCTGCTGCGTCCGCTCTCGGCGTTGGAGCGCATCCGCGATCGGCTCGACGCCGTCGAGGAGCTGGCATTCCGCGCCACCGACCGCGGCAAGCTCCGCGAGACGCTGAAGGCCGTGTACGATCTCGAGCGGCTGGTGGCGCGCGCCGCGCTGGGCACTGCCGGACCGCGCGACCTCGTCGCACTGCGGCAGTCGCTGGCGGCCGTGCCCCGCGTGGGCATCGTGCTGCAGGAGGTACAGGCGCCGCTGCTCCGAAGCCTGCTGGCCGAGCTCGACGAGCTGGCCGACGTGCGCGACCTCATCGGGCGCACGCTCACCGACGAGCCTCCCGCGTTCGCCCGCGACGGCGGCTTCACCCGCGACGGCATCGATCCCGAGCTCGACGACCTGAAGGACGTCAGCCGCTCGGGCCGCCGCGTCATCGCGGAGATGGAGGAGCGCGAGCGCGCCCGCACGGGGATCGGGTCGCTCAAGGTGCGCTTCAACCGCGTCTTCGGCTACTACATCGAGGTCTCGAAGGCCAACCTGCACGCCGTGCCCGCCGACTACCAGCGGAAGCAGACGATCGCGGGCGGCGAGCGCTTCACCACGCCAGCGCTCAAGGAATACGAGGAGAAGGTGCTCGGCGCCGACGAGCGGATCCTCGAGCGGGAGCTCGAGATCTTCGAGGCGCTGCGCGGCCAGGTGGCGGCCGTGGCGCCGCGCATTCAGGACACCGCGCGCGCGCTGGCCACGCTCGACGTGCTGGCGGCG
>JACQTK010000196.1 GCA_016210845.1 Acidobacteriota bacterium | reverse complement strand
GTACAGGACCGAGGGCGCCGACACGGTGTTCGTGTCGCTCGGATCGGCGGCCGAGAACATCGAGGCGGCGGTCGACTATCTCATCGAGAAGCGGGGCGTGAAGGTGGGCTCCATTCACCTGAACGTGTTTCGACCGTTTCCCGAGGCGGCCGTCGTCACGGCGCTGGCGGGCAAGAAGCACGTCATCATCCTCGAGCGCACCGACGAGCCGATGGCCGGCGACAACCCGATGGGGCGCGACATCCGCACCGCGCTCAACAAGGCCCTGCAGGGCGTCGAAGGGCTGCCGGCGATCACCGCCGACCAGGTGCCGAGGCTCTACGGGGGCGTGTACGGCCTGGGCTCCCGCGACTTCAGACCGGAGCACATCCTGGGTGCCTACGAGTTCGCGACGGGGACGCGGGTGCGCCAGGACGGCAAGCGGGCGTCGGAGGGTGCCTCGTTCTTCGTGCTCGGGGTGGATCATCCCTACGAGGTGAAGTCGGACGACCGCCCGTCGCTCCTGCCACCCGGGGCGATTGCCGTGCGCTTCCACTCGATCGGCGGCTGGGGGGCGATCACGACGGGCAAGAACCTGGGCGCCATTATCGGCGACTTCAACGACTTTCTCTTCGAGCGCGACAAGATCGTCGACGAGCTGGGCAACCCCAAAGAGATCATTCACATCAGCGCCAACCCCAAGTACGGGTCCGAGAAGAAGGGGGCGCCCACGGCGTACTTCATGGTCGCGGCGCCCGAGCGCGTGCGCGTCAACTGCGACCTGCGTCACGTCAGCGTGGTGCTGTGCTGCGATCCGAAAGCGTTCACCCACACCAATCCGCTCGATGGGATGGAAGATTGCGGGAGTCTCGTGTGGGAGTCGGAGGAGGAAGGCGCGCAGGCCTGGGAGCGGCTCCCGATCTGGGCGCGCCAGCAGATCATCGAGAAGCGGATTCGCGTATTCACGCTGCCGGGGTTCCAGATTGCGCGGGAGGCCACCGATCGGGCCGACCTGCAGCTCCGCATGCAGGGCAACGCGTTCCTGGGGGCGTTCTTCGCGGTCTCGCCGCTCCTGCGGGAGTTCGGCATCAGCCAGGAGCAGTTCAGAGAGGTCGTGCACCGGCAGTATGTCAAGAAGTTCGGGCGGCTCGGCGATGCAGTCGTGCAGTCCAACATGCGCGTCATGACGCAGGGATTCGAGCAGGTGCGCGAGATTCGCATCGGCGAGCTGCAGGCGCCCGATCGCTCGACGCTCAGGGGGCTGGCGCTGCTGCCGGTGCTGGCCGAGGACGGCCACTCCTGCCGCACGAACTGCCGGGCCACGCCGATGCCGGAGGGGCAGGCGGAGCGGACGCCGCTCACGCGGATTGCCGCGTTCGACGACCTGTTCCGGTCGGGCCAGGGGTATCACCAGCCGGCCACGGCGCTGGCGGCGCTCGGCGTCATGGCCGCCGGCAGCGGCGACACCGCCTCGAAGTACGTGGCGCGCCGCGAGACGCCGCTCTACATCGCCGAGAACTGCACGCAGTGCATGGAGTGCATCGCCGTCTGCCCCGACACGGCACTTCCCAACGCCTCGCAGGATCTCGAGACGGTGCTGCGGACGGCCATCACGCACTACGTGTCGAACGATGGCGAACGGGACAAGATGCTGCGATCGGTTCCGGAGATCGAACGGCGCACCCGCGAGCGGATGCGGGAGGCGGTCGCCCGGGACACGCGCGAGCCGCTGCCGCAGATTATCCGCGAGGTGACGGAGGCCGCCGATGGCTTCTCGCCGGAGGCCAAGCGCGAGTTCTTCGACATCATCGGCCGGGTGCCGATGGCGTACCAGAAGGCGAACGCGATTTTCGCGACGCCCGAGAAGCGGAAGCCGGGCGCCGGCGGCGTCTTCTTGATCTTCGTGTCGGACCTCTGCAAGGGGTGCGCGGCGTGCGTCACGGCCTGCGGCGAGCACCAGGCGCTCAAGATGGTGCAGGAGACCGAGGAGGTCAACGCGGAGCACGAGACGGGCACCGCGTTCCTGGACCTGCTGCCCGACACGCCACAGAAATACCTCGGCCTCTACAACGACACGCGGCCGCAGGATTCCAAGACGGCCACGCTGCGCAACATGCTGATGGTCCGCCGCAACTACGACGCCCTCGTCTCGGGCGACGGGGCGTGCGCGGGCTGCGGGGAGAAGAGCATCCTGCGCGCGGCGGCCGCGGTGACCGAGGCCTACATGCGCCCGCTCTTTCACGCCAAGGCCGACCGGCTGCGGGCGAAGGCCAATCAGCTGGAGAAGGAGGGCGTCGAGACGCTCGCCGCGCTCAAGGCGCGGAGTCCGGAGGAATACGATCTGCTGCGCCAGGCCGTCGCGCACATGCTCATGCGGCTCGGCGGCGAGGACGACAAGGATACCAGGGCGCGGATCGCGGCGCACGGCCCGATCTCGGACCGTGAGATCGTCGACGCCATCACGGCGGTGATGCGGCAGGAAGCGTTCAACCACAAGAACCTCCAGCCGATCGACGGGCGCCTCGCCAACGGCATGTCGGTCATGGCCATGGCGGCGCACACGGGCTGCAACACGGTCTACGGGTCGACCCCGCCCAACAACCCCCACCCGTATCCCTGGATGAACTCGCTCTTCCAGGACGGCATCACCGTGGGATGGCTGCTCGGCGAGAGCTTCATCGTCGACCACGGCCGCCGGTCGGTGATCCCCGAGCGGCTGGCCGACGCGCTGCTGCACCGCGACAAGGACGTCATCACCCCGCGCGAGTACTACGAGTACGTGCACTTCACCGACGCGCTGATGACCGACCAGGAGATCCTCGAGCTGCCCAAGGTGTGGGTCGTGGGCGGCGACGGCGGCATGGGCGACATCGGCTACCAGAACATGTCGAAGGTGATCCTGCAGAACCGCCCGAACGTCAAGGCGGTGATGCTCGACACGCAGGTCTACTCCAACACCGGCGGACAGAACTCCGACTCGACGCCGATGCTGGGCGGCAGCGACATGAACGTATTCGGCGCGGCCACCCAGGGCAAGAACCACGAGAAGAAGACCGTGGCGGAAACGTTCCTCGCCGGCCACGGGTCGCCCTTCGTGGCGCAGGTCTCCATTGCCAACGCGCCCAAGCTCTACCGCGCGATTCTCGACGGCATCGAGTACCGCGGTACGGCGTTCCTGCAGTGCTTCACCACGTGTCAGCCGGAGCACGGCGTGCCGGACGACATGGCGCTCATCCAGGCGCAGCGCGTGCGCGACTCCCGCGGCGCACCGGAGTTCGTCTTCAACCCGAGGCTTGGGGAAACGTACCCGGAGACGCTGGACGTCAAGGGCAATCCTTCACCCGAGCTGGACTGGTACGAGACCAAGTTCAGGGGGAACAACGAGCCGTACCGCTACACCGTGGCGCACTGGGCCGCCACCGAGGCGCGGTTCCGGAATCACCTGCGGACGATCAAGCCGGAGGACGCCGCGAAGCTCATCCCGCTGGAGAACATGCTGATCCGCATCACCCAGCAGGACGTGGTCTACCGGCGCTACCTGCGTCCCGAGCACCGGTCCCTCGTGCCCGACTTCGGCGTCTACATCAGGATCCAGGGATCGAACGGCGACGTGGAGTACCGGTCGATCTCGCGCCAGCTCGTGCTGTTCTGCGTGGAGCGCCGGAAGGCGTGGCGGATGCTGCAGAGCAAGGCGGGCATCGAGAACCGCGAGTACAAGGCGCAGCGCTCGCTGCTGGCCGACGTGGACGCGGGCAGGATCTCGAAGGAGGACTTCGTCGCCCACGCCGAGCTGCTGTTGAAGGAGCGGATGCCCGCACCGGCGGGCCACAAGCCCGCCGCTCCGCAGGTGGCGCGCCCGCCGGTCCCCGCGGCAGCCGGGACGACCACCCCGGCGCCCGCGACGACGACGCACTGAAAAGAACGGCGCCTCGTAAAGGGGCGCCCTACGTGAGGTCGCAGGGCGGGCCTTTACGGCCCGCCCCTTCTTTTCGCGCTACCCGCGGCCGATGAACTTCCGCAGCTCCGCAATCGGCACCGCGCCGCGGCCGTGGATCGGCGCGATCGTGGCCACGTTCAGCTTCATCCCCTGAATGTCGTCGTAGAGCTTGACCGCGTTCGGCGGCGGCATCGGAGGCGGCGGCGCGTCGGCCGGCCCCGGACTGTAGGCGTCGCCTTCCACCAGGATTCTCGGCCCTGGCAGATACACGAGCGTGTACTCGTTGGTGTGCGTGTCACCGGTGGTCGCATAGACCTCGATCGTCTGCTTGCCATCGGTGATCGTGTACCGGTCCGACACGCCCTGGAACGTCGGCGGCCTCATCGCCTTGGCCTGCATGTCGGGCACCAGCGTCGCCGGCGCCATCACCGTCTTCTCGAAGTAGGGCACGTTGGACGCGTGGGTGACGACCGTCGCGCCCTCGCTCACGTACGTGCGCAGGCCGCTGGTGTGGTCGAAGTGATGGTGCGTCGTCAGCACGTAGCGAATGGGCTTGTTCGGGACCAGCGTCTTCGCCGCCGCCATCACCGCCATCGAGCGCTCCTCGCTGAGCGGCGCTTCCACGACGGCCAGGTACTCGTCGAATTCCACGACGACGCTGTGATGAGATCCGCCCGTCACGTGCCAGACGCCTGGCGCCAGCATCGTGGTCATCGTCTGCACGGGCGGGAGCGTCGCGGCCTGCACGTTCTCGGGCACGGCGAGATCGAGCGGCGCGTTCGGCGTGACGCCGGTGACCGTCAGCTCCCAGAGCGGGAAGCCGCCCTGATCGATCTGGATGCGCCCGGGAAACTGGACGCCGTCGACGTCGCGGTACTCGGAATAGCTGGCCGCCAGCTCGGTGTCGCCGAGCACGGGGTTGGCGATCGTCGTCGCCACCCTCGTGACCTGGTTGTTGGCGTCGATCGTGCCCTCGACGCGGTACTTGCCGAGCGCGGTGAACGTGATGGTGTTGGCGCCCTCGCCTTCGGTCAACATCGCGTCGGCGGCGCTCAGGCCGGCCCGCAGGAATCCGTGGGGCGTCAGCCAGATGTGGAGCTGCCGCTCCTCCGCGGCGGCGAGCTGCGGATTGGCGGCGCCGTCCTGACCGACGTTCCAGGCTCGGTCGCCGTTGACCTGCTGGTTCTGCTGCTGGCCGCCGAACACGGGCTGCGCGAAGCTCAACTCGTCGCGCGACGACCGCTGGTCGTAGTCGATCGTGCGCGTGTAGCTGGAAAGCTCTCGACGCGGCCACGCCTCTCCGGCCGTGAGCGCCTGGCCGAAGAACGCGTTCATGCCCGTGGCGGTGTACTGGATGGAGCTCGGGTTGCCCATGGCCGCCTGGGCCTCCTCGAGGACGCTGGTGGCGGTGGGGCGGGCGCAGCCCGCAACGGCCAGCGCCAGACTTGCAGCCAGCCAGATTCTCATGGTCATGGTCGGAGCCTCCTTTCGCGGAAGCTCCGACATTAGCACACCTCAGAGCGCCTTGTTGACCTCGGCCCAGTTGACCACGCTCCACCAGGCCGAAATGTAGTCCGGCCGGCGGTTCTGATACTTCAGATAGTAGGCGTGCTCCCAGACGTCGAGTCCCAGAATCGGGGTCTTTCCCTCCATCAGCGGGTTGTCCTGGTTGGGCGTGCTGACAATCGACAGCGTCGTGCCGTCCTTGATCAGCCAAGCCCAGCCGCTGCCGAAGCGGTCGACCGCTGCCTTGGCGAACTGTTCCTTGAACGCCGAGAAGCTCCCGAACGAAGCGTCGATCGCCTCGCCCACCTTCCCTGTGGGCGCGCCGCCCGCGTTCGGGGCCATCCACGTCCAGAAGCGGCTGTGGTTCCAGTGTCCGCCGCCGTGGTTCCGCACCGCGGTCCGTATGGATTCCGGCACGTTGCCGATGTTGCGGCACAGCTCCTCGACGCTCTTCGACTGCCAGTCAGGATGCTTCTCCACGGCGGCGTTCAACTTGTCGACGTACGTCTGATGGTGCTTGCCGTGGTGAATCTGCATCGTCTGCGCATCGATGTGCGGCTCGAGTGCGGCAAAGTCATACGGAAGCCGTGGCAGTTCATGGGTGGTCAGCAAGTCGGCCATGAGGCACCTCGTTCAGGGCGCGCCCGAAGCGCGCCAAACAGAGTCCTGTCAGCTTGGACGCCCGGATTGAGGGCGCCGATCCCCGCGGCGGTACTCAGGAAGCGTGCCGAAAATCTTCCTTTGACGCCGCCTGAGATGCCCGTCCATACTCAGGGCGCACTCTGAGTATCTCAAGGAGACACCTGTGGCCAGAAGGAGTTTTTCGGCAGTCGCATTCATCGTGGCCGTTGCCGCAGCCGTGGTGGCGGCAACTCAAGAACCTGTATTC
Organism: Acidobacteriota bacterium; assembly: GCA_016210845.1. Classification (GTDB taxonomy): domain Bacteria; phylum Acidobacteriota; class Vicinamibacteria; order Vicinamibacterales; family UBA2999; genus JACQTK01. The sequence goes on along the minus strand of JACQTK010000196.1, from coordinate 17,158 downwards.
GGCCAGCGCGGCGCCGGAGCCGCGCCCCAGGGGCGGGCGGGGGGGCAGCCGCCCGACGGCCGGGGGGGGGCGAGGCGCGGCACCGCCAGCCAATCTGCCAACCGAGCCCACGGCGGTCGCGCTGCCCACGATGGTGAAGGTCACCGGACCGGGGGCGATGTTCGACTCGTCGCCCGCGCAGTGGCCAGGCCGCGACATGAAACACTACAACTATGTCGCGAACGAATACTTCGTGTCGGGCGCCGCGAACGGGCAGCCGTATACCACGCGGCTCGTGATTCGCCAGCCCGCCGACAACGCGCGGTTCAGCGGCCTCATCGTCGCCGAATCGATGCATCCCATCGGCGCGGCCCACGCCTTCGAGTACAACTCGGTCTACATCATGGACTCTGGACACGTCGCGGCCGAGATCGCCACGGCGGGCACGGCGCAGTTCGCGCAGGTCAACGCCGAGCGGTACGGGCGGATCCAGGTCGCCAACGGCCAGGCCAGCGAGATCCTGGCGCAGGTGGGCGCGCTCGTCCGGAGCAGCCAGGGCCCGCTGGCGGGCCTTGCGGTACGCAAGATGGTGCTCTGGGGAACATCGGCCAGCTCGGGCACGCTGGTCAGCTACCTGCCGGCGCACAGGGTCTATCGCACGCCAGACATGCAGCGCATCTACGACGGCTTCATGCCGACGTCGAACGGCGGGGCGATCGCCCCGGTGGACGTGCCGATCATTCAGGTGCCCACGCAGCACGAGTACGAGCGCGTGGCCACCTCACAACAGGATGGCGATGAACCGGGCAGCCAGTTCCGCGTGTACGAGTTCGCGGGTCTCGGACACCTCGACTCGCGGAACAACGTGCGGCTGCAGCAGTCGCAGTGCGCCCAGCCGCTGAGCCGCTTCCCCCTCGAGGCGTACATGTCGGTGGCGCTGCACCATCTGCTCCGCTGGGTCGACACGGGGGTCGCGCCGCCCAGGGCCGATCGCGTCCTGATCGACCGCAACACCCTCAACGACGGCAGCCTGATGATCCTCGACGAGCACGGCAACGCCAGGGGCGGCATTCGGAACCCGTATGTCGAGGTGCCGATCGCGAAGTACACCGCACGCAATACACCCGTGGCAGCGGCGGGCGAGGGCGGACGCGCGGGCGGCGCCGCGGGGGCCGGTCCTGGTGGAGGCGGACGCGGCGGATTCGGCGGTGGAGGGCTGTGCGGGTTGAGCGTCTACCAGACCGCGTTCGACCAGGCGAAGCTGCGGCAGCTCTATCGCAACAAGAACACCTACGTGCAGCGCTTCGAGCAGCGGCTCACCGAGCTCGAGAAGGCCGGCTGGTCGCTGCCGGTGTACCACGACCTGATCGTCGCCGACGCCAGGGCGGTCACCTTCTGAATCGGAAGTTGGCAGTTGGCAGTTGACAGTTGACGGTTGTCAGCCGACCGAAGGCAACGAGTCAGCTCGTTGCTGGCTGTCAACTGTCAACTGTCAACTGTCAACTGACTCGCTCCCTTAGGATGTCGAGAGCATCCGATCGAGGGCCACGCGCGTCCAGTGCTTCTGCGCGTCTGGCACACGCACACGATTGTGGACGCGGCCGTCCACGAGCTCTTCGAGAATCCACAGCAGATGGTTCGGCGAGATGCGGAACATCGTCGAGCAGAGACAGCCGAACCGGTCGAGCGACATCACCGTGCGCTCCGGCGCCAGCTCGTTGGCCAGCCGGTTGACCAGATGCACCTCCGTGCCGACCGCCCACACCGACCCTGGCGGGCTGTTCCTCACCGTCTTCAGGATGTACTCGGTGCTGCCGCTGGCGTCGGCGGCCTGCACGACGTCCCACGCCACCTCCGGATGGACGATGACGCGGATGCCCGGGTGCTGGCGGCGGACCGCGTCGATCTGCGGGACCGTGAAGCGCTCGTGGACGGAACACAGGCCCTTCCACAGGATCATCCGTGCGCGCAACACCTGGTCGGGATCGAGGCCTCCGAAGATCTCGTCGGGGTCCCACACCACCATGTCGGCCAGCGGGATGCCCATCGTGTACGCGGTGTTGCGCCCCAGATGCTGATCGGGGAGGAACAGCACCCTCTCGCCCCGTGCGAATGCCCACCTGAACGTGGCGGCCGCATTCGACGACGTGCAGACGCTGCCGCCGCGCTCTCCCACGAAGGCTTTGATCGACGCCGCCGAGTTGATGTAGGTCACAGGCACGACGCCGGGGATTCCCATTTGCGTCAGTTCCTCCCAGCAGCTCTCGAGCTGGTCGGGCGCGGCCATGTCGGACATCGAGCACCCTGCAGTCAGATCGGGGAGGATCACCTGCTGATGCGGCGCGGCGAGCACGTCGGCGCTCTCGGCCATGAAGTGCACGCCGCAGAAGACGATGTAGTCGGCCTCGGGGCGCGTGGCAATCTGGCGTGCCAGCCGGAACGAATCACCCGTGTAGTCGGCGAACTTGATCACCTCGTCGCGCTGGTAGTGGTGGCCGAGAATCACGAGGCGGCCCGCGAGCTGTGCGCGCGCGGCAGCAATGCGCGCGTCCATCTCCGCGTCGGAGAGCCCGAGGTACCGCTCGGGCAGAGGCTGACGCTCGGAGATGTGCCCCTTCTCGAACTCGGTCAGCAGCGGAATGATCGACGCCATCAGCTCGGCCAAGGTTGTGAAACTTTTCTCAAAGTCGGGACGTGAAAAAGGCCAAACCCCACGTCCGGCTATCGCCCTGGAGCTTGGTCTGTTCTGATTATACCGCTGACGCGGCGTCGTGAGCGGGCGCCCGCACGATGTTGTAGAAGGTGTCCCGTTCGAGCGGCTCCCGCCCCGCCGCCCGCACCAGGCGCGTGAGCTGTGCGGTCGTCAGCCCCTCGGGCGTGGGCGAGCCCGCCATGTGGTAGATCTTCTCTTCCTGTACCGTCCCGTCCAGGTCGTCCACGCCAAACCACAGCGCCGTCTGCGCCACCTCCACGCCCGTGGCGATCCAGAACGCCTTGATGTGCGGGACGTTATCCAGCATCAGCCGTGCCACCGCGTGCACCTTCAGCGTGTCGGCCGCGCTCGGCGCGGGGAGCTTCCGCATCTGATTGTTGTCGGGGTGGAACGCCAGCGGGATGAACGCCTGGAAGCCGCCCGTCTCGTCCTGCAGCCCACGCGCCCGCAGCATGTGATCGACGCGCTCCTCCATCGTCTCGATGTGGCCGTACAGCATCGTCACGTTCGAGCGCAGGCCCAGCCGATGCGCGTCACGGTGAATGGCCAGGTACCGCTCGGTGCCGCACTTGTCGTGGCAGATCTTCTTCCGCACCCGCTCCGCGAAGATCTCGGCGCCGCCACCGGGCAGCGAGTCGAGGCCCGCGCCCATCAACTCGCGCAGCACCTGTTCGTCGGTCATCCCGTACAAGTCGGCAAAGAACGCGATCTCGACCGCGGTGAAGCACTTCAGATGGATGCTCGGACGGATCCGTTTGAAGCCCCGCAGCAGCTCCGTGTAGTAGCTGAACGGCAGATCGGGGTTGAGGCCGTTGACGATGTGCAGCTCGGTGAGCGGCTGATGCGCGCGGCGGCGCAGCTTGTCCCAGGCCTGTTCGAGCGACATCGTGTACGCCGCGTCGTTACCTGGCTCGAGCCTCGCGAAGGAGCAGAACAGACAGCTCGCCACGCAGACGTTGGTGGGCTCCAGGCGCAGGTTGTAGTTGAAGTACGTCCTCGCGCCGTGGACGCGCTCGCGCTCCCGGTTGGCGAGCCAGCCCACGGCGAGCAGATCCCCGCACGCAAACAGACGAACTCCGTCCTCGAAGCCGAGCCGCTCCCGCGCGCGCAGCTTCTCGTCGATCTCAGCCAGGCCCGCGGCCGCCAGTCGTGACTGCACGTAGGAACCTGCCAGAAGTCTAGCGTGCTATACTCCTCGTCAACAACCGACACCGCCGGGTGAACGGGGAAGTGGGTGCGACGCCCACGCGGTCCCGCCACTGTAAGCGGAGAGATTCGGTCGCCGACGTCACTGTGTGGGCCGGCTCCAACGGAGCCGGCCCGCATGGGAAGACAGACCGATATCGTTTCATCCGCGAGCCAGGAGACCTTTCATCCGGTGCCTGTCCCTGTTCCGGCGCGAAGACGCCGGGAGGCGACGAATGTCCCTGGCGGTCGAGCATCTCTTCTTCCGGTACGGCGCGCGGGCCAACGGCCTCGGCGCCTTCTCGCTGCACGACGTCTCGGTTGCCCTCGCCCGTGGTTCGCTGACGGGGGTGCTCGGTCCGAACGGCTGCGGCAAGACGACGCTCCTGAAGCTGCTGTCGGGCGTCCTGCGGCCCCAGGCGGGCACCGTGGCGCTCGACGGACGCGCCATGGGAAGCCTGTCGCGGCGGGAGATCGCCCGTCACATCGCCGTGGTTCCTCAAGAGACGCATCCCGCCTTCGACTACTTGGTCTTGGACATGGTGCTGATGGGCCGCCATCCGCACCTCGGACCGTTCGCCCTCGAAGGCCCCGACGATCTGAGGATGGCGCGGGAGGCGCTCGTGGCCACCGGCACGCATCAGCTGCAGGCCCGCCCCTACATGACGCTCAGCGGCGGTGAAAAGCAGCGCGTCGTCATTGCCAGCGCGCTCGTCCAGGCGCCGGACGTGCTGCTGCTCGACGAGCCGACGGCGTCGCTCGATCTGGGCTACCAACTCGAGATCGCCTCGCTGCTTGCCCGCCTCAACCGCGAGCGCGGCGTCACCATGGTGCTGGCGACGCACGACCTCAACCTCGCGGCCTCGCTGTGCGACACGCTGGTGCTGATGCGCGGCGGCCACGTGCTCGCCCAGGGGCCCACCGGCGAGGTGCTGACAGACGCCGCCATCCGGCAGCTCTACGACGTGGACGCCGACGTGCGCTTTCACGAGCGCGCGGGGCACCTGACGGTCGTCCCCGTGAGGCGCGTGCCATGACGACGGCCGCGACGGCGGCGCCTCGCGTGAGGATCGAGCAGCGGCCGATTCGCGCGAGGCTCGCGCTCACGGTAGGCGTGTGCGGCTCGCTCGCCCTCGTCACGTGCCTGCTCGCGCCGCTGGCCGGGAGCACGTCGATCAGCCTGGCCCGCGTCTTCGATCGCTCCATTCCCTTCACCGAGAACGTCGACGCGCAGATCTTCTTCGTGGCACGGATGCCGCGCGTGCTCGCGGGGGCGGTGGTCGGCGCGGCGCTGGCCGCCGCTGGCGTGGTGTTGCAGGCGCTGCTCCGCAATCCATTGGCGACGCCGTTCACGCTTGGGGTGTCGGCGGGTTCGGCGCTCGGCGCCATCCTTGCGATTGCGGCCGGTCTGGCGGCCACGCTCGGGCCGTTCTCGCCCGTCCCGCTGGCCAGCCTCGCAGGCGCGTTCGTGGCCGCGACCATCGTGTACGCGCTGGCGACGCGGCCAGGGCGCCCCATCTCCACGTCGGTGCTGCTGCTGGCGGGCGTCTCGCTCAACTCGGTGTTCTCCGCGCTGATTCTGTTCGTCCAGTACATGGCGGACTTCGCCGAGACGTACCGGACCGTGCGCTGGCTGATGGGCGACCTCGACGTGGGAAGCTTCGCGCCCATCCTGGGAGCCCTGCCGCTGCTCGCGGCCGCCTTCGCCATCTTCGCGACGCTGCCCTCCTCGTTGAACCTGCTGAGCGTGGGCGCCGAGAGCGCGGCCACGCGAGGGGTGGACGTCGCGCGGGCGCAGCGCCTGGCGTTTCTCAGCACCTCGCTGGCCACGGGCGCGGCTGTCTCGCTGGCCGGTCCCATCGGCTTCGTGGGCATCGTCGTGCCGCACCTGGTGCGGCTCATCGCGGGGGTGGATCACCGCATCCTGCTGCCCGCGGCGGCGCTCTTCGGCGCCGCGTTCCTGGTCGCGTGCGACCTGGTGGCGCGCACGGTCCTGGCCCCGGTCGAGATTCCGGTCGGAATCGTGACCGCCATGCTTGGAGGCCCGTTCTTTCTATGGCTGCTCGTTCGAAAAGGCTGATCATCGTCGCGCTCCTGCTCGTCACGTGTGGGACGAGTACGGGGAACGCTCAGGCTGCTTCCGCCCGGCGTATCGTGTCGCTCGTGCCGTCGCTCACGGAAATGCTGTTCGCCATCGGCGCGGGCCCCCAGGTCGTGGCGGTGAGCAGCTACGACGACTTTCCTCCTGAAGTGAAGGCGCTGCCGCGGGTCGGCGCGCTGCTCGATCCGGACGTGGAGCGGATCCTCTCCCTCCGGCCCGATTTGGTCATCACCTATGGCTCGCAGACCGAGCTCGAAGCCCAGTTCGCCCGGGCCGGCATTCGCACGTTCAGCTACCGGCACGGCGGCGTCGCCACGGTCCTCCGGACGCTGCGCGAGCTCGGGGCCGCGATCGGCCGGGCGGCAGACGCCGACCTGAAGGCCCGTGAGATCCAGGCGCAGCTCGACACGATACGAGCCAGGGTCGCGGGACGCCCGCGGCCGCGGACGCTGCTCGTCTTCGAGCGGCAGCCGCGGTCGCTGCAGGGGATGTACGCGAGCGGCGGGCGGGGCTTCCTCCAGGAGATGCTCGAGATCGCGGGCGGCGCCAACGTCTTTGCCGACGTCGAGCGCGAGTCGGTCCAGCCCTCGCACGAGACGCTGCTCGCGCGGGCGCCGGAGGTCATCCTCGAGGTCAGCGCCACGGCAATGATCGACGCAAACGAGGCACGCCAGGTGCAGGGTCTCTGGTCGGCCCTGGCGTCGATTCCGGCCGTCGGGAGCGGCCGGATCCACGTGTTGACGGGCAGCTATCTGGTGGTGCCCGGGCCACGCCTCGGCCTCGCCACCGAAGCCCTGGCGCGGACGCTCCACCCGGAGGCGTTCAAATGAAGATTCTCTTGTCCTGGAGCTCCGGCAAGGACAGCGCCTGGGCGCTGCACGTGCTCAATCGCACGCACCCGGGTGCCGTGGGCGCGCTGCTCACCACCGTCAATGAGGCCGTGGATCGCGTGGCGATGCACGCGGTGCGGCGAGAGGTGCTCGAGGCTCAAGCCGCCGCCGCAGGTCTGCCGCTGCGCATGGTCCCGATTCCCCACCCGTGCCCGAACGAGATCTACGAAGAGCGGATGCGCGCGGCCATCGCCCAGGCGGTGCGCGACGGCTTCACCCACGCGGCATTCGGCGACCTGTTCCTGGAGGACGTGCGCCGCTACCGTGAGGAGCGGCTGGAGGGCACCGGCCTGCAGCCGCTGTTCCCGATCTGGGGCATTCCCACCGACGACCTGGCGTTACAGATGATCGCGGGCGGCCTGCGCGCCCGGGTGGCGTGCGTGGATACGCGGGTCCTCGACGCGGCGCTCGTCGGCCGTGAGTGGGACCGCGCGCTGCTGCGCGAGCTGCCGCCAGGCGCCGATCCGTGCGGTGAGAACGGCGAGTTCCACACGTGTGTCTATGCGGGGCCCATGTTCAGGGAGCCGCTGGCGCTGGAGCTGGGAGAGACCGTTGCCCGCGAGTCGTTCATCTGGAGCGACTTCTTGCCTGTGGGGCGAGCCACGCCACCCCACGGCGCAGGCGCCGTGGGGGCCCCGGCGTCTGGCTCGCCAGCGCGGACCTGACAAGGTCCGCGCCACGGGAAGAACAACCATGGCTCACTATCCCTCACGCATCGTCTGCCTCACCGAGGAGACCACTGAGACGCTCTACCTGCTCGGCGAGGGCAACCGCGTCGTCGGCGTGTCCGGCTACACCATCAGGCCCCCCGAAGCGCGCCACAAGCCTCGCGTCTCGGCATTCGTCAACGCACGGTTCGGCAAGATCGAGGCGCTGCAGCCGGATCTCGTGCTCGGGTTCTCCGATCTCCAGGCGGACATCGCCGCCGAGCTCGTTCGGCGCGGCTATCCGGTGATGGTCTTCAACCAGCGCAGCGTTCCCGAGATTCTGCAGATGATTCGGGTCGTCGGCGGGCTGGTGGGCCGCGCCGATCGCGCCGAAGCGCTGGCCGCGCGGCTGGAGCTCGAAATCGACGCCGTGCGCGCGGCAGCCCTGCGCCTGCCCCACCGTCCGCGCGTCTTCTTCGAGGAATGGGACAATCCGCTCATCTCGGGGATCCGGTGGGTCGACGAGCTGGTCGAGATCGCAGGCGGCGAGCCCATCTTCCCCGAGCTGCGCCACGCCAAACTGGGACGCGAGCGGATCGTCACGCCCGAGGACGTGGTCCGACGCGACCCCGAGGTCATCGTCGCGTCTTGGTGCGGCAAGGCGGTCCGGAAGGAGCGCATCCAGGCGCGCGTCGGGTGGGAGCGCGTGGCGGCCGTGCGCGACGGCCACATCTACGAGATCAAGTCCGCCTACATCCTCCAGCCCGGGCCGGCATCGCTGACCGAAGGGCTGCGGCAGCTGCACGAGATCATGACGGCCGTCGCCTGTGGCGCCGTTACAGCGAGTACCCGCACCGACGCCTGAGCGGATTCGTGACTGGTAGCGCGGGGGCCCACGCGCACGCTGAAGCGTGCGCTCTACAGGTGGACGGCCCCTGCCACCTGTAGAGCGGCGGCTTCAGCCGCCGCGATGCCCTGATGGTCACGCGCTGAACTCGACCTCGATCTGCTTTGGAATGAGCCGCTTCTCCCACGCCTCGTCCAGCAGGCGCCGGACGGCCGCCCGTCCCCGGTCGCCGTACTCGAGCGTGAGCTCGTTGACGTACATCCCGACGAACCGGTCGGCCCTGGCGCGGTCGAGCCCCCGCCCGAACTGCAGCGCGTAGTCGAGCGCCTCCTGCCGGTGCGCCAGACCATAGGCGATGCTGGCGTGGAGCAGGCGCGAGACTTTCTCGATCATCGGCAGCCCGAGATCCCGACGAATCACGTTGCCGCCGAGCGGGAGCGGCAGCCCGCCGGTTCGCTCGCGCCACCACTCGCCCAGATCGACGATCTTTGCGAGCCCCTCGCTCTCGTACGTCAGCTGGCCTTCGTGGATCAGCAGCCCCGCCGCTACCTCACCCCGCCGCACGGCCTCCTGGATCCGATCGAAGTGCATCACCCGGTACCTGACGTCCGGATCGTAGAGACGCAGCGCCAGGAAGGCGGTCGTCAACGTGCCTGGAACCGCAACGGGAATGCCCCTGGTCGAGGTCGGGCCGTCCTTGCGCGCCACGAGAATCGGACCGTAGCCGTCGCCCATGCTGGAGCCATGCGGAAGCAACAGATACCTGTCGGTGAGGTGGGCGTACGCGTTGAACGACACCGCGGTCACTTCGTACTTGCCCTCGAACGCGGCGCGGTTCAGCGTCTCGATGTCGGCGAGCACATGATCGATCTGGAGTCCGTCCGTCGGCACCTTGCCGCTGGCCAGGCCGTAGAACATGAACGCGTCGTCGGAATCAGGGCTGTGGGCGACGGTCACTTTCATAAAGAAGATCGGATGGGAGACTCGGTCAGAGGACCCCCGCCTGACGCATCACGCGCTCCGCTTTCTGGCGGATTTCGCGGGCGACCTCGAAGGGATCGCCCTTCTGGAACCTGGGCAGGAACAGCTCGACCGAGAGAGATCCAGCATACCCTCTTTCGGCCAGCTTCCGAAGAATCCGTTCCAGTGGCGCGATGCCGTCGCCCGGGATGACCCGGGTGGTGTTGTCGAGCAGCTCGCGCGGCATGTCGGGAACGTCCTGGAAGTGCACGTGCCCGATTTCGCCCGGGCGAATCAGATCGAGGTCCTCGAGCTTACCGAGCCCCGACCAGAAGTGGTAGAAGTCGAGCAGCGGCGCCATGTTCGGGTGGGCGGCGGCGCGCGTCATCCTGAGCAGGGTGGGCAGCGTGGAGACGAACGACGAGGCGCGCACGAATTCGGCCATGGCGATCAGCTCGAACTGGCGCGCGATCTCCGCGACCTTGCGCATGTTCTCGACGCCGATCGCGTAGTCGTCTTCGGTGAACCGCTGGGTGGCGGCCGTCGGCGCATAGATCCGGCTCAGCCCGAGCTCGGCGAACATCTCGCAGCGTCTTCTGAAACTCTCGAGTGCCGCCACGTGATTGGGATTGGGCGCCCACAGGCCCGCCACGCCGCACGCCGCCGACACCGGCGTCAGGCCCAGATCGGTGAGCACACGTCGCGCCGCGGCCAGTGAATCAGTCTTCAGGAACTCGTCGAGCAGCGCGGCGGTGAGCTCGACGTGGCTGACGCCAGCTCGCGCCCACCCTTCCAGCGATCCCCGGTAACCGGCGCCCGAGGACGTGTTCTGGTGGATCGCCAGCGTCATCCGGCCGGACTGGGCGGCGAGGCCCCTGGCGGCGAGTGCCGCCACCGGCGCCAGGAGCAGCGTCCGTCGGGACAGCATCGCGCCTCCCGCCGGCTACTTTGCCAGCGGATCCGGCCGAAGCTGGAAGTGCACGGCCTTGCTCGTCTGCCCCTTGCCGCCTTCGTAGTGCCAGGCGTTGTAGCTGCCGTAGTTCGCCCAGAGCCCTTTGCCCTTCCAGCCCGCGCCCGGATCGTCGATCCGGCCATCGACGCCGCGATGGTAGAAGCCCAGGGGGTACGGGACGCGGAGGACGACGAACCGGCCGCCCGAGAAGGCCAGCAGCGCATCCGAGTAGGAGCCCGTCGCGATCGGCACGTTCCTGCCCAGTCCCAGCGTATCGAACTGGTCCACCCAGTTGTAATAGAGCATGTCGGCGGTGGTCTGGGCGGGCGCGCCCTTGAACGTCGGTCCGGGCGTCAGGTGCAGCGACCATCCTTCCGGACAGTGCTGGCCCGTCGCCGTCGGTCCGTTCAGCACCCTGCACTTGCGCCGGTCGAAGCTGGCGACGTGTCCGCTCCCGGCGAGCGCCGTCCAGACGACGCCGTTGCGATCGATGTCGATCCCGCGAGGGTTGTAGCCATCGATGGGCGACGTCGGATTGTCGAACGGCGGCTCGTAGACCTCCGCGAGCGCGTCCGACGGCGGATTCGACCCCGGGGCCACTCGGATAATCGCTCCGGGCACGCCTGGCGCCGCAACCCAGATCGATCCATCGACGGGGCTCGGAATGACGCCGTAGCTTCCCCCCTGGATCCGCTTGTCCTTCGTGGGATCGATCGGCTGATCGGGTTCTACGTACGCGTCGCGCCTGCCGTTGGCGTTGGTGTCGAGGACGTACGGCGTCCAGCCCTGCGACCGCTCCGCATCGCCCGTCTCGTCGAACATCCTCGTGTTGAACCAGCCGAGCACCTGCCGGCCGCCCGTCCCGCCGCTGCTCATCCAGAGCGTGTGAGTGGCGTCCTCGGCAAACTGCAGATGGTGCGTGCTGAAGCAGGTGTCGATCAGCGTGAACTGTCTGGTGGCCGGATCGAAGACGGAGAGATGGCGGCCGCTGGTCTCGAGCGGGAACTGCCGGGCGGACGGATGGGTCGACCCCTGCCTGCAGAAGTCGGGGTTGGCGCTCGGGCGAATCGCGTGCGTCAGCCACACCCGCCCCCGGTGGTCCATCATCGGGTTGTGCAGGCTTGGACGGCTCGACCAGATGATGTCCTCGCCCCAATACGGCGAAGGCTGCGTCACCTTCTGTGGGGTGGTGAACGGCGTGTTCGGATCGCGGACCGGTGCGATGAGTCCGGCGACGGTATGACGGATCGGGTCCAGGATGTTCATCTCGGGGGCGCTGAAGCGCGAGATGCTGTAGACGCGGCCGTGCGCGTTCAGCGTCGGATTGCGCTTGTCGGTCGAAATCGTGTCATGGACGAATCCCCGGTCGTCGGACCAGTCCCAAAGGGTCAGGACGAGATTCCGCTCCACGCCCTGCGGGCGCGGCGGAGCGGGTGGAACCTCCCCGGCGGCGATACGATCCGTCCAATCCGCGTACATCGCCAGCGCGCGCTGGCGGCCGAAGCGCGTGAACGCATTGCTCATGTTCGCGCCCATCTGTCCCGACTGGACGCGCCGATCCCACGCCTCCACCGACGACTCGAACGTGCCGAGGCCAGGAGGCATCACCCGGGTCGCCCTGCTGCCGATCTGATGGCATGCCCCGCATCGCATCTCGTTGAGCCAGTCAGCCTGGCTCCGCATCGCCTCCGCAATGCCATTGCCATTCGGGCCCGTGCCGGGGAACTCGCGCGCGTCCGGCACCCGCACGAGGGAATACCAGTAATTGGCCGGATAGTACTCGGCCGCCGCTCGCGCGTTCGGCGCCACCACTGCCGTCAGGTCGAGGTGGCTCCCCGGCGCGGCTTGGACCTTCTCTGAGTCCACCAGACCGTAGCCGCGCACCCACACGTCGTAGCTGGCCTCGGGCAGATCAGGCAGGAGATAACGGCCCCTGTCGTCGGTCACCACGATCCGGGCGAGCTTCGTGGGCAGGTCCGTCGTTTCCGCGATGACCCACACCCCAGCCTCCGGGCCTCGCGGACTCCTGACGACGCCGCCAATGTCGTCGGGGTCGATTTGAACCGTATCGCCCAAAACTTGAGACGCGGTCGCTCCGCCGAGCGCCGAGGCCAGGAACACGCAGAAACCGATACCTAGGACCGCTATGCGGGTCACAACGAGTACGAAATTCGCGCAACGAACCGCATAGCGGTTCAACGCCCGCTTCGTCATGGCTGACCCTCCGTGCCGCCGACAATACATCCGCGGCTACGGATTGATCAAATGACGAGGATGGCGGGGAGACGTGCTATCGCCTGGCCCGTTCGGCGAGCCAGCGGAGGAGGGCGTTGATGTCCGCGGCAGGCGCGCGATATTCGCGTGGCGTGATGTGCTCGATGATCTCCCGATGCGTGGGCGCGCCGTGAGGCACCGGCCCTGAGGCGAGATTGTCCTCCCGCGTGAAGATCACCAGCGGCGGCGCCTGCCCGAAGACCTCGACGATGTAGCGGAGGTGGAGGCCGTCGCGCTCTTCCCGAATCGTGGTCTGGCGGAGCTGGCGGTGGATGCGGTTGAGATCCAGCGGCAGCCGGCCGACGTCGACCACGGCCGCCTCCGCCGTGGCGGCTGGCGCGAGCGACTGCGCCTGAGCCGAGACGGCGAAGCTGAACGCCAGCAGCGCCGCCGCGCCTGTCCGGGTATGGAGCATCGTCAGTTGAGACGCCGGAGCGTCACCCCTGGTTGTCCTTCCATTCTTCGTACCAGGCCATCTGGATCGCCTCGAGCTTCGGTTCGTTCGAGGTTTTCGGGTCGTCGTCGAAGCCGTCGAGCTCCAGCACCTTTTGCCGTAGATCGGTGAACCTTACCGTAAGCGGGTCGACCGTGGGGAATTTTTCGTAGAGCGCCAGGCCGATGTCCTCGGCGTCGAGCCACTTCACGACGGCACCTCCGCTTCCTTCTCGACCTTCTCCTGCGGTTCGGGCTGCCCGAGCTGGATGCCACCGCCCTCCTGGACGTAGTTGCGGGTGTACATCGGCAGCTCGGCGACGACGTCGCCCTTGATGACAGCCTGGCAGCCGAGCCGTGAGGTGGTCGTGAGGTCCCAGGCGGTGTCGAGCCGATCCGCCTCGTTGTCCTCCATTTCGCTGAGATTCTCCATGCCTTTGCGGATAATCACGTGGCAGGTCGTGCAGGCGCAGCTGCCGCCGCAGGCGTGCTCGAGCGGGATGCCGTGGTTCATCGCCACGTCGAGGAACGATTCCGGCAGGCCGTGCCCTTGGTACTCGAGCTTGCCGTGCTCGAACTCCACGGTGCGCTCGGTCTTGTCCCTGAAGATGAAGGTGACCTTGGGCATCAGACGTCTTTCACGTTCCGCCCAGCCAGCGCCTCGCGTACGCTGCGGTCCATCACGACTTCCGCCAGGTGGCGAGTGGCGTGATTGAGCGCCTCGGTCTTCCGCTGAACCAGCTCCCGATCGCTCGTGCCGATGGCCTGGCGCGCCTCGGCGAGGGCCGCCTCGATCCGCTCGCGTTCGCCTGGCGCCAACGCGCCTGCGGTGAGCTCGTCGAAGTCGGGACGGCGCAGCAGCTTCTCGGTGGCCTGCACGACGGTCTCGGCCTCGTTGCGCGCGTCGATGAGCAGCCGCGCCTCGACGTCGGCCTCGGCATGCTCGAACGACTCGATGAGCATGCGTTCGACCTCCGCGTCGGTGAGCCCGTACGACGGCTTGACCTCGATCGTCTGCTCCACCGACGTCCGCAGCTCGCGTGCGCTCACGCTGAGGATGCCGTCGGCGTCGATCTGGAAGCGCACCTCGATCCGCGGGAGTCCCGCTGGCATCGGCGGAATCCCGCGGAGGCGGAAGCGCGCGAGGGACCGGCAATCCGCGGCCAGTTCGCGCTCGCCTTGGAGGACATGGATGTCGACCGCCGTCTGGTTGTCGGCGAACGTCGTGAACATCTCGCGGCCGCTGGCGGGGATCGTCGAGTTGCGCAGGATGATCTTCGACGTGACGCCGCCCATCGTCTCGATGCCGAGCGAGAGCGGCGTGACGTCGAGCAGGAGCATCTCGCGTCGGCCGCTGATCAGGATGTCGGCCTGCACGGCCGCGCCGAGCGCCACCACTTCGTCGGGGTTCAGCTCGGCGTGCGGCTCGCGCCCGAAGAGCTCGGCAACCAGCCGCCTGACCAGCGGGATGCGCGTCGAGCCGCCCACGAGCACCGCCTCGTCGATGTCCGACGGCTGCAGGCCCGCGTCGGCGAGCGCCTGCCGGCACGGCCCGATCGTCCGATCCACGAGCGGATGCATCAGGCGCTCGAGCTCGGCGCGGGTGATCCGTCGGCGGTAACCGGTCGGGAGGCCTGGCGCCGAGTCAACGCGGATCTCCGTCTCCTCGAACTCGGACAGGTCCCATTTGGCCTGGATCACCGCCGTGCGGAGGGCCTGGACTGCTTCTGGCGGGACCGCCCGCCCGATCTCGGACAGAGCCTGCTCGGTCAGCAGCGCGTCGATGTCGTCGCCGCCCAGGTGCGTGTCGCCGTTGGTGGCCAGCACCTGGAACACGCCGTCCTCGACCTTGAGAATCGAGATGTCGAACGTGCCCCCGCCCAGGTCGTAGACGGCGATCGTCCCGCGGTTGCGCGTGTCGAGCCCGTAGGCCAGCGAGGCGGCCGTGGGCTCGTTGATGATGCGCAACACCTCCAGACCGGCCAGCCGGCCGGCGTCGCGCGTCGCGGTCCGCTGCGCGTCGTTGAAGTACGCGGGCACGGTGATCACCGCGCGATCGACCTCGAAGTCGAAGTCGCCCCGCTCGCGGAAGTGCTCCTCGGCGCGCCGCTTCAGCTCGCGCAGGACAAAGGCCGAGAGCTCGGGTGGCGTGAACCACTTGTCGGCGATTTGAATACGGAGGACCTGGCTCTCCGGCTCGCCGGCCCTCGACCCGTCGCTCGGGCCGCCCCGAGCCTGTCGAGGGGCGCCCACGCGGAAGGGCAGCAGCCCCGCGTCCTCGCGTACGTCCTCGATGCCGCGGCCCATGAACCGCTTGACCGAGTACGCGGTACGCGACGGCGTGGTCAGCAGGCGCCGCTGCGCCTCGCGCCCCACGAAGATGGTGCCGTCCCCGCCGACCGAGACGACCGAGGGCACCAGGGCGTCGCCCGACTCGTCGCGGATCACCACGGGGACGCCGTCCTTGACGTAGGCGACCAGGCTGTTGGTGGTCCCGAGATCGATGCCGACGACGTTACCCATGATGAGTCAGTGCCTGGTGCCTCGTGCCTGGTGCTTGGTCGTGCCGTGTGCGTGGTGCTTGGGGGTTCCTGGTGCCTGGGACCGAGCACCCCCAGGGACCCTGCACCATCCCCACCCAGGCACGAAGCACGAAGCACTAGGCACCGACACTTGTCATTTCCCTCTCGATGGTCGCAATCAGGTTGTTGATGTAGTTCCTCTCGAGCAGCTGTTCCCGCAGCGCCTCCAGCGTGGCGTGCCGATCCGCGGCCGCGGCGCCCTCCTGGCGATCCCAGCGGGCGCTCAGCTCCTGGATCCGCCGTTCGTGCTCGTCGCGCCTGGCGTCG
This sequence comes from Acidobacteriota bacterium, assembly GCA_016210845.1. Taxonomy (GTDB): domain Bacteria; phylum Acidobacteriota; class Vicinamibacteria; order Vicinamibacterales; family UBA2999; genus JACQTK01. Next base: position 1,329 of record JACQTK010000196.1, on the reverse strand, counting down.
ACGGGGCGGCGCGCCGCGTCGAGCCGCGCCCGGATCTGCGGCGCGTCGCCGCCCGCCTCGCGCAGCTCGCGGATCTCGTCGAGCTCCTCGTTGAGCGCAAAGACTTCTTCCAGCAATGCGGGCGGCACCTTGGCCGAGCCATCGTCGGACTTGACGGGCGGCAGGCCCTCGATCGCCAGCAGGTGCTCGATGCGCGCCACCGGGTTGCGCAGAATCCGGTACGCGTCGTTCAGATACGACGAGCGCTCGAGGCTCGCCAGCCGCTCGGCGGCCGGCGCGTTGTAGAAGTAGTCGGGGTGGAACTTGCGGCTCAGATCGCGGAAGCGCCGCTCGAGGTCCTGCACGTCGAGGCCGAGCCGCCGCGGCAACCCGAAGAAGGCGAAGTAGTCGCCGTACCGGCCGAGCGCGAGGATCCGGTTGCACTGCGGGCAGAAATGCTCGTCCACGGGCGCACCGGCGCCGCAGTTGCGGCATTCGAGCGTCTGCACGGGGCGGACCGACATCGGTTCGGGAGTCATCTCAGTAGGCAGTAGGCAGTAGGCAGTAGGCAGTAGGCAGCGGGCTGGCGACGGGATCGCATTCCACTGCCGGCTGCCGACCCCGGCTAGGCCCCAAAGGAGCTGCCGCAGCCGCAGGTCTGCTTCGCGTTCGGGTTGTGGAACACGAATCCCTTGGTGATCAGCGCGGTGTCGTAGTCGAGCGTCGTGCCCTTGAGGAACAGGTAGCTCTTGCGGTCGACGAACAGCCTGGCACCCTCCGGCCCCTCGAAGACCTCGTCGCCGAGCCGCGGCTCGCGCTCCCACGCGAACGTGTAGCTGAGCCCCGAGCAGCCGCCACCCTTGACGCCCACACGAAGACCGCCGTCGCTGATGCCCTGCTTGGCCATCAGCGACCGGATCTTGCGCGCCGCGGTCTCGGTGATCTGAATCATGTTCACCACGGGCCGACCTGAAGGTCCGCCTAGGCCGACGGCTGGGCGTGCGCCCCCACCATCTCGCCCTTGGCCTGTTCCTGCTTCTTCTTGTAGTCGGCGATCGCCGCCTTGATGGCATCCTCGGCGAGCACCGAGCAGTGGATCTTCACGGGCGGCAGCGACAGCTCGTTCACGATGTCGGTGTTCTTGATCGCGAGCGCCTGGTCGACCGTCTTGCCCTTGAGCCACTCCGTGGCCAGGCTCGAGCTGGCAATCGCCGACCCGCACCCGAACGTCTTGAACTTCGCGTCGTCGATGACGCCGGTCGCCGGATTGACCTTGACCTGCAGCTTCATGACGTCGCCGCATTCGGGCGCGCCCACCAGCCCCGTGCCCACGTTCGCGTTGTCTTTCGG
>JACQTK010000193.1 GCA_016210845.1 Acidobacteriota bacterium | reverse complement strand
GCCAAGGGCTTCGCCCTTGATATCCCGCTCGCCCTTGGCTGGTTGGCAGTATCTGCTTGGCGCGCTCCGCGCGCCTAGGACCGCTATGCGGACTGGCAACGAGTACAAAATTCGCGTTTGGGGCCGCATAGCGGTCCAAATGATTCGGCACGTGACGGGCGGACCGAACCACGGGTAGGGGCGCGCCCGTTGGCTGCCCGCAGAGTCGTCGGGATGGCGAAGTAGGAACCGGTCTGGCATCCGCTGCACGGCCAGACCCTTCTCGTGCGGCGCAGCGTGCGTCATGGTCGCGAGCTCTGGTTGTGCGAGCACGACCAGCACACCGCCGCGATTCCCGCATGGATGACCGATCGCGTGGCTTGCGCCGCGCTCTCCATCGGTCCTGGTCTCGTGTCGGTGGACGTGCTCATCGAGCTTGCGTCCTTGGTGGCGGCCACCCGCCAGGCGCAGGATCGCGTCACCGATCTCCATCAGGAGTCGGAGGACAGCGCCCACGAAGTGCTGGACGCACTGGCGGGTCTGTTGCTCGCCGCGGTGCTGGGCGACGGGCACGATGACGAGCGGGACGATGCGCGCGAAGATCACCGCTGAACATCTCGAACGCACGGCGCTGGTCTACGTGCGACAATCGACGCCGGGGCAGATCCAGGATCACGCCGGGAGCCGGCGGCGCCAGTATGCCCTCGTCGAGGTCTCAGCAGCGTCTGACTGACAAATGACTGACAATCGGATAGCGGCTCGTGGTGGTGGCGGGTGGTCTCGGGTGTGCGAAAATGCCAATAAAATCAGGGGCAGGGGCTCCACGCTGCCCCCGGTTGCCTCCTTTCCGCGGCCTCCGGAGCCGTAGGCCACAGGTTCGAATCCAGTCGGGCGCGCCAGCTTTCCAAGACCCACCGATTCGCCGTGCAACCGTTTCAGAGTCGACTCTGACTTTGTCCTGGACAACATTAGAGTCCAGCCTAATATTGTCTCGATGGTCGAGCGACGGATCGCGCATGCGATTGCGGCGGATCTCCCCGACACGATGGTGCTGCTCTCCGGACCGCGGCAGTCGGGCAAGACGACGCTCGTGCGCGGTCTGGTCGAGGCCCGCGGGGGCCGCTACTACAGCTGGGATTCCCCGCCGGATCGGCTGGCCATCCAGAAGCGCCGCCTCGACATGGAACGTCCCCTGTGGGCCTTCGATGAGCTGCACAAGTTTCGCCGCTGGCGGGCCTTCCTCAAGGATCTCTCGGACGCCTTCGGCCGTGAACGCGAGCTGCTGGTCACGGGCAGCGCACGGCTCGAGATGTACGGCCACGGCGGGGACTCGCTCCAGGGACGCTACCTGCCACATCATCTCCATCCGTTCACCTACTCCGAGCTCTGTGGCCTTCCGTTTGGCGAGATTGCGCAGATTCCCGCCCTGGGAACCACCGCGCCGACGCGCGACCTCGGCGACCTTCTGCGCCTCGGCGGGTTTCCCGAACCCCTGCTGGGCGGCTCCGATCGAAGAGCGGCACGCTGGCGTCTGGCGTACGGCGCGCGACTGGTGGAAGAAGAAGTGGCCTCGCTGGAGCAGGTACGCGAGCTCGAGCGGCTGGAGCTGCTGTTCGACCGGCTGAGCGATGTGGCCGGAGGCATTCTCTCGATCAACAGCCTGCGCGAGGATCTCGAAGTGGCGTTCGAAACGGTGCGCAGCTGGCTGGCGATCCTCGAGCGGCTCGACGCCGTCTTTCGGCTGTCACCGTGTGGCGGACCGCGCATCAAAGCCGTCAAGAAGGAGCAGAAGCTGTACTTCTGGGACTGGGCGCGGTGCGCCTCGGAGGGGGCTCGCTTCGAGAACATGCTCGCGCTCCACTTGCTGCGCGCCGTTCACTGGGCGGCCGACGTGGAAGGGGAGAAGCTGCAGCTCCGCTACTTCCGGCATCGGGCCGGTCTCGAGGTCGATTTCGTCGTGCTTCGCGGGCGCCGGCCGTGGCTCGCCGTGGAAGCGGCGCTCTCGGACTCGGACCTCGCTCCGGGCCTGCGCTACTTCGTGGAGCGCGCTCGCCCCGACGTCGCGTTCCAGGTCGTGCTGCATCCGGCGCGTGAGCGCCGCCTGCCCGACATCGGCCCGACGCGGGTCCAGGTCGTCTCGGCCGCCCGCTTTCTCGCCAACTGTCCGTGACCGATGCCGGCCCTTGGACCGCTATGCGGCCCCAAACGAGAATTGTGTACTCGTTTGCCGGTCCGCAGAGCGGTCCTCGGCGCGCGG
>JACQTK010000192.1 GCA_016210845.1 Acidobacteriota bacterium | reverse complement strand
GACCCGGGTTTACGCCGCCGCACAGTCAGGACCGGCCGACCTGCGTGCGTTTCTCGCCGTGGTGCGCGACCGCGCCCCGCACCCCGCCGATAAGTGAGCCGCCGGCCTCTCAGCGAGTCGCGACCGTTGCCGTGGATAAGAACCGAGGGGCTACGGAAGAATCTCGCCGACTGGAATCGTGAGCGCCGGGAACGCGTTAGGCTCGAGATGTCCGGCGACATCGACCTGCATGACGTCCGCGTACCTGCCGGCCGATGGGCGGCGGTGCACCTCGACCACCCGGTCGGCGAGGTTCACGAGCCAGAATTCGGGGACTCCTGCCATCGCGTACAGCGCCGTCTTGACACCTCGATCCTTCTGGAGCGAGGACTCCGCCACCTCGATGACCAGGATGGCGCGTGAGGGATGCGCGCGGTCGTAGTCTCCGACCGGAACGACCGCGATGTCGGGTTCCGGCTCGGAATCCTCGGACAGGGCCAGCGGACTTTGCACGCGTGTGCGCACGGTGTCTGGAAGCGCGCGGATGAGCCGCTCGCTCAGACGACTCACGACGTTCGCGTGCAGAGGTCCCTGCGGGCTCATCTCGACCAGCGCTCCGCACAGCAGCTCGACGCGCGCGTCCTCGAAGAGACCGCAGTCCACAAGCGTTTCGTACTCGATCCGCCGAAGCGGCCGAATGCGATCCGGCACGACCTGCTGCTGCGCAAGCATCGCTTCACTCTACCACCGAACGCGCACCCCGAACCCAGCACTCCGAACCCGGAACCCGAACGCCGAACACGAACCGAGAACGGAGCACCCCGAAGCGCGAACGACGGTTTTCCCGGGCGGACCTGAAGGTCCGCCTCTATTTTCGTTTGGGCTTGTAGACGTGCGTGCTCTGTCCGAAGAACACCTCGGCGCTCTCCATGAGCGTCTCCGAGAGCGTGGGATGGGGATGGATGGTGAGCTTCATGTCCTCGGCCGTCGCGCCCATCTCGACGGCGAGCACGCCTTCCGCGATCAGCTCCCCCGCGCCGGAACCCGCGATGCCCACGCCGAGCACGCGCCCGGTCTTCGGCTCCAGCACGAGCTTGGTGAGCCCCTCGGGACGATCGATCGTGATCGCCCGCCCGAGTGCCCCCCAGGGGAACTTGGCGATCTCGACGGCGATGCCCTCCGCCTGCGCCTGCGCTTCGGTGAGGCCGCACCACGCGATCTCCGGATCGGTAAAGACGACGGCTGGAATAGCGGCTGGCTCGAACACGGCCTTGTGGCCCGCGATGGCGTCGATGGCGACGCGCGCCTCGTGCGAGGCCTTGTGCGCGAGCATCGGCTCCCCCGCCACGTCGCCGATCGCGAAGATCGTCGGCTCGGCGGTGCGGCGCTGGGCGTCGGTTTCGATGAAGCCCCTGGCGTCGACCTTCACGCGCGTCGAGGCCAGGCCAGGGATGTCGGAGTTCGGACGGCGTCCGACGGCCACGAGCACGCGATCGAAGACCGGCTCGGCAGGCGGATCGAACGTCACACGAACGCCGTTGGCCTCCTCGGCCACCTTCACGACCTTCGTGCTCACCATGATCGCCGCACACAGCTTCTCGAGCCGCTTGTGCAGCACGTTCACCAGGTCGCGATCCGCGCCAGGCAGCAGGCCTGGCGTCATCTCCACGACGGACACCTGGCTGCCGAGCGCGGCGTACACCGTGCCGAGCTCGAGGCCGATGTAGCCACCGCCGACCACGAGCAGCGACGCGGGCACGTCGGGCAGTTCGAGCGCGGAGGTCGAGTCGAGCATCCGCGGACTGTCGAGCGAGAGCGACGGAATGCGTGTGGGACAGGAACCGGTGGCAAGCACGCAGTGCTCGAACTGGACGTCGGTGTCGCCGTCCTGACCGGCCACGGTCAGCGAGTGCGGCCCGGTCAGCGTGGCGCGCCCTTGGAGGAACGTGACTTTTCGCAAGCGCGCGACGTGGCCCACGCCTCCCGTCAGCTTGTCGACCACGCCCTGCTTGAACGACCGCAGCTTCGCGACGTCCACCGCCGGCTCGCCGAAATCCACGCCCCACGCGTGCGCGTGGCGGGCGTCGTCCATCACCTTGGCGACGTGGAGCAGCGCCTTCGACGGAATGCACCCACGGTAGAGGCACACGCCACCTGGATTCCGCTCCTCGTCGATGAGCGTGACCTGCATGCCGAGATCGGCGGCATAGAACGCCGCGGCATAGCCGCCCGGGCCGGCCCCAAGGACGGCGACTTGCGTCGTCTGCGTGCCCATCAGCCGAGGAGAGACAGCAGGAAGGGCTGCTCGATCGCCTCCACGACCCAGCGCAGGAAGCGGATGGCGTCGGCGCCGTCGATGACGCGATGGTCGTACGAGAGCGAGAGCGGCAGGAGCTGGCGCGGTTCGAACGTGGTGCTCCTCCACACCGGTTCGATGATGCCGCGCGACACGCCGAGGATGGCCACCTCGGGCCAGTTGACGATGGGCGTGAAGTAGGTGCCGCCGCTGCCGCCCAGGTTCGAGATCGTGATGCCGCCGCCGCTCATGTCCTCGAGCGTCAGCTTCCGCTCGCGCGCCCGCTCCGCCGCCTGGTGTACCTCGATGGCAATCTGCGTGATGTTCTTCTGATCGGCGTTGCGAATCACGGGCACGAGCAGCCCGCGCTCGGTGTCCACGGCCACGCCCACATTCACGTACTTCTTGAAGACGATCTCCTCGGTCTCCAGATCGAGCGAGGCGTTGAACTGCGGGAACTGCTTCACGGCGGTGGCCAGGACCTTGACGAGCATGGCCGTGACCGTCAGGTTGCCGCCCGCCTTCTGGACCTGCTCGCGGTACTTCCGCCGCAGCTCCTCCATGGCGGTGATGTCCGCCTTGTCGCACTGCGTGACGTGGGGAATGGCGTGCCACGCGTGGGTGAGCCGCTGAGACGTGGTGCGGCGGATGTTGCTCATCGGCCGCCGCTCGATGTCTCCCCACCTGGTGAAATCGGGCAGCGGCACGGGCGCCGCGGCGGGCTGTCCCGCCGCGCCAGTGCCTGCCCCGAGCAACGTCGAGGGGCCGACGCTGCTCAGGATCCGCCGCGCGTGCTCCTTGACATCGTCCTGCGAGATGCGGCCGCCGGGGCCGGTTCCCTGCACCTCGTTGACGTCCACGCCAATCTCTCGGGCCAGGCGACGCACCGATGGCGCCGCAGGAGCCGCCGGCTCGCGCTCCGGAGGCGCGGGTGGGGGCGGCAGCGGTCCCACGGCTCTGGGTCCGCGGGCTGGCTCCGCTGCTCGTGCCGCCTCGGCTCGCGCGGGCCGCGGCATCGAGACCACCTTCTGTTCCCGGGGCTCTTCCTCCTTCGGGCCGATTTCCTCCTCTCGAGGTTCCGCGGCGGGTTTCTCTTCTCTGGCTTCCTCGGCCCTGGCACTCTCGGCGCGCGGCTTTTCGGCCCTCGGCTTCTCCTCTGCCTTCGGCTTCTCTTCTGGTGCTGGCTGCTCTTCTGGCTTGGCCTGGGGCTCCTCGGCGCCCTCCTCCTCGACCGTCAGGATCACGGCGCCGACCTTCACCTTGTCGCCAGCTCTGACCTTGATGTCCGTGACCTTGCCGGCCACCGACGAAGGGACCTCGATCGTGGCCTTGTCGGTCTCGAGCTCGATCACCGGCTGCTCGCGCGCGATGGTGTCGCCGACGTTCACCAGCACGCGGGTCACGTCGCCGGTGGTGATGTTTTCACCCAGCTCTGGGACTTTGAAGTCCGCCAACGGTACTCCTATGTGATTGCGGGATTGGGCTTCTCGGGATTGATCCCCAGCTCCGCGATCGCCTTCTTGACGACGGCCGCGTCCAGCGCACCCTCGCGCGCCAGGCCGGCCAGCGCGGCGAGGGCGATGGACTTGGCGTCGACCTCGAAGAAGTCGCGCAGCGATGCGCGATTCTCGCTGCGGCCGAACCCGTCGGTCCCCAAAGAGGTCAGCCCTCCCGGCAGCCAGCGGTCCAGCGTATCGGGCAGCGCCTTCACGTAGTCGGAGGCGGCGACAATCACGCCCTCGGTCTCGCCGAGGCACTGTGCGACGTACGGCACGCGCGGCTTCTGGTCGGGGTGCAGACGGTTCCATCGCTCCACTGCGTGGCCGTCGCGATAGAGCTCCTGGTAGCTCGTCACGCTCCAGACGTCGGCAGCCACGTTGTATTTCTCCGCCAGGATCTGCTGCGCCTTGACCGCCTCGTTCAGGATGGCGCCGCTGCCGAGCAGCTGCGCGCGCGCCTGCCCGGGCTTCTTCTCGGCGGCGCGCAGGCGGTACAGCCCTTTGAGGATGCCCTCGCGCGCGCCGTCGGGCATGGGCGGCATCTCGTACTGCTCGTTCATCACGGTGATGTAGTAGAAGACGCTCTCGCCCTCCTTGTACATCCGCCGGATGCCGTCCTCGATGATGACCGCAATCTCGTAGGCATACGCCGGGTCGTACGAGATCAGGTTGGGCACCGCGATCGACAGCAGGTGGCTGTGGCCGCCCTGGTGCTGCAGCCCCTCGCCGGCCAGCGTGGTGCGGCCGGCGGTGCCGCCCAGGAGGAACCCGCGCGTGCGCGTATCGGCGGCGGCCCACACCAGATCGCCCACACGCTGCATGCCGAACATCGAGTAGTAGATGAAGAACGGAATCGCATTGATGCCGTGCGTCGCGTAGGCGCTCCCCGCGGCGATGAACGAGGAGATGGACCCCGCCTCGGTGATCCCTTCCTCGAGGATCTGCCCGTCGGTGGCCTCCTTGTAATACAGGAGCGTGTCCATGTCGACCGGCTCGTAGAGCTGGCCCACGTGCGAGTAGATGCCGACCTGGCGGAACAGGGCTTCCATGCCGAACGTCCGGGCCTCGTCGGGGACGATCGGCACCACCAGCTCGCCAATCTCCTTGTCGCGCAGCAGCTTCGCCAGCATCCGCACGAACACCATCGTCGTGGACGCCTTGCGCCCCGCGCTGCCCTGGTGGAACTCGGCGAAGAGATCGGGCAGCGTGTCGGTCTTCAACGGCTCGACCTGAACGAGACGGCGAGGGACGAAGCCGCCGAGCTGCTTGCGGCGCTCCAGGAGGTACGTGAGCTCGGGGCTGTTGTCGGGCGGCCGGTAGAACGGCGCCTTCGCGATGTCGTCGTCGCCGATCGGGACGCCGAACCGTGTGCGGAACGCGCGCAGCTCGTCCTCGTTGAGCTTCTTCTGCTGGTGGGTGATGTTCTTGCCTTCGCCCGCCTCGCCGATGCCGTAGCCCTTGATCGTGCGCGCCAGGATGACGGTGGGCTGGCCGCTGTGCTCGACGGCGGCCTTGTAGGTGGCGTAGACCTTGACCGGGTCGTGTCCGCCGAGCGAGAGCTTCTTCAACTGCTCGTCCGACAGGTGCTTCACCATGTCGAGCAGCCGCGGATCGACGCCCCAGAAGCGCTCGCGACTGTACGCGCCCGACTCGACGGCGTACTTCTGGTATTCGCCGTCGACGGTGTCACCCATGCGCTTGACGAGCAGGCCGTCGCGGTCCTTCTCGAGCAGCGCGTCCCATTCGCTGCCCCAGATCACCTTGAGGACGTTCCAGCCCGCGCCGCGGAAGATGGCCTCGAGCTCCTGGATGATCTGGCCGTTGCCGCGCACCGGACCGTCGAGACGCTGGAGGTTGCAGTTGATCACGAAGATGAGGTTGTCGAGCTTTTCGCGGGAAGGGAGGGTGATGGCGCCCAGGGTCTCGGG
>JACQTK010000188.1 GCA_016210845.1 Acidobacteriota bacterium | reverse complement strand
GAGGCGCCGCCCGCTCGCGCGGCCCGGTCGTGGACGCGCGAGGAGGCGGTCGCCGCCCTCCTGCGCGACCGGCTGACGATGACGGGACCGGTCACGGCGGCGGCGCTGGCTCGATCGCTGGGTGTGTCGACCGCGGAGGTGGACGCGGCGCTCGTGGCCCTCGAGTCGGAAGGTGCCGTGCTTCGGGGGCGCTTCACTGGAGCGAGCACGATCGAATGGTGCGACCGTCGTCTGCTCGCGCGCATGCACCGCTACACGCTGGGCCGTCTGCGCGCCGAGATTGCTCCGGTCACGCCGGCCGACTTCATGCGGCACCTTTTTGCCTGGCAGCACGTGGATCCGTCGAGCGTGCTGATTGGACCCGCGGGGGTGCGTGCGGCCGTCGCGCAGCTCGACGGCCTGGAGCTGCCCGCGCGGGCCTGGGAGCGCGACGTGCTCGCGGCGCGCGTCGAACGCTACGACCCTGCGGTGCTCGACATGCTGTGCCTCACCGGTCAGGTCGGATGGGCGCGTGTGTCGTCAGGCCCGACGCAGGTCGTGAGCGCGACGCCAATCGCCCTGTTCCTTCGCGAGCACGAGGACGTGTGGCTGTCGCTGCGCTCGACTCCCCAGGTCGCGCTGGCGCCGCACGCGACGAGCGCGGGATCGGACCGCGTCCTCGAACACCTGCGATTCCGAGGCGCCTCGTTCGCGCACGATCTGGCCGCCGCCTGCCGCATGAGCCGAGACGAGGTGCACGTGGCTCTCGGCGAGCTGGTCGCGGCCGGTCTGGTCTTCTCCGACGGATTCGCCGGCCTGCGATCGCTGATTGGCGGCTCGGCCGGTCCGGCAGGGCACGGGGCGCGTCCCGAATCGGCGGGCCGATGGTTCGCGGTGCGCCCGCCTTCGCCGCTCGGCGGCTCCAGCGAGGCCAGCGATACAGACCCGCGCGTCTCGCGATCGGCTGCGGTCGAGGCGCTCGCCTGGGCTCTTCTGCGCCGCTACGGTGTGCTGTTCCGGCGGGTGATCGCGCGCGAGGCTCTCAGTGTTCCCTGGCGCGATCTCCTGCGCGTCTATCGACGCCTCGAGGCGCGCGGCGAGATCCGCGGCGGCCGGTTCGTCTCGGGCATGTCGGGCGAGCAGTTCGCGCTGCCGGAGGCCGTCGAGCGGCTGCGCGAGGTGCGCCGATCGGGGCCCGACGATCGCCTGATCGCCATCAGCGCCGCCGACCCGTTGAACTTCACGGGCATCCTCACGCCAGGCGACCGTATTCGCGTGGCCGCGGGCAACCGCATCGTCTACCGCAACGGGGTGCCGCTGGCGGCGATGGAAGGCGACATGCTGAGGATGTTGGGCGAGGCGGAGCCCGAGGTGGCCGCCGAGGCCGCCGCGGCGGCGGCGGGTCGCCGCGTGCCCGTGCTCAGCGGGTACGTCGGACGGCTCTGACCGATCCTTGTCGGTGCGACCCCCGATCCTCGTCGGTGCGACCCTGATCCTCGTCGGTGCGACCCTGATCCTCGTCGGTGCGATCCTGACGCCTGTCGGTGCAGTGCGATCGCTTGAAGAACTGGACGGCGCGCTCGTGCTTTTCGGCCGCCGCGCGGCTGCCGAACGTGCCCAGGTTGCGGCGCCGCCCCGTTCTGGGATCCTTCTAACCAGCCAAGGACTCGCCTCGAGAGGCACGCGGATCTCAAGGGCGAGCCCTTGGCTGGTTCACTCGCCGAGCTGCTCCGTACGGTGCCACACGTGCCCGCACGCATCGCACTTCTTGACGTGAAAGCGCGCGCGAACGCCGGCCGCGAGCGTGACGGTGGCCAGCAGCAGCATGATCGCCACGGTGATGGCGCCCCGATAGAGGACGACCCATCCGGCCAGCAGCGCGCCAATGACGAGCACCCACCGCATGGCCGGCGAATCCGTGCGCACCGAGGTCGAGCGGCACAGCACGCACTGGACCGTGGGCGCCGTGAGGTCGGCCAGCGTCGGCAGCTCCTCCGGCAGCAGCGCGAGCGCATCCTCGACCTGACTGATCGGCACCCGGATCTCCGTTTGCGGGTTGTGGCGGTGGTAGCCGCCCGACACGTAGGCTGGAATACCGGCCTCGAGGAGGATCTGGCGATCACCTTCGGCGAGGTCGGGCGAGTCGTACACGCGAATCGTGACGAGCTGCTCGGGGACCGGCATGGCGAAGAGCGGCCGAGGGCGGCTCAGGGTTGCGGATCCTAGCACGCGCCTCTTGCGATACTATTGCCGGCATCACCTTCCGACAGGAGTGCGTTCATGAAAGCTGCGCATCGACTCTCTGCCATTCTTGCCGTGGGCGTGTTCTTCTTCTGCACCGTGCTGGTGGCCCAGCGAAATGCCGCGCAGCCGCAGCCTCAGGCCGACCAGCTGGCGGCGATTGGGCCCGCCACGCCGAACCGGGGCGGCCTGGTGGAGAAGCCGGCCGACGTCATGCCCACCGTGCCGGCGGGGTTCACGGTCAGCGTCTACGCCGAGCTGCAGGCGCCGCGCCTGATGGTATACGCACCGAACGGCGACCTGTTCGTCAGCTCACCTGCCACCAACAGCATCACCGTGTTCCGCGACGCCGACAACGACGGCGTGTTCGAGGCGCGCAGCGTGTACGCCGAGGGCGAGGTGCCCGCGCGCCGCGGCGGCGGGGGTGGAGGGCAGGCGCGCGCTGGCGGGCCGCGTCGAGGCGGAGGCGGCGGCCAGCCTGCAGCCGGTGGACCGGGCCGCGCCGCGGGTGCGGCGGCCGCGCCCGCTGGCCCACCCGAGGTGAATCCCGAGGTGAACGGACCCATCCTCGGCGACAAGGCGCCAGCCTGTGAGGCCCCGCAGCCCTTCGTGACCGGCGGCCGTGGCGAGCTGGCCGCGCCGTTCGGAATGGCGTTCCGCGACGGGTACCTCTACGTCGGCAATACCGGCACGCTGGTGCGTTACCGCTACACGGCCGGCGATCTGCAGGCGCAAGGGCCGCCCGAGAAGATCCTCAACCTGCCCGTTGGCGGCCACTCGACGCGCAACATCCTCTTCAACCGCGAGGGGACGAAGATGTACGTGGCCGTCGGCTCAGGGTCCAACAACAACGCGGGCGAGCCCTGCCATCGCGCCGCCGTGCTGGAGCTCAATCCGGACGGGTCCCAATATCGAATCTTCGCGTCAGGCCTGCGCAATCCAGTGGGCCTGGCGTGGCAGCCTGGCACCGAGACGGAGACTCTCTGGACGGTCGTCAACGAGCGCGACAACCTTGGCGACGACCTGGTGCCCGACTACGCCACATCGCTCAAGGAGGACGGCTTCTATGGATGGCCGTACTCCTACATCGGCCAGAACTACGATCCGCGGTACGAGGGCGCCTTTGCGGATCTCGTCGAGAAGGCGACCGTGCCAGACGTCCTGATTCCGGCGCATTCCGCGCCGCTCGGGATCACCTTCTATACGGGCACCCGGTTTCCCGAGCGGTACCGCAACGGCGCGTTCGTCGCGCTGCACGGATCGTGGAACCGGTCGGTGGCGGCGGGCTACAAGGTGGTGTTCTTCCCGATGACCGACGGCAAGCCCGGTTCGCTCGAGG
>JACQTK010000182.1 GCA_016210845.1 Acidobacteriota bacterium | reverse complement strand
CTACTGCCTACTGCCTACTGCCTACTGCCTACTGCTTCTCGATCCTCCCGTACCGATCCTCCAGCCTGACGACGTCGTCGAGCTCCGGCGTCGACACCTCGATGACGTCGCAGTCCTCGATGGCCGTCATGCGGTGGACGGTCTTCGGCGTCACGTGGTACACGTCGCCGGGCTGCATTTCGGTGCGCGACAGCGCGCCGTTGCGCTCGACCTCGAACAGCATCCGGCCCGAGTACAGATAGATCGTCTCGTCCTTGACGGTGTGATACTGCAGGCTGAGCGCGTGCCCCGCGTTCACGTGCAGCACCTTGCCCACGTAGCGATCCGTGCGGGCCCAGTGCAGCTCGTAGCCCCACGGCTTCTCGATGCGCCTGACGTCGCTCATCGTGTGTTCACCTCGGTGGTCGGCACGTCCGCGGGGCCGAGCGCGTCGCGGAGGAAGCGTTCGATCTCGTCCACGGTGCCGAGCGTCAGCACGCGGGCGGCCACCCGTGCCATCTCGCCCGCGCTGGTCTCGGCCACCAGCCGCCGCGCCATCGGCAGCGCGCCGTGCGTCATGCTGAACTCGGTGAGGCCGCAGCCGATGAGCAGCGGCAGCAGCATCGGATCCGATGCCATCTCGCCGCACACCGAGACGGGGATGCCCTGCCGGACCGCGCCGCGCCGGATGTGCCGGATCATCCGCAGCACCGCGGGGTGCAGCGGCTCGTACCGATCCGACACGCGCTCGTCCGCGCGGTCCACGGCCAGCGTGTACTGAATCAGATCGTTGGTGCCGATGGTGAAGAAGCCGGCCTCGCGCGCGAGCAGCGACGCGGTGAAGGCGGCCGACGGGACCTCGATCATGATGCCGGCGGCCGCCTGCCCCGCCGCCGCGCCGCGTGCCTCGAGCTGGCCGCGGGCCTCGGCCAGGAACGCTCGCGCGGCGCGGACCTCCTGCACCGAGGAGACGAACGGGAACAGCACGCGCAGCCGCCCGTGCACCGCCGCCCGCAGCAGCGCCCGCAGCTGCGTCTTGAAGATCGCGGGGTGAGCCAGGCCGAACCGGATGCCGCGCAGGCCGCCGCGTCCCGCGCGCTCGGGCTCGGGGAACCAGCGCGCGTCGAGGGCGGCGTCCACCAGCGGCCTGACGAGCTGGCGCTCGTCCACGTCGAAGGTCCGGATCGTCACGGGGCGCGGCGCCATCCGCTCCACCACCTGCCGGTAGACGTCGTACTGCTCGTCCTCGCCCGCCATGTCGGGCGGCCCCCCCGCGAGCAGGAACTCCGACCGGTACAGCCCGATGCCCTCGGCGCCCGACTCCAGCGCCGCGGCCACCTCGTCTACGCGCTCGATGTTGGCCTCGAGCCGGATCCGGATGCCGTCGCGGGTGATCGCGGGCCCCTCGGCCGCGCGGGGCGGCGGGAGGTGCCGATGGGCCAGCCGCGCGCGCGCCTCGGCCTCCTGGCGCTCGGCGGGGGGCGGATCGATCGTGACCTCGCCCGTGTCGCCGTCGATGATGACCGACGCCCCGGGGGGAATGCGCTGGGTGAGGTCGCGGAGGCCGACGACCGCGGGCACGCCGAGCGAGCGGGCCAGGATGGCGGTGTGATACGTCCGGCTGCCCGCCTCGGTGGCGAAGCCGCGGATGCGGCTCCAATCGAGCTGCACGACGGCCGACGGCGTCAGCTCGTCGGCCACCAGCACGCACGGCGCGTCGAGGTCCTGCAGCAGGTCGCGCGGGCCGCCCTGCTCGCCGCGCATGTTCATGCGGAGGCGCCCCGCGACGTCGAGCAGGTCGCCCTTCCGCTCGCGCAGGTAGGGATCGGCGACGTCGTTGAAGACCTCGGCCAGCTCGTCGAGCGCGCGCTGGACGGCCCACTCGGCGTTCACGCGCTCTTCCATCACGATCGTGGCCGCGCGGCGGACGAGCAGCGGGTCATCGAGCATGAGCAGCTGCGCGTCGAAGATGGCCGCGAGGTCCGGACCCGTCAGCCCGGCGACGCGCCCGCGGATCTGCTGGAGCTGCTCGCGCGACCGCAGGCGCGCGCGCTCGAGCGCCGACAGCTCCCGCGCCACCCGGTCGGGGGCGATCGGACACCTGATGACCTGCGTCCGCTGCACCGCGACCAGCGCGGGCCCCACCGCCAGGCCGCTCGAGACGCCGACGCCCTTCAGTCGCTCCAGGTGTCCTCTGGGGCGACCGATGTCGCGGGCTCGCAGAACCCGGATTCGACCAGGCGCGCCAAGGCGTCGACGGCCGCCGCCTCGTCCGGCCCTTCGGCGCTGATGGTGATCGTCGTGCCGCGCGCGGCGGCCAGCAGGAGAATGCCCATGATGCTCTTCCCGTCCATGACCTTGGCGTCGCGCCCCACGCGGATCTGCGAGTCGAAGCGCTCGGCGAGGCGGACGAACCGCGCCGCCGCGCGGGCGTGCAGGCCCAGCTCGTTCGAGACGATCACCGCGCGTGTCGTCATCCGCTCATTCAGCCACGAAGGCCACACAGACGTACAGGGCCGCCCGTCTTCGTGGCCTCGACATCTACGTCTTCTCGCCCCGCAACAGATCCGACGCCACCCAGATGGCGTTCCTCCCATGCTCCCGCATCTCGCGGGCGACCTGCAGCAGCCCCGCCTGCTCTCCGAGGCCCGCGAGCTTGATCAGCATCGGCAGGTTCACGCCCGTGATCACCTCGACTTCGTCCTGGCGCAGGAACGTCAGCGCCAGGTTCGACGGCGTGCCGCCGAACATGTCCGTGAGGATCAGCACGCCCTGGCCCTGCTGCACGCGGGCCACCGCCCGGGCGATCTCCTCGCGCGCATCCTGCGTGTCCTCGTGCCAGCCGATCGACACGGCCGTGAACGTCGGCAGATCGCCGACGATCGTCTCCGCGGCGTTCAGCAGCTCGGTGGCCAGGTGCCCGTGCGTGACGACGACGACGCCAATCATGGTTCCCGCAGCAGGTCGCGATGGCGCACCCGGGCGGTGACGTGCTGCAGGCCGCCCAGCTCGCGCTTCAGCGCTTCCGCCAGATACACGGAGCGTTGCCGGCCGCCAGTGCATCCGATCGCGACCGTCAGGTACGCCTTCCCCTCATCAACATATCGCGGTACGACGTACTCGAGAAAGGCGCTCAGCCGATCGGTGAGGTCGCGCGTCTCGGGATGCCGGCGCATGTAGGCGGCCACCGACTGATCCCGGCCCGTTTTCGCGCGCAGCGCGGTCACGAAGTTCGGGTTCGGCAGGAAGCGGCAGTCGAACACCAGATCCGCGTCGAGCGGCACGCCATGCT
>JACQTK010000191.1 GCA_016210845.1 Acidobacteriota bacterium | reverse complement strand
GGCGTATACGAATCCTGAGACCGGCCGCGACTGCATGCGGATTCTCGGTCTCTCGGCGCTGGCACTGCGTCCAGGCGAGACGTCACGACCAGTGAAGCGCTCGACGAGCCACGCGTATCTGGTGGTTGAGGGCTCGGGCGAAACGGAGATCGACGGCGAGACGATCAGATGGGAAGAGGACGACGTGTTCGCCGCCCCCACGCATGCGACGATCCGCCATCAGAACGCATCGGCGAGGGAACGGGCGTATCTGATCCAAATCGACGAGGCGCCGCTTCACCGGTACCTGGGCATCTACGAGGCGTCCGTCTTGTAACCTAGCTCCTGGAGCCGGGGGATCACGGGTCGCGCTCGCCGATCTCCACCGGCGCAAACGCCGGCGACGCCGCGGCTGGCGTTGTCTCGTACTCCATCCAGCCAGGCCTCGAGCCCTCCAGCGCGACGAAGCGCTCGACGGTCGTCAGGCCGTCGCGCACGCCGTCGACCGCTGTCGCGTACGCCGAAACGGCGTACCGGGCCCGCGCGCGCATCGCAAAAACGGCGTACCCCGCCATCGCGGCAGGCTGACACCCCGGCGATCGACGGGTCCGGCGCTTCGGCACGATTTCCGCCACGAGTCGTTCCGCCCTGGCCCGGACGTGAGCATCCGCACGGTCCTGGACGGACAGGATCTGCTCGCGGTGATGCCGACAGGGTCTGGTAAATCGCTCGGGTTCCAGCTTCCCGCGCTCCTGCTGCCCGGCGCGCAGGACCGCCTGCCAGAACGCTGACGACTTGATGCTGGCCTGTGTCCGTTGGTGCCGACCGTTCGCCTCAGTCTCGCAGAGCGCCCCACCTCGCTATTTTCCCTTCAATTGCTCGGCAATCGACGCCAGCAACTGCTTCTCTTCGGCCGACACGCGGTTGATGCCGAGGATGCCGCCGGAGGCGGCGGCGATCGACTCGCACTGCGCCACCAGATCGTCGGCGGACACCTTGGCGACGCCGGGCGCGGTGTCGAGCATCGCGCGAATGAGGCGGGTGGCGTGCGCGAATACGTGGTCCGCCGGGCGCACGTCGAGCCACTCGGCGAGCTGTCGATCCGCCGTGCTCCCCGGCGCGATCCCGCGGGCGCTCGCCAGACGCAAGAGGAGGGCCCGCTCCGCGGGCGTGATCCCGCCTTCCGCCCACGCCACCTGGAGCACGGGCATCAGCGGCAACAACACGACGGTGTCCGGGGTGAACCCGAGCGCCTGGAGTGCCTCCAGCAACGCGGGGTCGGTGAGCCCCGTCTGCGCGCCCATCGCCGCCCGGGCCGCCTGGGCCGCGGCCGCTTCGCGCATCTTGTCGATCAGCTCCTGGTCGCGCTTGCGGAAGTATTCCTCCTCCAGCGATCGACCCCGGTCCTCGAAGATGTTCTTGTCCGCCATACGTCCTATCCTATCGCCGTACGATCGTGTCCCACCGGACGCGCGCGCGATTAAGGATCTGGGCCACGTCGTCCCGCAGGACGAAGCCCGCCTCGACCTGGGCGTCCGCGGCGGAGGCGACCAGGGTGAGGTAGCGATCGCCATCCCCGTAGCGTTCCTCGATGGAGAGGCGCGGATCGCCCGTACGCGCACGTTCCTCTCGCGTGCGCGGGAACGGGAGAAACGATCCCAGCGTCGTGGTCATCAGGTCGGCGGGGCCCCAGGCGGGATCGAAGAGATTCCAACCGGTGTAGGTGGCCAGGGGCACCGCCAGCTCGGGCATGCGCACGCCGCCGATGTCGTTGCCGTCGGCACCGACCTGGGGAACGAAGATCGGGAAGCGCGCGTCGAGCTCCGGCGGTTCCCGCGTCACGATCCGCCGATCGCGGAAATCGGGACCCCAGTCGGCGCGGTACGCCTGCTGGGGCGCCGCGGGAGGGCGGAGGTTCGGGATCTCCGGGAAGCGGAGCTCGTGGCGCGGCACCAGCGTGCCGGCGTCGAGGCGGGGATACGCGCTCGGCGGCGGCGCAACTCCGTCGGCGATCCACCGGTGCATCGAGACCAGCAGGGCCCGCATCGCCCAGCGATAGTCGAGCGGATTGGTGAGGTGCTGGCCGAACGTGCGCCGCGGCGGGAACGCCGCGCCGACGTGCTGCCCTCCCGCGAACAGGTACATGCGGACGTTCGCCGGCAGCGGTGCATCCTCGCGTCCGTCGACGGTCGTGTGCACGAGCGAGGCGGCGCGTCCCCAGTACTCGTAGGACGTATTCCAATAGAAGACCTTTGGACGCAGCTCGACGTCGGATATGCGGGCCATCAGGCCGTCGGTGAGACCGGTCTCGGGATCGGTCTGCGGGAGGTCGGCGAAGGGAAACACGTCGGTCGGGTAGAAGAAGCTCTCGTACGGCTGGCCATGCCGCGACGGCTGCGCAAAGCGCAGGTTGAAGCTTCCACGTCCCGCGCCAGCCGTGTGGACGATCACCCCGTCGAACACCTTCCGCCCGCGCTCGTCCTGGTTGAAGCCGTCGTACAGGTAGGCGCGAAGGAACCGTCCGCTCTGCGAGGCTCCGAACGCGATGGCATTCCGGATCGCGCCCGCGGGAATGCCCAGCTCCACCGCCCCCCGGCTCTTGAGCATCGCAATCGTGTCCCGCACCGCCGCGAAGCCGGCACCGGCCAGCGGCGGATCCTTCGCCCGGTACACCACCTCGTAGATCCTCAGGGGCTCGAATCCGGCGTCCATCCACACGCGCGTGCCGTCGGATGTGAAGCTCCACGCCTCGCGCGGAACAGCGCGCCGGGCCCCGCCGGGCGTATCACGGACCGTGAGCACGTTGGCCGAATCGCGCTCGTCGGCGACCGCGTAGGCCAGGTGGCCGAGATCCCCCAGAGGCATGTCGGACGCGCGCTCACGCGGGATGAAGTCGCTGCGAACCAGTCCCGTGATCGAGCGGCCGTCGGTCTCGCGAGCCACGGGCGGATACACGGCCATCAGCCCAGGGCGCCGCGGCACGTCGAACTGCCAGCCGATCCACAGCAGCGTGAAGCCTTGCTGCATCAGGAACCCGTCGCCGAGATCGCGGATGCGCCGCGGATCGGCGCCCCCGCCGTAGCGGTTGAAGAGCTCGATCATGTTCTTCGTCCCGCGGTTGGGCGCCTCGAGGAGCACCACTCCGTTGCCGCGGGCCGGATCCTTGGGGGCGATCAGATAGAAGTCGGCGTGAAACTCCACCTTGCCCGCGGAGTTGCGGGGTGCGCGATCGATGTCGGCGATCGTGCGGTTGGCGGGGTTCAGCGGATCGATGGCGAAGTAGATCTGCCCGTACAGCTTCTCGTACGGACCCGCCGCGCCGAAGGAGGCGCCGGTGAAGTCGGATCGGTGGAACACCTGGACGCCGATGACGTCCGCGTGGACGGGCGTGCCGACGAGCAGGGCGATGAGGACCGCTCGAGGTACTCGCTTCGCCATTCGGGACTCTCCTGAGGCCTGGGCCCGGGGGCCTACCCTATGGCCATCAGATCGAACTGCTCGTGGTGCAGCTGCGCGTCGGACCGCAGCGCGATCTCGCGCCCGAGCGACTGCTTCAGGTCCTTGAACACGGCGCGCTCCTCGTCGCGGAGGGCCCGCGCGATGTCCGGGTTCACGCGCAGCACGAGGCTCTGGCCGTTCAGGTCTCCGCTGATCTTCTTCACCTCGGAGAGGATCTCGTAGCAGATCGTGGAGCTCGACTTGATCACGGCGCTTCCCGCGCAGTACGGGCACGGCTCGGTCAGCACGCGTTCGAGGCTCTGCTTCACGCGCTTGCGCGTGATGATCACGAGGCCGAAATCCGACACCTGCAGCGCCTTCGAGGGCGCGCGATCCTTCCACAGCTCCTGCTCCACCCCCTGGAACACCTTCTGGCGGTTCTTCTTCTCCTCCATGTCGATGAAGTCGAGCACGATGATGCCGCCGAGGTCGCGCAGCCGGATCTGCCGGACGATCTCCTTGACGGCTTCGAGGTTCGTCTTCAGGATGGTGTCCTCCAGCCGCCCCGCCGTCTTCTTGCCGACGTACCGGCC
>JACQTK010000181.1 GCA_016210845.1 Acidobacteriota bacterium | reverse complement strand
GGTGAGGCGGGCAGGGCGGGTGGGGCGGGCAGGGCAGGTCGGATAGGTATGGAACGAACGTTGGCGATCATCAAGCCCGACGCGGTCGAGCGGCGGCTGACCGGCACGATCCTGGCGCGGATCGAGGAAGCGGGCTTCACGGTGCGCGCCATGCGGCTGCAGCAGCTGACGAAGGCGGAGGCGGAGGGCTTCTACGCGGTGCACCGCGAGCGGCCGTTCTTTGGCGGTCTCACGGCGTTCATGTCGTCCGGTCCGTGCGTCGTGATGGCGCTGGAGGCGCCGGACGCGATCCGGAAGTGGCGCGCGCTGATGGGCGCCACCGATCCGGCCAAGGCCGAGCCCGGGACGCTGCGCAAGGAGTTCGGCAGCTCGATCGAGCGCAACGCCACGCACGGGTCCGACGCGCCCGAGACGGCCGCCTTCGAGGTGGGGTACTTCTTCCGGGGCATGGAAACGATTTGACGTGGGCCGCCTGCTCATCATCCTCGGCCTGGTCATCGCGGCCGTGGGGCTGCTCATCAGCCTGGGAGTCCCCCTCGGCCGGCTGCCCGGGGACTTCACCGTGCGCCGCGGGAACTTCTCGTTCTACTTCCCGCTCGCGACGTCGATTCTCGCGAGCATCATCCTGACGCTCCTGCTGATGTTCCTCACGCGACGCTGACGTGGCTTCCATCAAGGCCGACCGCTGGATCAAGAAGATGGCCCTCGAGCACGGCATGATCGAGCCGTTCGAGGATCGGCAGGTGCGCGCGGGCGTGATCTCGTACGGCCTGTCGTCGTACGGCTACGACATCCGCGTGGCCGACGAGTTCAAGGTGTTCACGAACATCAACAGCACGGTGGTCGATCCCAAGAGCTTCGACGCGCGCTCGTTCGTGGACGTCAAGGCCGACGTCTGCATCATCCCGCCCAACTCCTTCGCGCTGTCGCGCACGGTCGAGTACTTCCGGATCCCGCGCGACGTGCTCACGGTGTGCGTGGGCAAGTCGACGTACGCGCGGTGCGGCCTGATCGTCAACGTCACGCCCTTCGAGCCGGAATGGGAGGGGTTCGTCACGCTCGAAATCTCGAACACGACGCCGCTGCCCGCCAAGGTCTACGCCAACGAGGGGATTGCGCAGGTCCTCTTCTTCCAGAGCGACGAGATCTGCGAGGTGTCGTACGCGGACAAGAAGGGGAAGTATCAGCGGCAGCAGGGGTTGACGCTGCCAAAGCTATAATTCCGGTAGATGATCCGTCCGTTCCGCTCCATCCATCCCACCGTCCACGCCTCGGCGTTCGTCGACGTCAGCGCGCAGGTCATCGGCGACGTCCATATCGGCGCCGAGAGCAGCGTCTGGATGAACGTCGTGATTCGTGGGGACGTGAACGACGTGCGCATCGGGGCGCGGACGAGCGTCCAGGATCTCACGCTGGTCCACGTCCAGCGCGACACGCATCCCACGCGGATCGGCGACGAGGTGACGATCGGTCACAGCGCGGTGGTGCACGGGTGCACGATCGAGGATCGCTGCCTGATCGGGATGGGCGCCATCCTGCTCAACGGCTGCCGCATCGGGACGGGATCCATCGTCGCCGCGGGTACGCTCGTGCCGCAGGGCTTGGTCGTGCCCCCCGGATCGATGGTCATGGGCGTGCCCGGGAAGGTCCGGCGCGCGCTCACCGCGGAGGAGGACGCCTCGATCCGGCGGTACGCGGACAGTTACGTGCGGTATCGCGTCGACTTCCTGGCCGCGCCCACCATCGCGTAATCGCCGATATATGCCACGCACAGAGCCGGCGCGCGGTATGCGCGACTTCCTGCCGGACGACGTGCGGCGCCGCGAGCACGTCATCGGGATCGTGAAGCGCGTGTACGAGCGATACGGCTTCGAGCCGCTGGAAACCCCCGCCGTCGAGAACATCGACACGCTGCTCGGAAAGTACGGAGACGAGGGCAACAAGCTCATCTTCAAGATCCTCAAGCGCGGCGAGCACGAGGCGAGCGGGCAGGCGGATTTGGCGCTGCGCTACGACCTGACCGTGCCGCTGGCGCGCGTGGTGGCCGAGCACCAGGCGAAGCTGCCACGGCTCTTCAAGCGGTATCAGATCCAGCCGGTATGGCGCGCGGACCGGCCCGCGCGGGGGCGCTTCCGGGAGTTCTACCAGTGCGACGTCGACACGCTGGGGTCGACCTCGCCCGTGGTTGAAGCCGAGCTGTGCGCAGCCGTGGCGGACGTGCTGAGCGAGCTGGGATTCAACGACTTTGTGATTCGAATTAACCACCGGCGTCAGCTGACATCGTTGTTGAGGACATTCGGGATAGCGGACGATCTGCACGAGACTGCTTTGACCGCGATAGACAAACTCGACAAGGTAGGAGCTGATGGCGTAGCGGCGGAATTACGGGAAAGGGGCATTAGTGCTGAGTGCCGTCAAGGGTTCCTTGCGTTTCACGGCCTCGTCACCGCGGTACCGCCTGCGGTTGGCGCGAGTGCGAGCCTCAGAATGCTGGACGTGGCCGAAGGATTCCTAGGCTCAAGCACGATGGCCGATAGCTCGTATATCACGGCGCACGAGAACCTAAAAAGAATCATGGAGCTCACGCAGAACACTTCGGCAGCGCCACGAATGTCCCTTGATTCCTTCTTGGCGCGCGGGCTCTCGTATTACACGGGCGCGATCATGGAGGTCAACGTCGCCGATCTGCCAGGCAGCCTCGGCGGCGGCGGGCGCTACGACGACCTGGTCGGCATGTTCTCGGGCCAGGGCATCCCCGCGTGCGGCTTCTCGCTCGGGCTCGAGCGCATCCTCGTCGTGATGGCCGAGCGCGGCATGTTTCCCGCCTCGCTCGCCATGACGCCCGCCGACGTCATGATCGCCACCTTCGACGCCGGCGGGGCGCCGCACGCGCTGGCGCTGGCCGACCGCCTGCGTCGGGCGGGGCTCCGCGTGCTCGTGTACCCGGACGCCGACAGGATCGGCAAGCAGATCAAGTACGCTGACAGCCGCGGTATCCCGTTCGTCGCGCTGCTCGGCGCGGACGAGATCGCGGCGGGCACGGTGACGGTGAAACACCTGGCCGCGCAGACGCAGCAGACGCTGGATCAGCCGGCGGCGGCGGCGGCGATTCGCGAAGGATTGAAGACAGGTGGCTGAGCAACTGGGCGATCTGACACGCACGCACGCCTGCGGGGCGCTGCGCGCCGACGACGTCGGCGCGGACGTCGTGCTCCTGGGCTGGGTGCATCGCGTCCGAGACCTCGGCGGCCTCCTCTTCGTCGACGTGCGCGACCGCGGCGGCGTCACGCAGGTCGTCGTCGGCGGCGATGACGAGGCGCTGATGGCGAAGGCCAAGCGTCTGCGGTCGGAGTACGTGGTGGGCGTCTCAGGGCGGGTGCAGCGGCGGTCGGCGGACACCGTCAACCCGAAGCTCGCCACGGGCGAGGTCGAGGTGGTCGCGCGCCACCTTGCCGTCCTCAACGAGGCGAAGACGCCGCCGTTTCCGATTGCCGACGAGACGCCCGTGTCGGAGGACGTCCGGCTGAAGTATCGGTACCTCGATCTGCGCCGCCCGCGCCTGCAGGCCAACATCGGCCTGCGGCACCGTGTCACGTCCGCCGTGCGGCAGTACTTCGACGCCCACGGCTTCTGGGAGATCGAGACGCCGATCCTCACGAAGTCCACTCCGGAGGGCGCGCGCGACTATCTCGTGCCGAGCCGCGTGCACCCTGGCGAATTCTTCGCGCTGCCGCAGTCGCCGCAGCTCTTCAAGCAGATCCTGATGATTGCGGGCATGGATCGCTACGTGCAGATCTGCCGCTGCTTCCGCGACGAGGATCTGCGCGCCGATCGTCAGCCGGAGTTCACACAGGTCGACGTGGAGATGTCCTTCGCGCGTCCCGAGACGGTCTTCGGGGTGATTGAGCCGCTGATGCGCGAGATCTTCGCGTCCATCGAGCGCGAGATCGAGACGCCGTTTTCGCGCATGACCTACGCGGCGGCGATGGCCGCCTACGGGTCGGACAAGCCCGATCTGCGCTGCGGCATGCCCATCCAGGACATCCGCGAGCTGTTCCGCGAGTCGAGCTTCCGCGTGTTCCGCGAGATCGTCGCGGGCGGCGGCACCGTGCGCGGCTTCGTCGTGAAGAACGCGGCCGGCTACTCCCGCAGTGAGGTCGACGGGATCGTGGAGCAGGCCAAGCAGCTCGGGGCGACCGGGCTGGTATGGGCGCGGCGCGCGGCCGACGGGGCCGTCACCAGCTCGGTGATGAAGGCGCTCGGTGAGGACCAGGTCCGCCAGATGCTCGAAGCCACGGGCACGGGCAACGGCGAGCTGCTGCTCGTCGCGGCCGGCGAGCCCGAGCCGACGTCGAAGATGCTGGGGCAGCTCAGGCTGGCGCTCGCGAGGCAGAAGGGGCTGCTGAATCCGGACGAGTACGCCTTCACGTGGGTCGTGGACTTTCCCTTGCTGGAGTGGGACCCTGAAGAGCGTCGCTACGTATCGATGCACCATCCCTTCACATCGCCGCACGACGCCGATCTGGACCGGCTCGAGCGTGAGCCCGGATCCGTGCGCGCCAAGGCGTACGACCTGGTCCTGAACGGCAGCGAGATCGGCGGCGGCAGCATCCGCATCCACGACGCCGCCCTCCAGAGCCGGATCTTCTCGCTGCTGAACATCAGCCCCGAGGAGGCGAAGCTGCGGTTCGGCTTCTTCCTCGAGGCGCTCGAGTACGGCACGCCGCCCCACGGCGGCATCGCGCTGGGGCTGGATCGCATCGTCGCGATCCTGGCGGGGGAGAGCTCGATCCGCGAGGTCATTCCATTTCCGAAGACGGCCGCCGCCGTGGACCTGATGTCCGATGCGCCATCGCCGGTGGATCCGAAGCAGCTCAAGGAACTGCACTTGAAATAGATGAAGAAGATTGCCCTGCCGGAGGCCGGCCTCGAGACGCTCTACGGGCCGCGCGACGCCAACCTCAAGCACATCGAGTCGCTGCTCGACGTGGAGATTCGCACACAGGGATCGGAGCTGACGGTCGAGGGGGAGCCCGCCGCGGAGCAGCGCGCGGCGCTCATCTTCGACCAGCTCCGGATGCTCAGGGACGAGGGCTACACGCTCGCCAACGGTGACGTCAAGACGGCCGCCGAACTGCTCGTGGAGAACGACGGCCTCGACCTGCGCGACTACTTTCTCAAAAGCACGCAGCGCCAGGGCACGCGCCGCCGCGTGAACCCGAAGAGCGTGAACCAGCGCAGGTACCTCGACGCGATCGAGCAGTTCGACATCGTGTTCGGCGTCGGACCGGCGGGCACCGGCAAGACGTACCTGGCCATGGCGCAGGCGGTGAACGACCTGGTCGCCAAGCGCGTCAGCCGCATCATCCTCGCGCGCCCCGCGGTCGAGGCGGGCGAGAAGCTGGGCTTCCTGCCGGGCGACCTGCAGGAGAAGGTGAATCCCTACCTGCGCCCGCTGCACGACGCGCTGTTCGACATGATGGACAGCGAGAAGGCCGTGCGGCTGATGGATCGCGGCGTGATCGAGGTGGCGCCGCTCGCCTTCATGCGCGGCCGGACGCTCAACGACGCCTTCGTCATCCTGGACGAGGCGCAGAACACCACGTCGGAGCAGATGAAGATGTTCCTCACGCGGCTCGGATTCGGATCCAAGGCCGTCGTGACCGGGGACATCACGCAGATCGACCTGCCCAACGCGCGCCTGTCGGGCCTGGTGGAGGCGCTGAAGGTCGTCAGGGACGTCGAGGGCATCGGCTTCGTCTACTTCGACGAGAAGGACGTGGTGCGCCACAAGCTGGTGCAGCAGATCGTCAAGGCCTACGATCGAGCCTCGAACGGCGCCCGTGGGAATGGCTGATTCAGTACGGGGCGGCGGACCTTCCGGTCCGCCTGGACGGCTGGTGGTCGACGTCGTGGCGGGCGGAGGCGTGCGGACGCCGGGCCTCGCGGCGTGGCTCGCCTCGGTGGCTCCGGCGCGCGCGCGCGGCTGCGTCACCGTCGCCGTCGTGCCCGACGCCCGGGTTCGCGCGCTCAATCGGCAGTACCGTCGGAAGGACGAGGCCACCGACGTCCTGTCCTTTCCCGCCTTCGCCCGTGGGCATCGGCGGGGCGGGCCGTCGAACGAGCGGGGCCATCTTGGAGAGATCGTGATCGCGGCAGGCGTGGCGCGACGGCAGGCGCGCGCCGCCGGCCATTCGCTCCAGACCGAGCTGCGCGTGCTGGCGCTGCATGGGCTGCTGCACCTGCTCGGCTATGATCACGAGCGCGACGAGGGCCGCATGGCCCGCCTCGAGGCCCGCCTGCGCAGGCGGGGCGGCCTGCGCGAGGGCCTCATCGCGCGCGCGCGCACCGCATGACGCCGCTCGCCCTGTTTCTGATCGCCTGCGTCACGGTGTTCCTCGGGTCCGTGCAGGCGGCCTTCAGCGCGCTGATGCGGCTGTCGCTGCGGCTGATGGCAGAGCGGGGCGGCCGCGGCGACCGCCTCGGGCGCTATCTCGACGATCCCCTGAAGCTGTTCATTCCGGTCCGGATCCTCATCGGCCTCTGCACCGTGCTGGCGGGCGTGCTCATCGCCAGCCTGAGCACGGTGGAGGACGCGCGGTCGGTCGCGACGTTCTTCGTGTCGCTCGTGGCGTTCGTGGTCGTCTGCGAGCACCTGCTGCCGACGCTCATCGTCAGCCGCGACCCCGAGCGGGTGCTGGACGTGCTGCTGCCCGCGTTTCAGCCGATTGCGCGGCTGATGCGGCCCGTGACCCGGACGCTCATCCGCATTGCCAGCGGCGAGCGCGAGGCGGCTCCTGAGGGCGCGTCGGAAGCCGAAGGGGTGGCGGCCGGCCCGGGCCGCCGGGTGCCAGCCTCCGGCGAGGAGCAGGGTGAGGAGGGCGCGATCTCGGAGGAGGAGGGGCGCGAGCTGCTGCAGTCGATCGTCGACTTCACGGGGACCGTCGTCCGCGAGGTGATGACGCCGCGGCCCGACATCATCGCCATACGCGCCGACGCCAGCCTCAACGACCTCCGCACGCTGTTCCGCGAGGAGCAGTATTCGCGCATTCCGGTCTACCGCGGCAACCTCGACAACATCATCGGCATCGTGTTCGTCAAGGATCTGGTGGCGCTCCCCCCGGCCGCCGAGCC
>JACQTK010000178.1 GCA_016210845.1 Acidobacteriota bacterium | reverse complement strand
GTCACTTCGGCCAACACCTGCTGTTTCGTGTAGCGGCCGGTCGCGAACTCTTCGAATGCACGGCGCACAAATGGGGCGCGTTCGGGATCTTCGACCAGGCTCTCGCCCGACCAACGCGGCGCATTCAGGTACCCGAGGGGCGCCAGGAACGTCCAGCGTCCCAATTCGAGCGCCGCACGCATTCCGGCTTTCGTGCGATCGGAGCGCACGTCGTTATCGAATTGCGCGAACGCCGCCAGGACGCCTTCCATCAACTTGCCGGTGGCGGTGTCGTCGATCGGTTCTGTGGCGGAGCGCAGCGAAATACCGAGGGACTTCAGGTGTGCGCGCAAGGCAAAGTGGTCGTACTTCTCACGCGCAAAGCGCGTGAGATTGAACACGACCACGAAATGCACCTTGCCCTTGTTTGTGCGGCAGTACTGCAGCAGTCGCTGTAGCTCCGTTCGGTCCGCCGTCTTCGCGCTTTCGCCCTGCTCCTTGAATCGTTCGAGCACAACGAAGCCTTGACGTTCGCAGTATTCCTCGCAAGTTTTCAGCTGTGTCGCGAGGCTCAAATTCTCCGCTTGCCGCGGATCAGACACGCGAACATAGATGACCGCACCGATCATTGGTCGCAGCTTAGCGCCGTTGTCCCTTTGCGACAAGGTGATCGGTAACCGGGTCACAATCGGCTACTCCTGCGCGGCGCGCTGCTCCAAGAAAATCTCGACAATGACATGCGCCATTGCGTCTGCATGTCGGCGGATTTCGTCCACTTCGATATCTGAGAGCCCCTCGGCCTCGTGCCCCAGGACTTCACGACACCGCGCGATCGATATCGGCTCGAACGTGACGTCGTGTTCGTGATCCATAAGCGCTCCACATCGGATCCGCACAAACGACCATGTGTTGGGATTTGCGCGCTCCAACACGCCGGCGAATCAGGCCAGCGCGCTGGGTGTTACGCGCGGATGTGGGCGATGGGCCGACATCGATCACGCCGGAGCCATATGGCGTCCGGCGCGGTGGCTGGGAGCAATGTGCTGGTCGCCACCGATTGTGAAATCCCGAACCGATCCGGGACCTGGGTCGCAAACCGGCTCAGGACATCGTGCGCAACTCCTACACGGGTCAATGGGACGCGTGTCGTGCGTCACGAATGCCTGCGGCGAGAACGTTGGAGATGTGTCGAACGTTCACCCGCAAGCTGGCTGTGAGAGTGCGCTGGATCAGGGGGATATGACGCTGACCGTGCGCGCTCCGCATTGGGCAATGCGGAGGAGGTGTCGCGCCGACACCAACGAGATATCCGCAGGATACGCCGGTCAGAATTTCGCGTCAACGTCAGCCATTCAGGTTCAGCCATTCAGGTTGTCATTCACGTCAACCATTCACGTCAACCATTCACGTGCCGGCCATCACGTAAGAGCCAAGTCCCGGAGCTGCGCGCAGGCGACGTCAAGGCCCGAAGCCGCGTACCCGTACACGCGCGGGCGGCGCGCAGCGCCGCGGCCTTGTACGTCGTCGAGCACAGCTCCAGACTCTATGACGTGATGGCGGGCGGCCTCACGCTTAGCTGACCGGTGGGTACACCACCCCACTGATCACGGGAGAGACCCGCGGCAGATCACGTCCATGATCGCGCGCAGATCACCGGACACGGCGGCGTACAGGTGCCGCGAAATTCCGCGAATTCTTGGTCTCGTTTCAGCAGCACGCCATGACGTGAATGACCCCAGCCATTCGGGCGCTGGGGCGACCGGGCGCTCGCCGCATGGGGGTCATTCACGTCATGGCGTGCTGATTTCGATTCACGCCAGTGACTGGACGGGCGGCACAGAACGCCGCCCGTGTGCGTGGTGCCTGCGCCAGTAACGATCTACGCGTGCTGTCACTTAGCAGACGAAGGGAGTCGCCTACCAAGGCGGGACGCCAACGCTGGTTTCTGCAGGAAGCCGAAACAGCTGAGGACAACCGATAGGGGTGGTCGGTTGTCTGCTGTTTCGGCCTCAGCTATGCCACGCCCACAAGAGACGTGAGCTGGAGGTACTGGTGCGGCAGCAGCACGATTTCCGGGCGGCCCAGACCTCGCCCGACTTGGTCGGCCAGTATGGTGGACGCCGCACTGTGGACCACCGTCGGATCCCCGTTCAGCCAGACCTGTTCGAGCGCCTCAAAGCGCGGTCCGCGGAACTTCTTTGCCGCTTCCTCGAACCTCATGTATGTGGGCGCTTTCGTGTAGGTCAGGTCGTGCCCATGGCGGACCTTCAGATACCACTCGAACGCCCCGACAGTCGAGAGCGACAGGCGCTTCGTGAGGTCATCTCGGAAGGCCCAGAGGGACAGAGCCTTCGAGGTGTAGAACCGCTTCGGGAAGACGATCCGCACGGTCCATTCGCGCAGCCCGCGCAGGAGATTGCCGTGCCGTAACAGCCACACCCGGAAGTCGTGCGGCAGGCTCTGGCGCGCGAGGTACACGAAGACGTGACGGTACCGACCGTTCCCCAGCTCGATGCCAATCGGCAGCTTGTCGGGGAAGTACCGGATTGCCTTCTGCGGTCCCTGGCCAAAGTGGAGGCGCGGGAAGTACTCGTCGTCCAACTTGCGGCCGAAGATGTCGAGCGCGCGGAAATACGCGAGCTTGTCCTTTTCAGTGCCCAGCCAGGTGTGCTGCTTGTCGCCGAGGACTATGTCGAGCAGCATCAGCCGCTCGATCATGCGACCGATGGCGACCGGCCTCCGATTGCGGTTGTCGGGCTCGCCGATCGCCTCGTAGAGCGGTTTGAACTGAACATGGAACAGGCGACCGCGGTGCAGCTTGCCCGGGGTGACTACTGTACGCGAACTTCCGGTCTATCAGGCGGCGCAGGAACGTCTCCGTGTTGTGCCCGTGCTTGAAGCCAGAGAAGAGCCGGTACTGCCGTTCGAGGAACACGCCGGAGTGCACGAGGACGTGCACCAGGAATCGCGCCTGGCGTACCGTAAATCCGAACCGCTGAATCGCCTCGATCCGCCACGGGTAGGTGCTATCCGCCAGCTGCCCGACGGTCATACCAGGTCCTCCGCGTAATCGGGATCGAACGGGGTTCCGCCACCACCACTCCGGCCGCCGCGCACACAGGTGAAGCCCGCCTTCGCCCGGCTCGCGGCATGGGCGCCGCGGTAATGCCCAGTCGTGACTTCCACGTTCTCGTGGCGGTCGCGGCCTTCCAGCTCGTACTCAATCTGGAAGTCGGGGAAGTGCACCTTTCCATCGAAGTACAGGTCGTGCTCTCGTGCCCACTCCTCGATTTCGCGGTCGGTGCGGTCCGGCCGGCCGTCGCTGTCCGACCGGCCGCGGTTGTGCTCCTGGAGCCACTCCTGGTATTCGCGGCGCAAGTCCACTTCCAGGATGACCCGCTCGATGTCGGCGCCCTGGTCGCGGAGCCGGTCTTCGACTTTCAGATAGACCCGAAAGAGATCGGCGTCGTGCTGCAGCTCCCGCTCGCGCGCCACGCCGGCGTGGAATTCCTGCCGGTCGTCGTCGCGCGGGTCGTGGCCGTCGTCGTCGCGCTCGCGGCGGTTCGCCTCGAGCAAGTCCCAACCGCGGTCCGTCAACACGTCGGCACGGTCGTCGGGACCAATCTGGACCGCGTGGATCAGCCCTTCTTCGCGAAGGTGTTCCAGCGTGTGCTCGGCGTCGCGGAAGCCCTTCAAGTCACGCTCGGGGACCACCCGAAACGCGCCGATGGTGGCGAGCATGCGGCTGTCCTCGCCATTCAGCTCGTACTCGCGTTCGCGGTCATCGATCACCAGCTCCCGCTCGGGCCCGCGAGGCAGGTCTAAGCCCTCCACGAAGGGGTCTCGGGGATCTCGGTCGCGCGGGTCGAGGTCACGCTCTCGCCCGTCGCGCTCGCGCGGATCCTCTCCCCAGCCATAGATGCGGTCATCGTCACGATCGCGTCCGTCGCGCTCGCGACCGTCGTAATCACGCGGATCGAAGTCCATCAGACGCCTCCTTGGCCACAGCACGGCGGCCACGGTTGCAGGTTATTCAGGACTCACGGGGATGTGCGCGTGAGGCGGTACTCGGGTCGCGTGTCAGGGCAATGGGCCGTGACCCGCGGCACCGGTGGCCATGTTGGGTGCCTCAGTCGCGCCGTGACGACGCGAATCGGAGGGACCCCGCTCAAGAGCGCGTCAGATGTGTGACGCGGAGCCGACAGCCAGCCAAGAGCTGCTGTTGCTTTTATAACCGGTTCAGAAACACGGCCGCAAGCACGGCCGGATCTCGAACACAAAGCACCTGCCGGCCATTTAGGTCTCCTTGAGAACTCTGGCAGCTATGCAGGCCTTCACAGTAGACTTGCGAAGGTTCCAGCCCAAGAGAAGCGGTGGCGAACCTGTAGGTGCTGACCATGCCTATTCGGGAAACGATCATCCGTGTTCAAGCGGCGCTCGCTTCCGGCCAGTTTGTCAACGAAGCGGTCCGAAACGCCGGCTGCATCTTTGCCGTGAAGGCATCGGACCTCACTCTTTTCGCGCCGCTCTTGCCGTAAATGCGTTTCCGGGAACCCCGGAACGACACCCTCAGTGAGCGCCAAAGGGCACGCCCGCCGACTGGCAAGCGAGTACGAATGCTTCCTGAATCGTCTCAGCTATCCCATGGTCAGCGCTGACCTTCTCCAAGAACTCCCCGTACTGCTGAAGGTCCATGTCTAATCCGTTATGCATCGCTTCGAGCCCGAGCGTAAGTGATGCGTTGACGGACTTTCGACCCTCGCCGCGCGCGAGATCCACATCGCGTTGCTTGATGAGTTCGTCCAACCCTTTGTCGATGACGTCAGAATCGACATGGAAGGCGGCCTTATCCCGCATACGGCGGAAAGATTCGTCGTCTTCCCAACGCTTCTCGATATCCCGCAGTTTCACCCACGGCGGACTCTCTGGATCGAGCTTTCGCTGCCTGGCGAGGGCACTACGTAACTCTCGAATCGCGAGCGCAAGCTCGCGGAGCGTTCCGATGGTGAACCAGACGAGGGTATGCAGGTCGCGGCCGAATGCGACTGATTCGGAGCCGTGGAGTTCCCGGCTTGCGTAGATGCTGCTGATCGTGCTTGTGAGACGATCCGCGTGGATGAAGCACCGGCAGAAGCCGCGTAGCACGTCGCGTCCCAAGGCCGTTTCGACTTGCTCGAAGTTCCTGAGGACAATCTTCCACGGCTTGCCCTCTTCTTCAACCAACTCGATGGCAGCGTCCACAGGTCGGCCAATGCAGCACTTTTTGAACTTCCGACCGCCGCCACAGGGACACGGGTCGTTCCATCCCACCTTCTCGCTCACGTGACGAAGCTAGCACAGCCGGTCGAGGTCGACGATTGAGATGAGCGCCCGCGGGATCGAGACGAGCCTGAAAGGCCTTGCGACGATTCAGAGCGTCACAACGCGGAGGCCAGGAATGCGCCGGAAGTCACGGGCGTTTCCCGTAGCAACACCATATTCGAGGTGTAACGCCGTCGCACCGATCAGCAAATCGCCAAACGGAAGTTGAATTCCCTTCTCCGCCTGCTCTCCTTCGATCCGGCCCGCCAATCGTGCAATGTCGACCGTCACGGAATGCATCGGCACGTCGCTGACGAGCCGGTCGATGAACTGAAGGCGGCGCTCTTGTCGCGCGGTGTCCTTCGCCCGATACGCCCCGTGCACGAGCTCCGCGATCGTGACGACGGAGATGCCAACCTCGATGTCTCCTTGGCTGGCGTGGACTTGTTCAAGGATTTCTCGGACGGTGTGCCCGCGCCGTTCGCCGGCGATGAGGACGCTGGAATCGAGGACTACTCCTCCCAGCTTGGTGGGTTCCACGGCTCGCGGCGCTTGAGGGTCGCTTCAACGTCTTCGGCGAAGTCGGCGTCGAGGACGGGAGCGGTTCCGGTTTGTTCCTCGTGCTCTTTGGCGATCGCGATGCAGGCGGAGAGGGACCGGCGAACCGGCTCCGCAGCATGCAGAACCGCGACGGGCCGGGTGCCATGCTCGATGACGACCTCCGCGCCCGCACGAACCTCCTGCAGCAGCGAACGGAATTCGTCCGCAGCTCGGTCCTCGGAGACACGGATCACATGCTTCCTGGGCATTCCGCTCACATTATACGGTCGCGGTGTGTGAAGTGCCGATCTGAGTGACGCGAATGGAGCGCCCATGAAGGCTGACGCAGAACTTTATTTCCTGCGGAGCAGGTCGCGAGCGACGTCGCAGGTCACGAGTTGCCCGGGTCGCCCAACCGGGACCTGAGCGGCCCTCCGGAACCCGTCGGCAATGGACTGAGCGCACGCCGTCGTAAGCCAAATCGGAGCCAAGAACGAGCGAAAGGCGAATGGCCGTGTTAGCATCCCCCCGAGTTTGTCCATCGTGGTGAGCGTCCTCGTGTTCGTCATCGGCGTCGCCCTTGGTCGGATCTGGTTTGGCTTCGCGTTGTTGCCGATCGTGTATGGGGTCCCGCGAACTGTTTGGAACATCATTCGCGGTGAACTGCGATCCTCAGCGATTCTCGTTTACGTCTTTCCCGCTGTCCTTTGGTCTGTACTGCTATTCATTCCTGTCCTCATCGTTCTCTACTTTGCACCAGGCGTTGCCTCGGCTCTGTTTGCAAGTTCGGCCTCTGCGACTGGACAACTCCTCGGCATCTTTCTAGGCCTGCTGCAGATGATGTCGGTGCAGGGCAGACGAGACTTGGACGCGGATTTCTGGGCAGCTGTGTCCAAGTTTCGACGCGCTGAATCGGGCGCCTGATACGCATTCAAATGTCCCGCGGCCGGCACCTCATGGCATGCGTCCGACGCGCCCAGGGACTCTGCGAAGAAGACCAAACCCTGTAGGGCTGTCGCATCATGAAGCACGCCGCGGATCTCGATGAGGGCAAGCCATTGTCGCTGCGCGTTTCAGCCGTGCGGCAGGCCGGTCGCTGATGCTTTGGCGTCTGATATTCAGTCTTCAGGCGTACATGGCGCACGGGTCCACGGCTGCTGAGCGAGGCCTTACCCGCGCTGCTCACATTGCAGCGCACGAACTACTCACGCGGCCCGATTTTGGAACGCCTGAGCAGCGGGATGCGGCGCTGAAGGAAATGCCAGCCAAGGTGGCGGCCGCAGCGGCTAATGCCATCGAAGATGCTCGTATCGCCGCCGCTGCTGCGAGCATCGTATTCGCCCATTCTCTTCTCGATGAAGCCGTCAACGAATACTGCGCGGTGAGCGCGTTACTCAATCCGGACGACTGGCGAAGCTTCGTGGAGGACACTTCAGTTGCGCTGCGCGATGTTGAAGCGAAGGGGTTGGAGGAACTTCGTCGGGACGCCGTCTCGAAGTACCTCAAGAAGCTGAGCAACCAGTCACTCCTCAATCGGATCAGGGTTCTGCACAACGTATGCGAAGTTGGCAAGAACGAGATCCTCACGGGCTACTCATTCGACGGTGAGCGGATCGACCGATTCGACAAACTTCGCCACAACATCGTGCACAAGGGCGAGCTTCAGGATGTGAATGACGTCGCCCCCGAATTGGAATTCATCGAGCGAACGACCGTCTACTTGTCGGCGCTGATCACGCACCGGTACGGCATTGTGATTGGGCCGGAGGCGATGATTGAGGCCATTAAATGAGCGCTCGCCCGCGCTATACCTCTCCTTTCAGGCCTTCCAACTGCCTCAGCCATGACACGATTTGGTTCGAATCGGCCCAAGACAGGTCCCAACCTCATCCATATCCGCTCACTGGGTCCCGAACTGCCGAAATTCTCACCTCGCAGCGGGCATGAATGTGGCTATCATAGCCATATTGGGAGCCCAGGATGCGAAGCACGAACATCGCGGACCTGCGAAACCGCCTCACCCAATATCTGAAGGAAGTCCGCGCCGGAGAAGAGATCGTCGTTCGCGACCGCCAGCGGCCGATCGCCAAAATCATTCCGTTTACCGTCGAGGGAGACGAACAGAACGACGCGGACCTCGTTGCCGCCGGCCTGATGCGAAAAGGAACGGGCAAGCTTCCCGCGTCGTTTTGGAAGGCGCGCCGTCCCAGTGTCCCACTCGACGCCGTGATCGCGGCCGTGAGCGCGGACCGCGACGAGGACTGACGTGTGGCGTTCTGGGATGCGAGCGCGATCATTCCTCTGTGTTGCTCGCAACCTGCGACTGCACAGGGACGACGGCTGCAGCGCGAGTTCAAGCGCATCATCGTGTGGTGGGGAACGCCGCTTGAAGCGCGTAGTGCCTTCGCTCGGCTCGTTCGCGAAGGCCGGCTCACGGCTGAAGAACGAGTCAAAGCAATCCGGCTGCTCCGGCAACTTCGTGCCGGGTGGGACGAAATTCAGCCCAGCGAAAAGGTCCGGTCGCTCGCGGAAGAACTTCCAGACGCGCACGTTCTTCGAGCGGGCGATGCCGCACAGCTTGCCGCGGCGCTGGTATGGTGCCGGGAACGTCCGAAGCAGCGGCCGCTAATTGCCTTTGATGATCGTCTCAGAACGGCAGCAGCTGCGGTGGGCTTTTCCCTTCGGCCATAATCGGCAATTCACTCCTCGACGCCATAGCCACACACACCCATTCGCGGTGAATTGACCACGGGGAGGAAGCCCTCGGTCTCCCCACATCCGTGCCGATCCATGTGCCGCGCGCACGAGAATGCGCTGCCCTCGTCGCCCAGACCGATTCGGTTCGACGAGCAGCGACCAGAACCCGATCGGGAGCGCGAGGGAAAGGCTCGCGCCGCGAAGTCGCCATCCCCAGGGTCGTATGCTGGTGTCGACCCGCCGCGAGGCAGACGCCCGCCGAACGTCGCGAATCAGGAAGAGGGCCAGCGCCAGCAGGACCAAGAAGGTCAGTACGTGATTAATGGTCACGGCCCAGGCTTGTCATCAACCAGCCGAGGGGCTCTGCCCCTTGGCCTTCGACTGTCGCTCAGGCCACCCCGAGCGAAGTCGAGGGGTGATATCCCCGCAGCGCCCCTTGGCTGGTTGCCAGTATTTCTTTGGCGTGCTCCGCGCGCCTAGTAGACCGCTATGCCGAGGGCACAACGGGAACCAAATCCGCGCTCCGGGCCGCATAGCGGTCCAATGGCGACTATCGATCGGCATACGACGTCCGGCGTCTGGTGGTTCGAGCTGGCCCGAGTCCGGTTCACCACCCCCAATACATGCCAATACATGGTCGCTGGCGGCTTGCGACCCCCCTTATTGGGGGAGGGGGATTTCACGTGCAGGGCTCAGCCGTGGACGGTAAAACACCAGCCAGGCCCGACAGATATATAATCCGCGGGCTACACACATTCGGGCAGAAATCTACACGGAATCTGGAGGCACGTATGCTGCTCAGAACGCTTACGGTTGCCGCGCTCCTCGTGACCTTCCTCTCGATGGGCGCGTCCGCACAGAACGCCAGCTCGGTCGTCGCCGCGGCATCGAAGGCGATGGGCGCGGACACGCTGAACTCGATTACCTATTCGGGCACCGCGCGAAACGGGGCCTTTGGCCAGAGCAAGAGCATCGGAAACCCGATGGGGCCGACCAACCTCACGCAGATCACCCAGTACACGCGCACCATCAACTTCGGACAGGCAGCCGACGCGATGGCGCTCGTCTCGCGGGCGACGGGTCCGACGCAGCCGCCCACCGTACCGGGCGTGCCCGCACCGATGCCAGGCGTCTTCAACCAGAACATCAACGGCCAGCAGGCCAGTACCAACTGGGGGCAGGCGCTGAACATCTGGACGACGCCATGGGGCTTCCTGAAGGGCGCGGCGGCCAACAACGCCACCGTCCGCCAGGAAGGTGGCCAGCAGGTCGTCTCCTTCTCGCCGGCGAACTTCAAGTCGCCGTCGGGACAGATGTATACGGTGACCGGCTACATCAACAACCAGAACCAGGTAACCAAGGTCGAAACCCGGATGGAGCACGCTGTGGTCGGTGACCTGCTGGTTGAGTTCGAGTACTCGAACTACCAGAACATGAACGGGGTGCAGGTCCCGACCCGCATCGTGCAGCGGCAGGCCGGGCTGCAGACCTTCGACGCCAACATCGCGTCGGCCACGCCGAACCCCGCGAACCTGGCGGCGCTGCTCACGCCTCCTCCAGCCCCCGCTCGTGGCGGCGGTCCCGGTGGACCCCCGCCCGGCGCGCCTGCGCAGGGCGGCCGCGGCGGAGCGGGCGGCGGCGGACAGCAGGCTGCCGGGCCAGCCGTGGAGAAGCTCGGCGATGGCGTCTTCAAGATCGGCGGCAACTACACCGCGATCGCCGTCGATATGGGCGACCACATCCTCGTGGTCGAGAGCGGCCAGAGCGACGCGCGCGGGACGGCGGTGATGGCGGCGGCCAAGCAAGCGATTCCGAACAAGCCGATCCGCTTCGTCGTCAATTCGCATCCACACTTCGACCACGCCAGCGGTCTGGCGGCGGCCGCCGGGGAGGGCGCCACGATCCTGATGCATCGCAACAGTGCGGAAACCATGCAGCGGCTGCTCTCCGGGCCGCGCACGCTGATCGGCGACAGCCTCTCGAAGGTGGCGAACCGTCGCGTGACCGTCCAGGGGATCGGCGACCGCGAGATCCGGCGCGGCACCAACGGCAAGGTCGTCGAGATCCACCGCGTCACTGGCAGCGAGCACACCGACAGCCACCTGATGGTGTACCTGCCGGCCGAACGTGTCCTCTACACAGCGGACACACCGGTCGCGGGGATGCCGAATCCCAACCAGGTCCAGGTGCTCCGGGCGACGCTGTCGGCGGCCGACCAGCTGAAGCTGCAGTGGGAGTCGATGATTCCGGCGCACGCGCTCAACCCGGAGCGCGCCGTCCCCCGCGCCGAGGTCGTGGCGCTGGCGCCCGCGGCGGCGACCAACTGACGAACAGTCGAGATTCGATCGTAGGGGCGGCGCACGCGTCGCCCCTACGCACGTACGCGCCAGAGCTCACACCTGCTCGAACGCGACGTCGAGGGTCTGGATCGTCGGCTGCTGGCGGTATCGTCGGACCGCCAGCCACGCCTCGGCGACGAGCCACAACGCCAGCGCGAAGAGCGCGCCGCCGGTCACGAGCAGCGTCCACTGCTCGAGCCGCCAGAACTCGGCGAGCTTGCTCGCCATGGCGGTGAGGGTGGTGACGAGCATGAAGCCCATGGGCAGCAGGGTGTACGCGACCGACTTCCCACGCTGCAGCAGGTACAGCGTCACGGCCAGCAGCGCCAGCCCAGCCATCAGCTGATTGGTCGTCCCGAAGAGCTGCCACAGCACCTGGCCCGCCGCCTGGCCGTTCATCTCATAGAAGGCGAAGAACGCGATGGCGGCCACTGCCAGCCCCGATGCCACATACCGGTTTCCGAGCGCCCGGATCCTCACGGTCTCGCCTATCTCGGAGATGTTGTAGCGCAGCAGCCGCGTCGCGGAGTCGACCGTCGTGAGCGCGAACGAGACGATGATCAGCGCGACCAGCGAGGCCGCCAGATCGCTGGGGAAACCGAGGCTCTGGAGGAAGCGCGACGTCCCGCCGACGAACGCGGCGATATTGTTGCCGAGCCCGTCGGCGCTCTCCCACGTCCGATAGTGCGCCAGCCACTCGTCACGCGAGTAGAAGCCGGCGCTGCATGCCAGCACCGCCATCAGGCCCAGCAGCGACTCACCGATCATCGAGCCGTACCCGATGAAGCGCGCGTCGGGCTCGCGGTCGAGCTGCTTGGCCGACGTCCCCGAGGAGACGAGCGAGTGGAAGCCGCTGGCCGCGCCGCAGGCGATCACGATGAACACGAACGGAAACATCGGAGGGGCCCCCGCCGGACGGACGTTCACCGCGGGCGCCGCGAAGTCGGGCTGCGTGACGAACAGGCCCACGTACATGGCTCCGAGCCCGAGGATGAGCAGAATGCCGTTGATATAGTCGCGCGGCTGCAGCAGCAGCCAGACGGGGAGGACGCTCGCCAGGAACGCGTACCCCAGGATGAGCCACATCCACTGTGGTACCGTCGGCCCGACCACGGGGAACTCGACGCCCGCCCACACGAACAGAATCGTCAGCCCGAACCCCACGATGCTGATAGTCGGCACCGACATCCCGCGCCTGTGAACGAGCAGGCCGATCGCGACGGCGATGATCATCAGGGCGGCTGAGGGCAGCACCGCCTGCGGGTAGTAGGCAGGTGAGAACAGCAGGCCCACGACCTGCACGAACACGCCCATCGCCAGCGCGATGAGGAAGAAGATAATGACGTGGAAGAGCGTCTTGGCCCGTCGGCCGATGATCGTCTCGGCGATCTTGCCGATCGAGGCGCCCCTCGCGCGGATCGAGACGGCCAGCGCGCTGAAATCGTGCACGGCGCCGATGAGGACCGCACCCAGGACCACCCAGATCATGGCCGGTACCCATCCCCAGATCACGGCAATGGCCGGGCCGAGCATCGGCGACAGACCCGTGATGGACGTAAAGTGGTGGCCGAACAGGACGTACCGGTTTGCCGGCACGTAATCGATGTTGTCGCGGCAGGCGTGCGCTGGCGTCACGCGGGCCGGATCGAGCTCGAACAGATGCGTGGCCAGGCGGCGGGCGTAGAACCGGTAGCCGGCCACGTAGACGAGAAAACACGCGAGGGTGGCGAGCAGTGGATCCACGAGTCCGGATCATAGGCCCGATTGGGCGTCGCGTGGAGGGGCTCCACCTGGCGGAACCGCTTTGACCGCGGCTGGAGGGGTCATGCGAATCGCCCTGATACTGCCGACTCTGCTGCTCACGGCGGCCCCGTGCGTCCCAGCGGTTCAGTTGGCTGCCCGAGGGCCTGCTCCTGGCGTGCTGCTGGTCGCCAGACGCGACATCCCGGACCCGCGATTCCAGCAAACCGTCATCCTTGTGCTCGCGCACGACGAACGCGGGACGCTCGGCCTGGTCCTCAACCGCCCGACCGACGCCTCACCGCCTGAGGCGCCGGACTCACGGCTTCGACTCTTCATCGGCGGTCCTGTGGCCCCGGAGCGGATCATCGTGCTGGGGCGGGGAGACCCGCCAGTCGGGCCGCATCTGACGGTATTTGCAGGCGTGTGGTCCAGTGCGGACCAAGGGGTCATCGACGCTGCGCTGAGGGCGAGCCCAGTTCCGGAGTCCTTGAAGGTGTTTCGGGGGCACGCCGCCTGGGGCCCGGGCCAGCTGGATGCCGAGCTGGCCCGTACCGATGCCTGGGCCCTCTTCCTGGCCGAGGCCGACGACGTCTTTACAAGGGATCCGGAGAGCCTGTGGGATCGCTTCATGGGCCCCAACCGCCCAATTCCAGTACGGGGCCTGCCTTCTCGCAGCGCGCGGCCGTTCGAGCGGCACGAGGGCGGGCTTGCCCGCCGTAGCGCGCGGGTACTGGAGCGCGCGAAGGCGGGACCTGCTCTGTCACAGGTCCGATTTACAAGGATTGTGGTCTAAACAGCGGATGGCGCCCGGCGGTGCGCCAGCGCGAGCCATTGTGCCAAGTGGCGGGCGGCCTCGTCTGGCGTCTGCCCGTAGAAGGGCATCATGGCGGCGGGAATGCCAGGGGTGCGCTGGAGCTGAGCTCGCCACCGGTTGCTGACGGGCGTGACCTCAATCTGGTACGCGCGCCCGCCGATGGTTTCTTCGAAGCGATGAACCGTCATGTCGTGAGCGGAACCGGAAAGAATTGGGGAACGGTCGATGATTCTACGCGTCGCACGCCAGCGATCAAGCGAAGCGGATCGCGAAGGCGCGTCCACAGGGCGCAGCTCGCGAGGCGCTCCGAATGATCCCGCGCAAAAAAAATTTGCGCTGGCAGCTTCTCCACAGCTTTTGCACGTGGCGTCCACAACTTTTCCACACCCGCAGGTCGAAAGGGCCGTTGACGAATTCTCGCAGAGGTAGAATGCGATCACCGCACATGATGACGAAGAGGGTTGTGGTCGCCGCGGTGATGGCTCTGGTGGTGTCGAGCGCTGCTGGCGCCGCCCAGGACGTCTTGTGGCTGCGTCTGTTTCTCACCGACGGCGCGAGCCTGGTCAGCTACGGCGAGTACGCCCGCGTGGATGATCGGGTGATCTTCTCGATGGTCGTGGGCGGCACCGCGGACCAGCCGCGGCTGCATCCCGTCACGGTACCGGCACGCGCGATCGACTGGCCGCGCACGGAGCGGCACGCGGCCTCGGCCCGCTACCAGCGGTACGCGCAGACGCGCGGCGAAGGAGACTTTCTCCGCCTCAACAACGACGTCGCGGCGGTGCTGAACGAGGTGCTCCTGACGCGCGATCGGGCCCGTGCGCTCGCGATTGCCGAGCAGGCACGCGCGACGCTCGTCGACTGGCCGCGTGAGCACTACGGCTACCGGCAGAAGGACGTCCAGGAGATCGTCGCCGTGGTAGACGAAGCGATCTCCGGTCTTCGGGCCGC
Source organism: Acidobacteriota bacterium (assembly GCA_016210845.1). Lineage (GTDB taxonomy): Bacteria > Acidobacteriota > Vicinamibacteria > Vicinamibacterales > UBA2999 > JACQTK01. Next base: position 27,801 of record JACQTK010000178.1, on the reverse strand, counting down.
GGCGGGCGTCACCTCCTTCGACGTCACGCTCGTGGCTCTGGCGCCGCCCGTGGAATTGGAGCGTCTGGCCGCCATGCCGTCGCCGCGGGACCAGCTCGATCAGCTCTTTCGAGTCGCGGAGCTGACCGAGCGTGCCGCCGATCGCGTGGCCCTGCTGGAATCTGCGCTCGCCTTGCTGAGCGAGGTGGGTGCGTCTCTGCCCGCCGTGGACGCCGTCGCCCTTCGGCGAAGGGCCGACAGCCAGATTCGCGAAGAGCGCGCCATCGACGCCCGCTACGATCAGCTCGCCCAGCGGCTCGTCACGCAGGCAACCCAGGCGGCGGCGCGCGCCCGCGTGGGCGACGTCGAGCGCGTGCTGGCGCGGATTCCCCGCGAGGACGCGCGCCTGGGCCGCCGACGCCCCGAGATGGTGCTGGCCCTGCACGCCTCCGTGCAAGGCCAGCTCGACGCCGCGCGGCACCTGCGCCTGCTGCGGGATCAGTGGACGCTCAGACGCTCCTTGTACTTCGAGTATCAGCGGTCCGTCGGATCGCAGCTGCTGCAGCTGGTGAAGTCGGAGCCGCTGCTGGAGGCGATCCGCCGTCTCGACGGTCCCGCGCCGGACGCGCTCGTGTCCTTGCGCGCCAGGTTGGCGGGCGGCGCCGAGCGGCTCGAGCGCGTTCGTACGCCCGCCGACCTGCAGGTCGTCCACGATCTGCTGATCGGGGCGTGGCGATTTGCGGAGAACGCGGTGAGCGCACGGTATCGTGCCGTGCAGGCCGCCGACGTGACGACGGCCTGGGAGGCGTCGTCTTCGGCCGCGGGGGCCCTGCTGCTCCTCGCTCGGGTCCAGCAGGAGATCCGCACCCTGCTCGAGCCGCCTCGCCTCCCGTGATCGCTGCCCGCACGACGCGCCTCGTGCGGGTGTCCGACCTCCATGACTTTCGCGAGGCGGTGGCAGCTCTGGCGTGCGAAGGCGCCCGTCGCGATCGCCTGGTTGTCGTGCCCACGCGCGCGGCCGCCGCCCATCTGCTCTGCTCGATCGAGCGCCGCGCGCGCGAGCCGGCCGATGCCGCAGATCTACCCGACCTGATTACGCGGGACGACCTGTACCGACGCCTCGCAGAGCGGCTGCCACGGCCCGTCCGGATCCTGACGCCCGCTGAACGGGAAATCCTGCTCGGCGCCGCCTGCCGCGCCGCCGTCGAGGACGGCCATACCCCGCCGTTTCGACTGCGCGCAGGGCTCACCTCGGAGATCCTGCGCTTCTACGACGGCCTCTGGCGCCACCAGAAGGATGTCGACGCCTTCGAGCGGCTTGCGGTCGGCATGCTGGAGCCGGGCGCGTCTCACGATCGCGGCGCCGAGCGGCTGCTGCGCCAGACGCGCTTTCTCGTCTCTGCGTTCCGTCGCTTCGAGCGGCGATGCGAGGACAGCGGGGCGCTGGACGAACACGCGCTGCCACGCCTGCTGATCGCCACGCCATCCCTGCAGCCGTGGCAGCACATCGTGTTGACGGTCGGCGACCGCGCGCTGGATCCCTGCGGCCTGTTTCCTGTGGACTGGGACCTGCTCGCCCGCATCCCCGGGCTGACGCGGCTCGACGTTGTCGCCACTGACGCAGTCGTGGCAGGAAGCTTCCACGAGCGAATCCATCGCCTGCTGCCGGGCATCGAGGAAGTGCGGTTCGAGACCAGCGGGCGTCGGCTGGCTCCGATCCTGCTCGTTCCCCCCGGTGGCGGCACCGCGCAATCCGTCCGGGACCGTGAGGATGAAGTGGCGGCGTTCGCTCGGTGGGTGCGTGACGAACCCCGTTTGCTGGACCGCACGGCGCTGGTGGTGCACCGGCCGCTGCCGTACGTCTACCTGGCGCGAGCGGTCCTCCGGTCGGCGGGAATTCCGTGCCAGATGTTCGACACGCTCCCGCTCGCCGCGGAGCCCTACGCAGCGGCACTCGACCTGGTCTTCTCTTTCGTTTGCGGGAACTTCGGGCGGGCGCCTTCGGTGGCCCTGCTGGGATCGCCGCATTTCCATTTCGATTCGGTCACGCCGCAGGATGTCCGGGCCTTGGACGAGGCGTTGGCCGCCGCGGGATATCTCGGCGACGTCGAGCGGCTGGCGCAGATTCCGCTCCGCGCGGCGGCGGCGCTGGCAGAGGTGGCGCGGGAGCTGCGTCCGCTGCGGTCCTCCGCGTCCGGCGCCGACCACCTCACGGTCCTCCTGTCCTTTCTGACACGACACGAGCGCCCTCCGGACGTGCCCGGTGACGTATCCGCCGTAGCGCTGAGCGCGGAGGCGGATGTCCGTCGGGAGCGGCATCTGCGCGCGCGGGCGGCCATTCACGACACCGTGGCCGCGCTTCGCGACGCCTTCGCGCGCTTCGACTCCGGACCTGTGGAGTTCGAGACCGTGGCGGCGCTCGTGCGCCGCTGGATCGAGGGGCAGACGTTTGCGCCGCGGACCGGCGCGTCTGGCGCGCACGTCGTGGACGCGGCGAGCGCGCCGTTCGGTGAGTTCGAGCTCGTGCAGCTCGCGGGGCTGGTCGACGGAGAGTGGCCGGAGCCGCCGCGACGCAACATCTTCTATTCGCCCGCGCTGCTGCGGGATCTGGGCTGGCCTGCCGAATCCGAACGGCTCGAAGGCGCCAAGGCTGCCTTTCGCGACCTGGTGCGCCTGCCATCGGGTCGGCTGGTGGTCTCGACGTTCACGCTCGAGGATGATGCGCTCGTGGCGCCGTCGAGCCTGCTGGACGAGCTGGGCGACGCGGGGTTGGAGACTGCAGAGTACACCCTGCTACCGCTTCGCTCGGAGGATGTGACACACGCGGCGCAGGAATGGGCGGCGCTTCGCGGCGAGCGCGGTCCGTCTCGCGGCATGACGCAGGGGCACCGGCCCCCTGCCTATGCCTTGAGCGCGCTCGAACGGTATCAGGATTGCCCCTTCAAGTACTTCGCGGCCGATGTCCTTGGCCTGGAGGAGCCGCCCGAGGACGAGGACGCGCGCTCGCCGCGGGCCCGTGGCCGCTTCGTCCACGAGGTCTTCGAGCGCTTCTTTCGGCAATGGGACGCGCGGGTCGGAGGTCCCATCGCCCCGGAGTCGATGGAGCGGGCGCGCGCGCTGTTCGAGGAAGTGGCCGGTCCCATGCTCGCGCGGCTGGCCGACGCTGACGCGTCGCTCGAGCGGCTGCGGCTCTTCGGCTCGGCGATCTCGGTGGGCATGGTCGAGATCGTGCTCGGAATCGAAGCCGCGCGGCCGGTTCCCGTGCGGGAGCGATGGCTGGAGTACCGGCTGGCGGGCGACTTCACGCTCGGGGCAGCCGGCGGCCGATCCGTCGCGCTCGAGGGCGTCGCGGATCGGGTCGATCTGCTGGAAGGCCATCGGCTGCGCGTCGTCGACTACAAGTCGGGTTCCGGGCCCAGCCCGAAACGGGCGCTGCAGGTGCCGATCTACGCATTGTGCGCGCAGGAGCGGTTGACCACAGGGGGCACGGGGCCGGTCTGGACGATCGATGAGGCGGCGTATGTGACGTTCTCGGGAAAGCGGGCCTTCATCCCGGTGGTCAAGCCTGGTGCGAAGGACGCAGCGCAGGTGCTGGCGGCCGCACGCGATCGTCTCTTTGCCGCCGTGGACGGCATCGAGCGCGGTGAGTTTCCTCCACGGCCGTACGACGCGACGATCTGCGGGTTCTGCCCGTATCCGTCGGTGTGCCGGAAGGATTATGTCGAGTAGCGACGGCGCCGCCCGGGAGCGGGCCGTCGATCCGCGCTTCAACGTGGCGCTCGAAGCCTCGGCGGGCACGGGCAAGACCAGGGTGCTCGTCGACCGCTACGTCAACCTGCTCCAGGCGGGCGTCGAGCCCGCCAACATCCTGGCCATCACCTTCACGCGCAAGGCGGCGGCGGAGATGCGGGACCGCATCATGACCACGCTGCAGGCACTGGCCGGACGGGGGGAGATCGCGCCTGCGCGCTGGCGCGCGCTGCGGGACCGTGCAGGCGACATCACCATCTCGACCATCGACGCGTTCTGCCTGTCGCTGCTGCGTGAGTTTCCGCTCGAAGCCGACGTGGACCCTGGCTTTCAAGTGGCGGACGAGACGGAGGTACCGCGGCTCGTCGACGAGTCGCTGGATCGCGCCATGCGCATCTGTCGGTCGGCCGCCTGCGAAGACGAGCACGTCGCCCTCGTGTTCGCGCAGCTCGGCGAGCGTCGTGCGCGCGCAGGGCTGGCCGCGCTCCTCAGTCGTCGGCTCATCGCGGCTGGCGCGCTGTCGCGCTATCTGGGTGCAGGGCCTGGCGCCCTCGATGTCGCCGGCGCGGGCCGCCGTGCGGCGGCGGCGCTGGTCGAGGCCCTGGAGGCGATGCGCGGCGGCCTCGACGGTTTTCTTGCGACGGGCCCGCTCGAGCCTCGCTTCGAGGTGCTGAGCCGTAGCCTTCGGGCGCTTCGGCAGGCGGTCGCTGGCGACGCGGCCCAGGACGCGGTGGCCGTGCATGCCACCGTCGTGCGAGTCCGCGAGCACTTTCTGACGCAGGACGCGGCGCCCCGGGCGAGGTCGCCGTATCCCAAGGCGGCGTTTGCGAGCGCCGCCGACTGGCGCGCGCACCAGGCGCTCGTCGTCGAGCACGCCGCCGCGATCGGCCGCGTCCTCGCCGAGTACCGGCGCAATCTCAACGTGCTCGTCTCCCGCGGCGTCTGGCGCATGTTTCGCATCGCCGAAACGGAGTATCGGCGCACGCTGGACACCCACGCCGTCCTCGATTTCCCCGATCTGCTCCTCCGCGCGCTGGATCTGCTGCGGCAAATGGAAGAGTTCGCGCAGAGCCGCTACCGCCTCGAATCGCGCTACCACCACGTGCTGGTCGACGAGTGCCAGGACACCAGCCGCGCCCAATGGGAGCTGGTGTCGCTGCTCGTGCGCTCCTGGGGCGAAGGCGACGGGCTGGCGCACCAGGGCCCCCTCCAGCCGTCGATCTTCATCGTCGGCGACCGCAAGCAGTCGATCTATGGCTTCCGCGACGCCGACGCTGCCGTGATGCGCGATGCGGCCAGGTACCTCGGCACGCTGCGTCCGGGCGGCGGCGAGGTGCGCCGCACGATCTCGCGCAGTTTCCGATCGGTGCCGGCTCTGCTGTCGTTCGTGAACGACGTCTGCCGCGACATGGACAAGGTGTCCGGTCGCGCCGACGCCTTTCGATACGAGGACGAAGATTGCTTTCCCGTGGCTCGCGAGCCTGACACGGCTCGCGCCGCTCGTGGAGCACCATGCGAGGCGCTGGGCATCGTCGCCGCCGACACGCCCGAGGGCTGCGCCGAGGTGGCCGCAGCGGAGATCGCGCGCCTGCTGGCGACGCAGGCCGTCGTGCGCGACCGCGAGAGTGGCGTGCCCCGGGCGGTGCGCCCTGGCGATATCGCGATGCTGTTTCGCACCCGCGACAGCCACCGCGAGTTCGAGGCGGCCCTGATGCGGCGCGACATTCGGACCTACGTCTACAAGGGTCTCGGGTTCTTCGATGCCGAGGAGATCAGGGACGTTCTGGCCCTGCTGTGGTACCTCGCCGATCCGTGGTCGAACCTGCGCGCGGCCGCGCTGATGCGATCACGGATGGTCGGTCTGTCGGACGAGGCGCTGCGGCGCCTGGCGCCGGGCCTCGAGGACGCGCTCGGATCCGCCAGGCCGCCCGATGCGATGGCGCAGCTCGACGCGGCGGATGGCCGCGCGCTCGCCGAGGCGCGAGCCGCCACCGCCCGATGGCGTGGGTTGGCGGATCGGATCCCGCCCGCCGAGCTGCTCGACCTCGCGCTCGAGGAGTCGGCCTACGTCGCCGAGCTGCACGGGCCGCGCCTGGAACAGGCGCGCGCGAACCTCAAGAAGATCCGAGCGCTGGTGCGCCGCCTGCAGAACCGCGGATATGCCACGCTCGGCCGGATCGCCGCCTCCCTCGATCGGCTGGCGGTTGGTGACGAAGCCAACGCCGTCATCGACGCCCGGGACGCCGTGAGCCTGATGACGGTGCACGCGTCGAAAGGGCTCGAGTTTCCGATTGTGTTTCTCGTGAACCTCGCGCGTGGGACGAGCGCGCGCCGGAGCCCGATTCGCATTGCCGTCGATCCCGAGGGGGAGCCGTCGGCCGCTGTGGGCGACTACGAGTCCGACGGTGACGAGGACGACCGGCCAAAGGAGCTGGAGGAGACAAAGCGGCTCCTGTACGTGGCACTGACCCGCGCGCGCGACCGGCTGTATCTGGGATCGGTCGTCGAGGGCGGACGCGTGCAGCCCGCACGTGGCAGCCTCGCCGAGGTCTTCCCCGCGTCGCTGCTCGAAGTGTGGACGCACGAGCCCAACCGCGGGCGCGTCACGTGGCGCGCCTCGTCTGGCGCGGCACATCAGCTGCGGGTTGCCGAGGGATGCTGATTGCGACCATCGGCCACTCGACGAGGACGGCCGACGCCTTCCTGGATCTGCTGAAGGCGCATGGCGTCACCGGTGTCGTTGACGTCCGGACGGTTCCACGGTCGCGGCGTCATCCGCACTTCTCGCGCGACGCGCTCTCGCGCCTGCTGCCAGCGCACGGCATCGCCTACGAGCATCTCCCTGCCCTTGGCGGCCTGCGCAAGCCGGGTCCCGACTCACCGAACGGCGGCTGGCGCCACCAAGGCTTCCGCGGCTACGCCGATCACATGCAGACCCGCGAGTTTCACGAGGGAATCGAGGCGCTACTCGCCTTTGCCACGGATCATCTGGTGGCGGTGATGTGCGCGGAGGCCAGATGGTGGCAGTGCCACCGCCAGCTCATCGCCGACGCCCTGGTCGCCAGAGGCGTCGGCGTGCGTCATATCCTGTCCAGAGGGGATGCACAGCCCCATCGGCTCACCCCGTTCGCGCGCGTCCGCGGCGCCATGGTGGACTATCCTGCGCTGGTGTGATCCGACAGGAACCAAAAGGCGTTTAGCGTAGTCTAAAGGTCACGTATGACTGTCATTCCCTCGATCGCACGTGGCTCCCGCGCCGCAGCCCTCACCCTGGTCGCGCTGCAAACGATGCCGTGCGGGTGCGTGGCGGCGGTGTATCGGGCGAGCCCCATGGTCGTGGACGTCGATATCGTCGAGGCAAAAGGGCCGCATTGCCGGTTCTTCGGGCACAGAACCGGCGAGGTGATCAGCCTGGGGGTGCCCGATCCGCTGTGCGCCGAGGGCGGCGAGCCGCAGGTCTGACAGCCCAGCTTGTTGACTTTCTGCATTGCGGGCGCAGAAGCCATCCCCTACAATCGAATTCTGGACGTCCGGTACGCGTCCCAAGGGAGTTTGCTGTTGACGACAAAAGAGGAGTCGCGCGTGGCGCTGACCTGTCCCCAGTGCGGGAACGACCAGAACTTCCTGGTCAAGACGCTCCAGATGCACGTCGTCCACCTGGACGAGGCGCGCGTCGAGGTCTCGGAGGAGGGGCGGCCGGCCGTGCTCGAGGTGCTGTGCGACGAGTGCGAGACGGCCCTGAATCTCGACGAGATGGACGAAGGGATTCGAAAGGAACTGCTGCTGACGCTCGGCGCGCGTTGACGCCCCTCCTTCAGCTTCCCGCTTCTTCGGCTTCCTCGAAGTAATCGCACTCCGGGCAGACCCATTCCTGATACCTGGTGGCCTTGGTCTGCGTGGTGCCTGGCATGCGGTCGACGACCTCGCGCTCGCGGAGCCGCATGGTTTCCCCGCACATCGGACATTCCTTGGCGGCCATTGACTTCTGCGGATACGGCCCCTATGGTAGCAACAGTTGATGGGCCGTCACACGTTCCGTCCCCGCGGGGGCGGCGGCTCTGCCGTCGCGGGCGGCGACGTGTCCTCGGAGACGAGCTGCTTCGCCGACGAGGTTGTCGTCGATTTCCCGTCGGTGGCGCCGGCGGTGGATCGCATCCGCAGCGCCTTTCTGGCCGACGAGCGCGATCCGGACGTGAGCGCGGCCGTGCGGCTGTCGGCGCGCGAGGCACGCGAGGGCGCCACCGTGCCGCTCGAGGTGCCCGTCCGTTGCACCTGCCGCCGGTGCGGCGGCCGCGGCGAGACGTGGACCGAGCGCTGCCGCCACTGTGCGGGCAGCGGTACCGAGCTGCGGTGCCAGCAGCTGCGGGTCTCGGTGCCCCCAGGCGTCCTCCACGGCACGCGCCTCCACGTCACCCTCACGCCTCGCCATCATCCGCCCACGCGCATCGAGCTCCACGTGCTCGTCGCGTAGCGTGGAACGGCACGTCAGGCTGCTCGGCATCCTCGCGGCGCTCTGGGGCGCGCTGGCCCTGCTGGTGGGCGTCTCCATGCTGCTGCTCGCGGCCGGGGCCCTCGCCATCCTCGAGGGTCCCGACCGCGAGACGCTGAGCTTCGCCGCGGGACTGACGGCGGCGGCCTTCGCCTCCATCGGCGTCTTCACGCTGCTGTGGGGCGCGGCGCACGCGTGGGCGGCATCGCTGCTCGGGCGTCGTCTCGCCGCGGGTCGGATCCTCATGCTCGCCCTCGCGGTGGTCGACCTGCTCGTGCTCCCGTTCGGCACGGCGCTCGGCATCTACGCGCTCTGGGTGCTGCTCACGAACGAGGGACGTCGCCTGTTCGAACCCCGGACGCCCACGGGACCTGGGCGCCTGTAGAGCGCAGGCTTCAGCCTGCGCGATCGCGCGATAGAATGAACCAATGCCCTCCGCCCCCGATCGGGAAGCCGTCCTCAACGCCCTGCGCGTGGTTGTCGACCCCGACCTGCGCCGCGACATCGTGTCGCTCGGGTTCGTCAAGCATCTCAGCGTCGACGGCAGTCGGGTGGCTTTCACCATCGAGCTCACGACGCCCGCGTGCCCGGTCAAGGATCAGATGCGCGACCAGGCCGCCGCCGCCGTGCGCGCGATCCCAGGCGTCGAAGCGGTCGACGTGCAGATGACCGCCAGCGTGCGGTCCGTCTCCGTGCCCGAGACCGGACGTACGCCCCTGCCTGGCGTGAAGAACGTGATTGCCGTGGGGGCGGGCAAGGGTGGCGTCGGCAAGACGACGGTCGCCGTGAACCTGGCACTGGCGCTCGCAAAGTGCGGAAGCCGCGTGGGCATTCTCGATGGGGACATTTACGGCCCGAACGTCCCGATCATGCTGGGGCTGACCGCGCAGCAGCTGACCACGGACGGTCAGCGGATCATGCCCGCCGAAGTGCACGAGCTGCAGGTGGTCTCGATGGGCTTCCTCACGGGCGAGGATTCGGCGGTGATCTGGCGGGGCCCGATGCTCCACGGCGCCATCCAGCAGTTCTTCCGCGACGTGGCCTGGAAGGATCTCGACTACCTCATTGTCGACATGCCGCCAGGCACCGGCGACGTGGCGCTGAGCCTCAGCCAGACGGTGCCCGTGGCGGGGGCCATCCTCGTCACGACGCCGCAGCAGGTGTCGCTCGCCGATACGCGACGAGCGATCCGGATGTACCAGAAGCTGAACATCCCCCCGATCGGCGTGGTGGAGAACATGAGCTACTACGCCTGCCCGAACTGCCACTACGAGACCGACATCTTCGGGCACGGCGGCGGAGAAGCGCTGGCCCAGGTGATGGAGGTGCCGTTTCTCGGCCGCCTGCCGATCTACCAGCCCATTCGCGAAGGCAGCGACACGGGCGTGCCGCTCGTGGTCAGCGAGCCTGGCTCGTCAGCGGCGCGCGCGTTCCTCACGGTGGCCGAGCGCGCCGCCGCGCAGGTCTCCGTGGCCGCGCACAAGGCGGCCGAAGCCAACAAGGGGAAGATCCCGCTCATTCCCGTGCGGTAGGCGGACCTGAAGGTCCGCCTCTACGTCACCGGCGCGCGAGGTTGACGCGACGCCTGCGCTGACGACGATCGCGTCAGAGAGGCGTCGGCGGCGCCCAGCGTCCGCCCGACGGCGGCGAAGAGCACGACCGCAGGGCGAGGCGACGACCCAGGCGCTGCCGCTCGCGCCGGTGCGGCGGCGATCGCCCGCGGCGGGCCGCGTCGAGCGGATTGTGCTCCGTCGAATAGGCATGGGTCAGCGTGAGGCCGAGGGCGTCGGGGGCGTCTTGCCACGCGCGACGCTCGCGGGAGAGCCGGATGTGGATAGCGGTCCTCGCAGCGCGCAGGCTGAGGGCTGCGCCCTACGCACGGTCACTACAGTCAATCACCTGTCGAGCGGGGGCCTCAGCCCCTGCGTCCTCAGCCCCGCATCAGTCTTCTCGTACGTCCCGCATGTTCGCGCGGGCCTGGCGTTCCGCCCGCTCGGCGGCCGCATCCGCGTCGGTCTCCGGCCGCAGCGCGCGAACGGCGTCGCCGAGGCTCATCTTTTCATCGACCATCCTGACCTTGAGCCGATCGAAGGGGATGTCGAGATTGTCGGATACGTGGACTGCCGCCACGAACTGACCGAGGTTCGAGAAGCCGCTGCTGGCGGCCTGCAAATCCGTGTCGGGCAGCAGCGCCTGCAGGCGCGCCGCGAGCGGCGGATTGTGTGCGACCAGCTCGCTCGCCGTCGGGGGGCGGCGTTCGCGTGCCCAGACCGGGGGCTGTCCAGCGGCTTCGGTGGGCGCACTCGCGCCGCGACCGCGGTCCTGAGCGGCGCGCTCCGCGACCGGTGGCGGCCCCTGCGGCCTGGCGGGCGCCGCCCGCCCCGCCGGTGCGGTGACGGGAGGCGTGGCGACCGGCGCGCCGCGGCGCCCTCCGGCACCCGCGCCACGGCCCTGCGCGCGCACCACGTCGACGGAGCTGACGACCGCCGTGAGCGTCAGCGACGTTGCGACGAGCCAAACCGAGCGTCTCATTGAGTGTCTCCTCCCGCGCTGGCAATCTCCACTTTCCGCGGAGCAACCGGAATGCCCGTCGATTCCAGGTTGATCCGACCAGGGCCTGAACCACGTAAGGTGTTGTATCTAAAGGTCGTGTCGCCTCAGTCTGGCTATCCGAGGGCGGCGCGGCAGCTGTATGGGGCTCGTCCGCACCGTGCAAATTCGACACGAACGGATCAGCTTCGTCTCAGAACGGCCAGGGCAGGCGAAAGCTGTCACGACGCTCGGCCCCGTAACGGTCCCCGTCGCGGTAGCCTGCTTCGTAGCCGCGCCTGAATCCATCGCGGTAGATGTTCTGGTACTGCGCCCGCGAGCCGTACCGGCTGTCGTAGCGACGGTCGCCCTCGCGATACCACCGATGTCGAACCGGATCGTACGCCCGTCCATCGCGTCCGTCGTCGAGCCCCTTTTCGTACCCATCGGCGTACCCATTGTCGAACGCGACATCGCTGTATCGACGGCTCGGAAAGCGATCGGGAAAGGGCACGGGGGCCGGATAGCGACGCACGTCTGGAGAGGTTCGCGGCAGAGGACCGCGGCCGCGGCCCCATCCTCGCTGCTCGCACCATTCCCACCCGAACACCGGGTGCCCCGCCCCGCTGCGACAGAATGCCGGCCCGCGATCGCGGTCGGCTCCGCCGCCGCGGCCCCGCCCTTGGGCCAGGGTGTCGGCGGGGAGCAGAATTGCCACGAGAAGTGTTGCGAGCCAGCCGATGCGAGCGCGGGCCATGGATGTCTCCTCCGTCAGGCGCTGCCGATCGCCTGTCCACGACCCATGCCACGCCCGCGACGCAGGCTGCCGAGCGGATCTTCGCCTCTCTGCTGTGTGTTTCGGTGTATTGAAGGCGCCCCCTGACCGCCTGCGGGGACGGATCGTGCGCGAAAGGCGACATGTTCCGGATACGGCAGAGGCTCGTCGGACCTGCGGGCCTTCTGACGGCATGGCAGCGCCTCGCCGTCGATTACGCATACCTCGTGCGGGTCGTCAAGGAGGTCGGCGCCGCGCCCGCTCTCACTGATACTCGCGCTCTGTGGCGGACCTCCGCTCGAACGCGGTGGCGGCGAGCCAGCCCAGCGGGAGCAGGACCAGCAGGTAGGTGAGGAGACGGCCGTAGTAGCCGTCGGGCCCGTACGGTTCCGTCGCGGCGTGCAGCGCTTCGCTGTACGGCAGCACGCTGGCCTCCGTCAGCTCATGGAAGCCGTAGACCAGGAGCTGAGCGACGAAGAGGAACAGGAAGATCGCGGTCACCTGGAAGAAGCGCGCGAGATTGACCCGGTGGCCGTATCTGGACCACAGCCACGCGACGGCCGCGGCCGCGAGCAGCCCGCCCAGCGCACCGGTGAACACCGCCGCTGACTGGACCTGGAACAGCACGGCGTTCAGGAAGAGCACCGTCTCCATGCCCTCGCGCGTAATCATCAGCACCGTGAACAGGAATACGCCGGTGAACGCGGTCGCCGCGGGCTTGATCGCCGAGGCCTCGAGCTGCCGCTCGATGTCCCGCTTGATCGTCTTCGCCGCGCGTAGCATGTGCACGATCAGCGAGCCCACGAGCAGCGCGGCGGCGATGGCGAGGACACCTTCCCAGAGCGCCTGGTTCGCCGCGCGCCGGAAGAGCAGGCCTGCGATTCCGCTCGCCAGGATCGACACCACGATGCCCCAGTAGACTGCCCGCACGAGGCCCGAGCGGCCCGTCTTGCGCAGATACGCAAGGCTGATTGCCACGATGAGAAAGGCCTCGAGCCCTTCACGGAGCGTGATGACGAAGCCTTGCGCCATGGCGAACGTCGGCACTCCCGTCTGGCCTGCTCCTCAGCGTCCGAAATCGACCTTGAGCCCGACCTGCGCGAGGCGCGGCAGGCCAGGCCGCACGCCGGACGGATGGCGAGCCGCGATGTAGACGTTGTCAGTCACGTTCTGAACGCTCGCGAAGAGGCTGGTACCGTTCGTGAGCGCGTATTCGCCAGAAAGACCCACGACGAGATAGGCGTCGGTCGACTCGCTCGGCACGAACGCTCCCTGGCCGGCGAGGGTTCGCATGCGGCTGACGTAGGAGGCTTCGAGCCGTACGCGCACCGCCTGACCGCCGGCCTCGATGCTGGCAAAGAATTGATGATGGGGCACGTACGGCAGCTCGTCGCCGATGAGCACGTTCCCCCACGGGCCGAACTGACTCCGAAAGCTGTTGCGGAACTCGGCCTGGGTGGCGGTGTAGGCCACACGGACGGGAAGGGCGATCGGCAGGCGTGCGGTGTTCCCGATGTCCCATTGCGCCGATGCTTCCAGCCCAGAGACGCGCGCCTTGCCGCCGTTGAAAAGCTGCCCCTCGCCGCTGCCGCCCGTGGCCAGCGAGTCACGCCCCAGCAGGTTGCGGTAATCGTTCACGAACGCCACCACATCCGCGCTGACCGCGTTGCGCTGTGCCCGTGTGCCGAGCTCGTAATTGATGCCGTGCTCGGCCTGCGTCCCCGAGGCGGCGCCTGGCCCGGGCGGGGCAAACCCCCGGTGCACGCCGCCGAAGACGCTCATGTCGGCTCTCGGCGCATAGCTCACGCCCACACCTGGAATGACCGCATTGACGTCGGTCGCCAGCACATCGGTCGATCCCGTGCGGCGCGCGTCGGTGCGCGCGTAGGTGATGCGCTCGAGGTCGATCGTCTCGTAGCGCAGGCCAGGGGCGAGGGTCCACCGGCCCCAAGACATCGTGTCGGCCACGAAGCCCGCCAGGGCGCTCGCGCCCGCCACCTGGTTGGTCTGGCTGCCCGGGCCGCCCGCTCGCGTCAGGATCATCCGGCCGTCGACCATCTGATACGCGTCGTCCTGCTGGAACCGATCCTCTTCGTCCTGGTGATATCGGACGCCGACTTCGATCTGATGCCGGACGGGCCCGCGCGACACCGCCGTGCCGAGGACCGATTGCACGCCCGCGCCGTAGTACCCGCGATTGTTGTTCCGCACGACCAGCGCGTTGGGGGCGCTCGTGGCGCCAGTAAGCACGGCCATCCGCCCGGCGTTCGCGCCCGGTGCGCCCAGCGTGCCCGCCAGACCGCCGCCGAGCACGCTGTCGAGCTTGTACCACGCACGGTGGAAGTTGTTGCGATAGACCACTGTGGTCAGGTCCCAGTTCTGGCGGGCAAGGAGATGCCGCACCTGGTACTGCGTGTGGGTCCAATCCAGAACGTCGACCTGGGACGCCGCGTACCGGCGGTACGGGGCTCGTGCGAAATCGGCGTCGGTCAGGCCCAGATAGGTTTCATTACCGAGCTGTTCCGCACGACCGAGCTTGACTTCGACTTCCTGGTAGAGCGTTGGCGTCGGCGTGGTGTTGACTCGGAACTTCGCCAGGTAGTCCTCGAGTCGGACGCCGGTGTCGCCGCCGCCGTCGAGCCGCTTGAAGCCATCGTTGTCGAACTGGAACGTCTCGATCAGCCAGCCGAAGTTGCGGTACGAGTCGCCGACGTTCGCCGTGAGCTTGCGCGTGCCCTGGCCGCCGCCCGTCACCGTGGTGCGCAGCTGAAGGCTCGATGGAATGCTGGTCGAGACGTAGTTGAGCACGCCTCCGGTCGTGATCGGCCCGTACTTCACCTGGCTCGATCCCTTGCGCACCTCGATCGATTCCATGCGCCCCGCGATCGGCGAGTAGTAGGCCGCAGGGGCGGCGTACGGCGCGGGGGCGATGAGCACGCCGTCCTCCATCAGCGTGATCTTGCTGCTCCGGTCGGTGCCCGTGCCGCGGATGCCGATGTTGGGACGCAGGCCGTAGCCCTCCTCTTCTTGAATGTTCAGCCCGGGCAGCCGACGGAGCATCTGATGGACATCGTCGGTGGCGAGCTTCACCTTCTCCATTTCCCTCCGATCGATCACCGCCACCGCACCGGGGATTCGGTCGACGCTGCCCGCATCGCCGACGACGTTCATGCGTTCGCGGACGATGTCGGGCAGGACGAGCGTGAGATCGACGGACGTGCCCGCCGCAATGGTGACGGACCGGACGATGGGTGACAGGCCGATGGCTTCGGCAGAGATCCGATAGGCTCCTGGCTCGACGGGAAACGCAAAACGTCCGGCAGCATCGGTCACGGCGGTCGAGGCCGCCCCTCCGGACGACTGGATGACGACTTCAGCCCCGACGACAGGCTGGCCGGCCGCGGACGTCACGTAACCGGCGAGCTGAGTGGTCTGGGCGTGGGCGGCACTCGAGGCGAGCAGGACGACGAGCGGGAACAGGATGAAACGTCGCATGGGTAAGGGCTCCACGAATCGAGGGCCCCGAAATCGGGGCCAGCCAATGTTGAGACTGAGTCTCAATCTCGGCTTAAACGATATCTCGGGGCTGATTTGGTCGTCAAGGGATTTCAGGTGAACCGCGCAAATGGCCCGAAATCTGGGAGGTCGCCGCTGTATGTGGGGAGACAGGCTTGTTGACCTCGAATGTCAGCTCGGGTACTGTGAGTAGGGCGAAACTAAGACTCAGTCTCATTTTTAGTCCTCGCCGCGACAAGGAGTCACAGCGCCATGCGGAACGCCGCCTTCTTTCTCGCTCTCGTCGTCCTGACCGCCGGCTGCCAGCAGCCTGCGTCGCCCGCGCCCCGTGCGCTCGTGATTGCCGTGCAACCCACCGCGACGGCCGAGCAGCTCGCTGCCGAATCGAGGGAGCTGGAGCAGTTCCTCGAGAGCCGGCTCGCGGGCGTTGACGTGGAGCTGCGCGTGCCCACGCTCTTCGCGGGCGTCATCGAGGCGCTCCGCTTCGGCCACGCGGACGCGGCGTTCATGAGTGCGTGGCCCGCGGCTCTGGCACAGAAGCACGCGGGCGCCGAGGTCGCCCTCGCCGAAGTGCGGCAGGTGCTCGTCGATCGCGAGCAGGTGGAGCGGCCGTTCTACTTCTCGTACTGGGTGGTGATGCCTGAGAGCCCGTACACGTCGCTCGACGATCTGAAAGGGAGGCGCGTGGCGTTTCCGAGCCCGCTGTCGACATCGGGCTACGTGATGCCGATGGCAAAGCTCGTGGAGCGCGGCCTGGTCGCGCGCGGCGAAGGTGAAGTCGATCCCGGGGACTTCTTCGGCCGGGTGCTGTTCGCGGGCGGTTACGCCCAGGCATGGGAGGCGCTGAAGAACGGCCAGGTCGACGCCACCGTCATCGCGGGCGACGTGCCTGCCGCGCTGTACAACGAGGTGCTCGGCGCCACGCGCGTGATCGAGCAGCAGGGGCCGATCCCCTCGCATGCGGTCGTGTTCGGCAAGACGCTCGAGGAGCCGCTTCGCAGCCAGTTGCGCGACGCGCTGATGGCGCTCGGCGAGCCCGAGCACCGCGACCTCATGCGAAAGTTCATCTCGGGAATCTTCGTGCGGTTCCAGCCAGCCACCACCGAGGAGCACCTGGCGACGTTGCAGCAGTCGCTGCAGGCCACCAACCTCCAGTTCACCGAGCGCTTGCGGTGAGCCAGGCCGCCCTGTCGGCGTTCCCCGAACCCGCACCGGCGCCGGCCGTCGAGACGGTGGGGTTGTCGTGCTGGTACGTGCCAGGCCGGCCCGTGCTGCGCGACATCGATCTGGCCGTCGCGCCTGGATCGATTTGCATGATCCTGGGCCCGAGCGGCAGCGGCAAGAGCACGCTGCTGAAGGTGATCAAGGGGCTCCTGCCGCTGAACGCGGGCACGCTCTCGCTGTTCGGCCAGCCGGTGGCCGGCCGCACCCACGCGCGGTCCCGCCGGGCGCTGGAGCGGTCGGTGGCGTGGATTCCCCAGCACCTCGGCCTCGTGCGCAGCCTGACCGTGCTGGACAACGTGCTGTCGGGGACGCTCGCGCGCGTGGGCACGCTCGCCTCGCTCGTGGGCGCGTTTCCGCACACGCTCCGAGACGAGGCGCTGGCGACGCTCGACTCGCTGGGCATCCGCGCGAAGGCGGACGAAAAGGTGTTCAGCCTGAGCGGCGGCGAACGCCAGCGGGTTGCCATCGCGCGCGCGCTGATGCAGCACCCGACGCTCGTGCTCGCCGACGAGTTCGTGTCGCAGCTCGATCCGCTCACCACGCGCGAGATGCTGGATATCGTCCAGGGCATCGCGCGGACAGGCGTCGCCTTCCTCATCACCTCGCACGAGGTGGAGCTCGTCGCGGAATACGGCGACCGCGTCGTGTTCATCCGCGACGGCCGCAAGATCCACGAGGGGGCGGCCAATGCGTTCACGTTCGCGTCCGTCATGACGCTGATGGGCCGATGAGATCGCGACGTCCTCCGGTGTTCCTCATCACGGCCGGCGTGGCGGCCGGCCTGGCGCTGGCCATGATGGGGAACCTCGGCCTGCTCGACGCCGCGCAGCTCCGCCGCGGCGTCCTCAACACCACGGAATTCGTGCGAGGGCTGTTTCCGCCGAACCCGCAGCCGCTGCCGACGCTGCTGGGCGCCACCCTCGAGACGCTGCAGATCGCCTACGTCGGCACGGTGCTCGGCGTCGCGGGGGCGCTGCCGCTGGCGCTGCTGGCCACGAGAACCGTCTTCGGTCCCGGTGTCACCGGGCCGGTGCGGCTGCTGCTGGCGGGCGTCCGCACGGTCCCCGCGCTGCTGTGGGCAGTGGTCTTCGTGGTGGCGTTCGGGCTGGGGCCGGCCGCGGGCGCCATGGGCATCGCTGCCTACACGCTCGGCTACCTGGGCAAGCTGCTGTACGAGGTGTTCGAGGGCGTCGACGGCGAGGTCGTGGACGCCGTCCGCAGCGTCGGCTGCAACCGCGCGCAGCTCACGCGGTTTGCGCTCCTTCCCGAGGCGGCGAACGGCATCCTGAGCCAGCTGCTCTTCGTGTTCGAGTACAACGTGCGCGCCTCGTCCATCATGGGCTTCGTCGGCGCTGGCGGCATCGGCTTTCACCTGCTGGGGTACCTGCAGCTGCTGCAGTACCGCAATCTGTTCACGGCCCTGCTCCTGACGCTCGGCGTCGTTATTGCAATCGACTACCTCAGCGGCCGCGTGCGGCGGATGGTGCTCCCGCCCGCGCCCGCTGCCTGATCGCGCCACGCGGGGCTGAATAGAGCCCCCGCGCAACGGGGACTCCGTTGCTGTAGAGCGCACGCTCCCGCGTGCGCGCCCTGGTTGCGGTTTACCGGGCGTCCTCCTTGCCGGTAGGATGCTCGCAGTGGCCCCCGTCGACCTTCCCTTCACCAAACGCACGCTCGCCAACGGCCTCGACGTGCTCGTCCACGAAGACCATCATGTTCCGATCGTCGCCGTGAACGTCTGGTACCACGTGGGCTCCAAGAACGAGCGCCCCGGACGAACGGGGTTTGCGCACCTCTTCGAGCATCTGATGTTCGAAGGGTCCGAGCATCACAACACTGGCTACTTCGCGCCGCTTCAGCGGGCCGGTGCACTCCTGAACGGCTCCACGAACACCGACCGAACGAATTACTGGGAGGTGGTGCCGACCGGCGCCGTGGATCTCGCGCTCTGGATGGAATCGGACCGGATGGGCTACCTGCGGTCCGCAGTGACACGCGAGCGCTTCGAGACGCAGCGCGACGTGGTGCTCAACGAGCGCCGCCAGAACTACGAGAATCGCCCGTACGGCCTCGCGCTGATGGCGGTTCTGGCCGCGTTGTTCCCACCCGATCATCCGTACCACTGGATGACGATCGGCGGCGCCGACGACATCCGCACCATGCAGCTCGACGACGTGCAGGCCTTCTTCCGCACGTACTACCACCCGTCGAACGCCTCGCTCGCGCTGGCGGGCGACATCGAGACGTCCCGCGCGCTCGATCTGGCCGAGGAGTACTTCGGCGAGCTGCCGGCCGGCCAGCGTCCCGAACCGATGCGCGCGGATGCCGCCGTCCCGCGGGAGATTCGCCTCGTCCTCGAGGATCGCGTGGAGCTGCCGCGCGTCTACATGGCGTGGCATTCGCCCGCGATGTTCGCCAGCCGCGATGCCGAGATGGATCTGCTCGGCGACGTGCTGGGGCACGGCAAGACGTCGCGGCTGTACCGCACGCTCGTGTACGAGCGGCGCCTCGCGCTCGACGTCTCGGCCCATCAGAGCTCGCGCGAGCTGAGCGGCTTCTTCCTGGTGGTTGCCACGGCGTCGCCCGGGCGCTCGCTCACCGAGCTGGCGGCCGCCATGGATGCCGAACTGCAGCGCCTGATCGACCGCGGGCCGTCGGAGGACGACATGGAACGCGCCAAGGCGCAGATCGAGGCGCAGTTCATGTACCGGCTCCAGACGGTGGGCGGCTTTGGCGGCAAGTCCGATCAGCTGAACGCGTACAACGTGCTGCGCGGGATCCCAGGATTCTTCGCCGCCGACCTGGCGCGCTACCAGCAGGCCACGCGCGACAGCGTTCGCGAGGCGGCCGAACACCTCCTGCGGCTCGATCGCCGCGTCGTGCTGAGCGTCGTCCCGCGCGGCCAGCAGGCATTGGCGCTGCCAGGCTCCGAGCCTGTCTCGGTGTCCTGATGGGAGCCGATCGCTCGCGCCTGCCCGACGTCGGTCCAGATCCGCCGTTCACGTTTCCGCTGGTGGTTCGACACACGCTGCCGAACGGACTCCGGGTGCAGACGGTCGAGCATCCGGATGTGCCCGTCGTGACGTTCGTCATGCAGATCGAGGGTGGCGCTGGCGCCGATCCGCGCGGCCGCGAGGGGCTGGCCGCCCTCACCGCCGACATGGTGGATGAAGGGACCGGAGGGCTGAGCGCCATCGAGGTGTCGGAGGCGCTCGAGCGGATTGGCGCTGTCTACGACGTCGATGTCGGCGCCGACGCCACGGTGTTCACGCTCACCACGCTGTCGCGGTTCGCGGCACGAGGCGCCGCGCTGCTGGCCGACATGCTCGTCCGCCCCACCTTGAGCGAGGCCGATTTCGATCGCGTGCGGCAGTTGAGGCTGGATCGGCTTCGTCAGTTGAAGGACCTCCCGCCTGCAGTCGCCGAGCGCGCGTTCCTGCGGCTGGTGTACGGCGATCATCCGTACGGCCACCTTCCCATCGGCAGCGACTCGGCCCTGCGCGCCGCGTCGCTCTCGGATGTCGCGGCCTTTCACGGCGCGACGTTCCGTCCCGACCGCGCGACGCTCGTCGCGGCCGGGGCCTTGTTGCATGAAGAGCTCTTCCGGATTGCAGAGGCGGAATTCGGTAGCTGGGCCGCGATAGCTGCCGCTCTCGGCGCGGGTCCGCCGGCGGCCGCCGACCTCGTTCCTGAGCACGCTGCGCCTCGGCTGGCGATCGTGCCGCGCGAGGCCGCCGCGCAGTCGGAGCTTCGCATCGGTCAGCTCGCGACACGGCGCAACACGCCCGACTATCACGCGCTGCTCGTGATGAACGCCGTGCTCGGCGGACAGTTCGTGAGCCGCATCAACCTCAAGCTGCGCGAGGAGAAGGGCTATACGTACGGGGCGCGAACCGGATTCGACTGGCGGCGCGGCGTCACGCCCTTCTCGCAGCAGGCGAGCGTGCACACCGCCGCCACGGCGGAGGCGGTTCGCGAGGCGCTCCAGGAGCTCGGTGCGATCCGTGAGGTCCGCCCGCCGTCAAACGGCGAAATGGCGCTGGCCAAGGCGTCGCTGACGCGGGGGTATCCGCGCAATTTCGAGACGGCCCAGCAGGTAGCCCGCTCCGTCGCCCAGCTCGCCTTGTACGACCTTCCCGCAACGTACTTCGAGGAGTTCGTGCCGCGCGTGAGCGCCGTCGAGACGGCTGATGTGACGCGTGTCGCGGCCCGCTATCTCGATCCCGCGCGTGTGACGACGCTCGTGGTTGGCGATCATGGGACGATTGCCGACTCCATGGACGCCCTCGGCCTGGGAGAGCCCCAGCTGCTGCCGGCCGACGTGTGAAATCCTTGTAAACCGGGGTCTCCCGATAGCGTAGTACTGTTGGATGGCCGTGACCGCTTCCGAGAGCCCTCATGACTTGGATGCCGACGTCAAGGTCGGCCGCGTCATCAGCGTGGCGGCGCTCGTCGGCATCGTCGCGGCCGTCATCGCTGGCGCGACGATTTGGCTGCTGCTCACCGATCCGGTCACGGTGGCCAACGCGGTGGATGAAGGCGAGATCTCGCCGCTCGTGCGCCAGCTCGCCGAGGTGGTCTACAACGCCCTCCTCATGCTGCTGGAATATCTCTGACCGCACGCTGAAGCGTGCGCTTCGACAGGTAACGGAGGGATTGAGAAGATCTCAGAGATTCCTCCGCAGGAACCGGGCCAGTACGTAGCCGTCCATGTACTTGAACGGCGTCAACCCCGTGCTGTAGTGGCCGCACGGCAGCACGGACACCTCGTGCTGGATCTGGCGGCGCCGGAACTCGGCGACCAGCATTCGGGAGAGGTCAACGGGAAAGCTCAGGTCGTAGCGCGCGTAGACCAGCAGCGTCCGCGCCGCGCGCACGCGCTCCAGGTACGAGAACGGGCTGATCGGCCTCCACAAGTCTCTGAGCCGCTCGAGGTCGATGTGGCCGTTCAACCCTTCGCGAACGTGCCGCGTCGAGAGGCCCCGCCAGACAACATCGGCAAACCAGGGCGACACGTGATTCAAGGCCTGCGCGCGGATCAACGGCTCATGCGCCGTGGTGAGCATCGCCAGACACGATCCGAGGCTGGTGCCCAGGATGCCGATGCGCTCGTACCCCTGCATCGCGAGCCAGGCGATGGCGCGCCGCGCGTCGAGCACGGCCTGACGGCACACCTGGACCGTCCGCGCGATGTTCGAGCTGACGATGTAGTCGGCCCGCGCGAGCTCGGGGGGCATGCGTTCGTCGTGATAGGGAAGGCTCAGACGCAGGGCCGAGACGCCCAGCCGCGCGAGCAGGCGCGACAGGCCCACGTGCCCCTCTACGTCGGCGTTCCACTGCGGCAGCACGAGCACGGCGCGTCCCGATCGGCGCGCCGCCGTGCCAGCGAGGGAGCCCACGGGCGGCTCACCGCGCGCGGGGAACCAGCGCGCCACCACGACGTTGTTGCTGGGGTGGGGCGTCGTGAGGGCGGTCGGAAAACGCAACGTGCCCGCCTCGCCGCGGCGCAGCCGCTCCGGATCGGCCTCGTCGAACTGGTACTCGCGCGTCGTCGGCGCGTGGAAGAACGCCTCGGTCTCGCGCATGACCTCGTCGACCCAGCGGCGCAGGCGCTCCTCAGGAGGAAGCGGCTCGTGACCATTCGGAGAGATCCAGTCGAGGCCCCACTCGAACGGCCGGACCACGCGGTCCTTGGTGACCGAGGCGAGTCGGCGCTCCCACGCGTGAAACAGCAGTCCGAGCATCACAGCTCAGCGGTCTCGAGGGCCCGGGCCGGCCCCTGGGTTGCATCCTGTCCGGTGAGATGTTCGAGCATCCCCGAAAGCCCGACGTCCCGAGGCCGCCTGGCGTCCCCGACATCATCGACACGCCGCCGCCGGACATCAGCCCGGCGCCGCCGCCCGATATCCCGCCGCAACCGCTGCCCGCGCGTCCCGAGCCTCAACGCGACGTCCCCGGACCGCAGTAGGGCTCGATCGCGCCCGCGACGTCCAGCATCGGCGGCGTCCGCGGACGATGTCCGACGAGCTGCGCGCCGACAGGCAGTCCTTCGGTGGTCACCCCGCACGGCATCGTCAAGGCCGGATGCCCCGTCAGGTTGAACAGCTGTGTGAGCCGGAGCGTGATGTTCCGCACCGGTTCCTCCGACGCGCCCACGCGCACGTCGGACGCGCCAAGCTTGGTGGCTGGGACGGCGAGAGCCGGAAGCAGCAGGCCGTCACGCCCCTCCAGCGCGGCATCGACTTCGCGCGTCAGGACCTCGCGTCCGCGCAGCGCCCGCCCGTAGTCCTCCGCGAGGATGTAACGCCCCATTTCCAGCCGCAGCCGGACGTTCGGCGTGTAGTCGTCCGGGCGGGTCTCGAGCGTCATCGCGTGGTACACGGCGGCCTCCGAGAGCACGATGTGTAGGTAGATCGGCGCGATGTCGCTCGCGTGCGGAATGTCGACGTCGTCCAGCCGCACGCCCTGCCGCTGGAGTCGCGCGCAGGCGCTGTCGAATGCGGCGGCCACCTGTGGGTCGAGCACCGCGGTGAAGTACCCGCGCAGCACACCCAACGTCAGCCCTCGGGGAGCCTCTTGCGGAGCCCGTGGGCTCGGCGCGAAGCCTCGCAGAATACTGTACAGAATCGAGGCATCTTCCACCGACCGGCAGATCGGTCCGACATGGTCGAGGGTTGTGCTGAGAGGCACCACTCCTTCTGTGGAGACCTCCCCGAAAGCGGGCTTGAGCCCGACGAGCCCGCATGCGGCGGATGGGATACGGATTGAGCCGCCCGTGTCCGACCCGAGCGATGCGTACGCCATCCCCGCCAGCACCGACGCGGCGGAGCCCCCCGACGATCCGCCGGGCGACCGCTTGGGATCGAGCGGGTGTCGCGCCGGGCCAAACGCCGACTCCTCGTTCGTGGTGCCGAGCGCGAACTCATGGAGGTTCGTTTTGCCGACGAAAACGGCGCCCGCCGCCCGCAGACGGCTCACGGCGGGCGCATCCGCGCGCGCAACGTGGCCTCGGCGGACACGCGACGCGGCCGTCGTCGCCGTGCCGCGCAGGTCGAACAGATCCTTGAGCGAGATCGGGACGCCGTGCAGGGGGCCGCGGCGGCGGCCCGCGCGCATCTCGCGGTCCGCCTCCCGCGCCTGCGCCCGCGCCTCGTCGGCGAGCACGGTGATGAACGCATTCAGCGAGGGATTGCGCTCCGCGATGCGGTCGAGGCACTGCTCGGTGATGGCCTCCGACGTGGTCTTGCCCGATTCGAGCGCCCGCGCGATCTCGGCGATCGTGCGCGGCTCAGCGGGCATGGGCTTCCCGCGGGTCACGGAGACACGGCGGCACGGAGAGTGTTCTGATCAATCGACCTCCGTGTGTCCCTGCCTCCGCGGCCCGTCGCAGGTCTCGCCGGTCGCGTCGGCGTTCCAGTCGGCCGACCGCAGGGCCGAGGTCGCCCGCGCGAGCGTCTCGAGCAGCGGCTTCAGGTCGGGCAACCCGCGACGCTCGGCATCCTGCGTGGCATTGTCGAGCCACTGTTTGATCGTCATGAGAAGGTCAAGGTTTACAGAGTACCCTATTAACATTCGAGCGTCATGATGAGGCATACGAAGATCGTCGCGACGATCGGCCCTGCCACGAGCAGCGCGCAGGCCATCGACGCGATGACGATCGCGGGCGTCGACGTGTTCCGCCTCAACTTTTCGCACGGCACGCGCGACGCGCACGCAGAGGCGATCGCGCGCGTGCGCGCCTCGGCGCAGAAGCACGGGCGCAGCGTGGCGCTGCTGCAGGACCTTGGCGGCCCGAAGATCCGCACGGGCGCGCTGCGCGACGGCGTGTCGCTGGCGCTCACCGCGGGCGACGAGCTGCGAATCGTCGTGGGGGACGCTCCTGGCGAACCCGGTCGGGTGTCGATCCCGTATCCGGATCTGCCTCGCGTCGTGCGGCGCGGCGACGTACTGCTGGTCGACGACGGCCGCATCGCCCTGCGCGTGGACGATACGGGGACGACCGACGTCCGTACGACGGTGATCGACGGAGGGCTGCTCGGCGAGCACAAGGGGATCAACGTACCGGGCGTGCAGCTGCCGTCGATGGCGCTGACGCCCAAGGACATCGACGACCTGAGATTCGGGGTGAAGTCGGGCGTCGACTGGATCGCGCTCAGCTTCGTGCGGAGCGCTCACGAGGTGCGGCAGGCGCGCGAGGCGCTGGCGCAGGCGGGCGCTCCCGACCTGCCGATCGTGGCCAAGCTGGAGCGCGCCGAGGCCGTCGCGCGCATCGACGAGATTCTCGAGGCGGCCAACGCGGTGATGGTCGCCCGCGGCGACCTGGGGCTCGAGCTGCCGCTCGAGCGCGTGCCGCGGGTGCAGAAGGACGTGGCGCGCCGTGCGCGCGCGCTCGGCGTCCCCGTGATCGTCGCCACGCAGGTGCTCGAGTCGATGCGGTCCGAGCCTCGGCCCACGCGCGCCGAGGTCAGCGACGCGGCCACGGCGGTCGACGAGGGCGTCGACGCGGTCATGCTGGCGGGAGAGACGGCGATCGGCGCTCACCCCGTGCGCGCCGTGCAGACGCTCGACCTGATCATCCGCGACGCGGAGACGATTCCGCGGGTGGAGCGGGTCCCGCTCAGCGGCGGGCAGCTGCTCACCGGTCACGCCCGGGCGCTCTGCGAGGCCGCCGTCACGCTCGCCGAGCGCGGCGACGCCACGGCCATCGTGGCCGTCACCCGCGGCGGGAAGACAGCCCGGCTGCTCTCGGCGCTGAGGCCCCGCGCGCCGGTGTACGCCGCGACCGACCGGCCCGACGTGGCGCGCCGCCTCGCGCTGGCCTGGGGCGTGGTGCCTGTGGTCGCCGATCTGAGCGGCGACGTGACGGTCGCGGCCAGCCGCGTGGGCGGCCAGCTCGTCGCCCGCGGCGACATCCCGCCGGCCTCGCCGATCGTGCTCGTCAGCATCACGCCGGATCTCGCGCCCGGGCCCTCGAACGTCCTCAAGATCCAACGCGTGTGACTATGACCCCCAGCGCTCCTCGAGGTGCGTCTTCAGCGCGTCGAGCGCCAGCGTCCATCCAGTCGAGATGATGTCGTAATAGCGAATCCACCGCGGGCTGTCGGGGTCGCAGCCCGACTGCCGCACGTGCAGCAGCGTCGCCTCACCCTGCAGGCTGCACCTGGCTTCGAGCGCCATGGGCCCGATCGGCTCGCCGTCGGGGGGCAGCCAGTAGGCGTCCGCCAGGAAGAACTCGCGGCCGGGCTTGAAGTCGATGACCGTGGCGTGAAAGCCGCCGCCCAGGCGGCCGAGCAGCTCGTCGCGCCATTCGGTCGGCTCCCATTCCACGGCATACCCGCCGAGCGGACGCGGGATGCACACCGATCGCGAGATCTGCCACCAGACGGCCAGCGCCTCCGGATCGAAGAAAGCGTCCAGCACGGCGGCGGGCGGGGCGTTGATCACCAGGCTGTGCGCGAACTCCCGCATGCGTCCCAGCATTGTGCCTTGAGCCGGCTGCGGCGTGACTCGATAATTGCTGGATGCAGCTGCAGCCGCTGGCCTACCTCGACCAGGAGTTCCTCGACAGCGAGGAAGCTCGTCCCATTCGCATTCTCGCCGAGTACCTCGAGCCGCTTCGCCGGTTCAAGGCCCAGAACATCCAGGACACCGTCGTCTTCTTCGGCTCCGCGCGCATCCACAGCCGCGAGCACGCGGAAGCGGCGCTCGAGCGGCTCACGCGCCGCGCCGCGGCCCGGCTCGGCCTTGCCGACGAGCATCTCGCGCGCAGGAAGAAGGCGGTGGAGTGGTCGCGGTACTACGAGGAGGCGCGGGAGCTGGCGCACCTGCTCACCGCGTGGTCGCTCGCCCTCGCGTCGCCGCACCACCGCTTCGTCGTCACCTCCGGCGGCGGCCCAGGCATCATGGAAGCCGCCAATCGCGGCGCCAAGGAGGCAGGGGGCAAGACCATCGGCCTCAACATCAAGCTGCCTTACGAGCAGGGGGCCAACCCCTACATCACCGACGGCCTGCACTTCGAGTTCCACTACTTCTTCATGCGGAAGTTCTGGTTCGCGTATCTGGCGAAGGCGCTCGTGATCTTTCCGGGCGGCTTCGGGACGCTCGACGAGATGTTCGAGCTCCTCACGCTGATGCAGACCGAGAAGCTGGCGAAGCAGATTCAAATCATCCTGTACGGGAAGGAGTACTGGGACCCGATCCTCAACTTGGAACCGCTGGTGGACTGGGGCGCGATCGAGGCTGCCGACCTGGCCCTGCTCCAGCGGGCGGATACGCCCCAGCAGGCGTTCCAGCTTCTCCAGGCCCACCTGACCGAGCACCATCTTGCGCCGGCGACACCCCAGGAAAGGGAGACCCCAGGCATCGCGAAGACGCGATCGTAAGGAAACAAGCCCAGGGATGTGTCCATTCCGCACGCCTGGCGCACTCTCGTAGCCATGGATGGCGCCCGAGTCACATAACGTGTAACCTGAGTATTCGTATAAGCTCTGCAGTTGCACACAGTGAACCTGTGATGACCCTGCTCGTTCTGGCGCTTGCGTTCGGCTTCGTCGCCTTTGGCTGCTGGTTCGGCGTCCAGCTGCTGAGGCAGAACGGGCGCATCCTGGAACGCCTCGAGTTGCTGGAACGCCAGATCGAGCAGCTGACGCTGACATCCGGCGGCGGTGCGGCGGTGGATGAGGATTCGGTCAAGGGCGGAGGCCTGCTGGCGAAAAGCCGTCTGAAGCGCGACGGGCTGGCACAGGGCACGGCGGCGCCCGACTTTCGTGTGGCGCGCCTCGACGGCGGTGAGCTGTCGCTCGCGGAGTTCCGGGGGTGTCCCCTCTTGCTGGTGTTTTCCGATCCGCACTGCGGTCCGTGCGACGCGCTCGCACCGCGGCTCGAGCAGCGTGGTCGATCCGGGAGCGTCCAGATCGTCATGATCAGCCGCGGTGATGTGGACGCGAACCGCGCGAAGGCGGCGCAGCACCGATTGACGTTTCCCATAGGGCTGCAGCGGCACTGGGAGATCTCCAAGCTGTACGCGATGTTCGCGACGCCCATTGCGTACCTGATCGACGGAGATGGGCGCGTCGCGGCGCCCGTTGCGAAGGGGCCCGACGCCATTCTGGGATTGTGGTCGCGTGCGGCGTCCGTCCTGACCGGCGGTCCTGCCCTGGCAGCATCGCCCGCCTCCAATTGGGGTTGAGGAGAAGGCAGAAAAGAGGAACGGCAATGGAGCATCGGTTCGACGTACTGGCGAAGTCGGTGTCGAGTGCGGTGTCGCGCCGGGAGGCGATCTGGCGCCTGGGAAGCGGACTGGCCGTGGGCGCGCTGGCGCTGCTCGGCATCGGGGCCGGCGACCCTGCCAATTGCGCGTGGTGCTGCACCACCGCCTGCCGCAACCTCGATCCGCCCCCCCGCGGCCACGAGATGGCGGTGTGTATTACCGAGTGCCTCGAGACGGGCATCGCCACCGGTCCCGGTGGCGAAAGCAGTGCCGCGTGTGAAGCACTCTGTGTAGGGTCGTAGAGGCGGACCTTCAGGTCCGCCGAAAGTC
>JACQTK010000177.1 GCA_016210845.1 Acidobacteriota bacterium | reverse complement strand
TACAACACGGTGATCCCGCCGTCGGGCAAGGTGCTCTCGGGCGGGCTCGATTCCAACGCGCTGCAGAAGCCGAAGCGGTTCTTCGGCGCGGCGCGCAACATCGAGGAGGGCGGCTCGCTCACCATCATCGCCACCGCGCTCGTCGATACCGGCTCGCGCATGGACGACGTGATCTTCGAGGAGTTCAAGGGCACGGGCAACATGGAGATCCACCTCGACCGGAAGCTCACCGACAAGCGCGTGTTCCCGTCGATCGACATCACCAGGAGCGGCACACGCAAGGAGGAGCTGCTCATCGCGCGCGAGGATCTGAATCGCGTGTGGGTGCTGCGCAAGGTGCTCAACCCGCTGTCGCCGGTCGAGGCCATGGAGCTGCTGCTCGACAAGCTGGGCAAGACGAAGAGCAACTCGGAGTTTCTCGGCGCAATGCAGAAAATGTAAGAGAGCGAGGCACGGACATGATCACCATCCGCCTGCGCCGGAACGGTCCGTACGTCATCGAGAGCGAGGAGGTGCGGATCGTGGATTGGAACGGCGCACCGTACACGGTCGGGCGGCGGCCACTCGCGCTGTGCCGCTGCGGCGCCTCCAGGACCAAGCCGTTCTGCGACGGGACGCATTCGAAGATCGGCTTCCAGGCGGCCGAAGCGGCCGTCCCAGGCTCGGAGGACCGGCCGGCCGAGTAGCCCCGTCCAGCTGCGCCATTACGCAGTCTTATTCTGTTGGAATAACTATCAATTTGACTGATGGCCTGGTCTCAGGGCAGACTGGCACGTATATGTCCAAGCGTACGGGTTCGCAGATCCTCTGGGAATGCCTGGTCCACGAAGGGGTGACGACCGTGTTCGGGTACCCGGGCGGGGCCATTCTGCCCGCGTATGACGCGATGCTCGACTACCCGATCCGCCACGTGCTCGTGCGGCACGAGCAGGGTGCGGCGCACATGGCCGACGGCTACGCGCGCGCGGGCGGCGGCGTGGGCGTGGCGATTGCCACCTCGGGCCCGGGCGCCACGAACCTCGTCACGGGCATCGCCACGGCGATGATGGACTCGTCGCCGCTGGTGTGCATCACGGGCCAGGTGCCGACCAAGCTGATCGGCTACGACGCGTTCCAGGAAACCGACATCGGCGGCATCACGCTCCCGATCACCAAGCACAACTACCTCGTGACGCGCGTGAACGACATCATGCCCGCGCTCAAGGAAGCCTTTCACCTCGCGAAGTCCGGACGCCCGGGACCCGTGCTCGTCGACATCACCAAGGACGCGCAGCAGGCGTCGGCGGAGTGGGAGTGGGATCCGCGGCCGGTGAAGCTGCGCGGCTACCGTCCAGACCGCCCGATCACCAGCTCCGATCTCGCGAAGGCGACAGCGCTCATCCGGGCCTCGCGCCGTCCCGTCATCCTGGCCGGGCAGGGCGTGATCCAGAGCGGCGCCATGAACGAGCTGGTGGCGTTCGCGGAGCTGGTCGACGCGCCCGTGGCGCTCACACTGCTTGGCCTCGGCGGCGTTCCGGCCAGCCATCGATTGAACCTGGGCATGATGGGCATGCACGGCGAGGCGTGGGTGAACCACGCCATTCAGGAGGCCGACCTGCTCATGGCGTTCGGCATGCGCTTCGACGACCGCGTCACGGGCAACACCAAGACGTACGCCTTGCATGCCAAGAAGCTCCACGTCGACATCGATCCGTCGGAGATCAACAAGAACGTCGCCGCCGACGCGGCCATCGTCGGCGACCTGCGCGAGACGCTGAAGGATTTTCTCGACGTGCTCGAGCCCGCCGATCACGGCCCGTGGCTCGCCTATATCGACTCGATGAAGGGCGACGTGGCGGTGCGCGACATCCAGAATCTGCCGGACAGCGGCCACCTGTACGCGGCCCACGTGATCAACGACATCTGGCGGATCACGGAAGGGAAGGCCGTGGTCGTGACCGACGTCGGCCAGCATCAGATGTGGGAGGCACAGTACTACCATCACGAGACGCCGCGATCGCTGATTACCTCGGGAGGCCTCGGGACGATGGGCTTCGCTCTCCCCGCGGCAATCGGAGCCAAGATCGCCCGGCCGAATGCCGAGGTCTGGGCCATCGTCGGCGACGGCGGCTTCCAGATGACGCAGGCCGAGCTGACGACCGCGGCGCAGGAGGGCGTCAAGGTCAACGTGGCGATCATCAACAACGGCTACCTGGGCATGGTGCGCCAGTGGCAGGAGTTCTTCTACGAACGGCGCTACGCGGCCACCCCGCTCCGCAGCCCCGACTTCGTCAAGCTCGCCGACGCGCACGGCCTGGCCGGCTTCCGCGTGGACGCGCGGCCGCAGGTCATGGATGTCGTGCAGCAGGCGCGGGCCACGGACAGCACCGTGTTGATTGATTTCCGTGTCGAGCAGGAAGACAGCGTGTACCCGATGGTGCCGGCCGGCGCAGACCTGCACGCGATGATCCGCCGGCCCGAGCCGTCCGTGCTGGCCGAAACGGGTGCGGACCCCATTTGACGCGGGCCTCACAAGGTCCGCGCCACAGGCGCAGGAAGAAGATGCACCATACTCTCGTGGCGCTCGTCGAGGACAAACCCGGTGTGCTCAACCGGGTGGCGTCGCTGTTTCGCCGCCGTGCCTTCAACATCGAGTCGCTGACCGTCGGGCGGACGGCCGAGCCTGGTGTCTCGCGCATGACGATCGTCATCGACAGCGATCAGGCGAGCGCCGAGCGCGTCACAGCCTACCTCTACAAGCTCGTCAACGTGCTGCAGGTGGAAGATCTCGGCGCGACGCCCGCTGTGGCCCGGGATCTGGCGCTCGTCAAGGTGACGGTGGCGGGCCACGACCGTGCCGCGCTGCTGCGCGTGGTCGACGAGACGCGCGCGCACATCGTGGACACCGGCGAGCAGACCATGACGCTCGAGATCACCGGGGAGCCGCCGCACGTGGATGCCGTCATCGGGCGGCTCGAGCCGCTGGGCATCATCGAGATGGTGCGGACCGGCCAGGTGGCGATGCGGCGTGGCGACACGGCCCTCTCGGCGGCGCAGTGTTCATGAAGGCACAAGGCGCAAGGAACAATCGTTTGAGCCTTGAGCCTTGGGCCTTGAGCCTTGGGCTTCAATGAGGAGAATCTCCATGGCGACGATGTATTACGACCGGGATGCGGACCTCGAGCTCGTCCGCAAGCGGAAGGTGGCGGTGATCGGGTACGGCTCGCAGGGACACGCCCACGCGCTGAACCTCAAGGACAGCGGCGTGGAGGTCGGCGTGGGATTGCCCACCTCGAGCCAGTCGGCATCCAAGGCGCGGGCGGCTGGACTGCGCGTCATGAGCGTCGCCCAGGCGTCGGCGTGGGCCGACGTCATCATGGTGCTCGTCCCTGATACGAAGCAGCGGGCCGTGTACGAGACCGACGTCCGGCCGCACCTGACGTCGGGAAAGATGCTGATGTTCGCCCACGGCTTCAACATCCGCTTCGACTGCATCGTCCCGCCCAAAGACGTGGACGTGACGATGATCGCGCCGAAGGCCCCGGGACACCGCGTACGCGAGGTGTTCACCGAGGGCGGCGGCACGCCGGCGCTGCTGGCGGTGCACCAGGACGCCACTGGACAGGCGAAGGCGATAGCCCTGTCGTACGGCCGCGGCATCGGCTGCACGCGCGCGGGGATCCTGGAGACGACCTTCGCGGAGGAGACCGAGACGGACCTCTTCGGCGAGCAGGCGGTGCTCTGCGGAGGGACGGCCGCGCTCGTGAAGGCCGGCTTCGAGACGCTGGTGGCGGCCGGCTACCAGCCGGAGCTCGCCTACTTCGAGTGCATGCACGAGCTGAAGCTGATCGTCGACCTGATGTATCGCGGCGGCCTCAACTACATGCGGTACTCCATCAGCGACACGGCGGAATGGGGCGACTACACCGCGGGCCCCAGGCTCATCACCGAACAGACGAAGGAGACGATGCGGCAGCTGCTGCGCGAGATCCAGTCGGGTGAGTTCGCCAGGAAATGGATCGCCGAGAACGAGAACGGCCTGCCGACCTTCAAGGCGCTCCGCGAGCGGGACCGGACGCACCAGATCGAGGTCGTCGGCAGCCAGCTCCGGTCGATGATGCCGTTCCTCGATCCGGTGACCCTCCCGCAGCCGGTCACTGTGTAGTAGGCAGCCGGCAGTAGGCAGCCGGCAGGACGGCTTGTCTCCATCGGCTCTGCCCACTGCCTACTGCCTACTGCCTACTGCCTACTATGAACAAATACTCCTCCCGCGTCACCCAGCCGCGCAGCCAGGGGGCCTCGCAGGCGATGCTTTACGGCATCGGCCTCACCGACGCGGATCTGCAGAAGCCGCAGGTGGGCATCTGCAGCATGTGGTACGAAGGCAACACCTGCAACATGCACCTGGACCGGCTGGCCGCGCACGTCAAGGAGGGCGTGCAGGCGGCGGGCCTGGTGGGCCTCCGGTTCAACACCATCGGCGTCAGCGACGGCCTCTCGATGGGCACCGAGGGCATGAGCTACTCCTTGCCCTCGCGCGATCTGATTGCCGACTCGATCGAGACCGTGATGGGCGCGCAGTGGTACGACGCGCTCGTCGCCGTGCCAGGCTGCGACAAGAACATGCCAGGGTCGATCATCGCCATGGCCCGCCTGAACCGGCCCGCGTTGATGGTCTACGGCGGCACGATTCGCGCCGGCCACGCGCTGGGCCAGCCCCGCGACATCGTCTCGGCCTTCCAGTCGTACGGCGAGTACCTGGCGGGCGTTATTACCGACGAACAGCGCCTGGAGATCGTCCGCCACTCCTGTCCGGGTGCGGGGGCGTGCGGGGGGATGTACACGGCCAATACCATGGCCGTGGCGATCGAGGCGCTCGGCCTGTCGCTGCCGTACAGCTCGTCGCTGCCGGCCGAGGATCCCGGAAAAGCGGAGGAGTGCCGCCGGGCGGGCGCTGCCGTGCGCACGCTGCTCGAGCGCGATCTCAAGCCGCTCGACATCCTGATGCCGAAGGCGTTCGAGAACGCGCTGACGATGGTGATGGCGGTCGGCGGCTCCACCAACGCCGTGCTGCACCTCATTGCGATCGCGAAGGCCGCGCGCGTGCCGCTGTCGCTCGCGGATTTCCAGCGGGCGAGCGATCGCGTACCGCTGCTCGCCGATGTGAAGCCGAGCGGGAAGTACGTGCAGGAGGACCTGCATGCCGCAGGCGGCACGCCCGCGGTGATGAAGTACCTGCTCGAGCGCGGACTGCTCCACGGCGACTGCATGACGGTGACGGGCCGGACGCTGGCCGAGAACCTCGAGGACGCCGCGCCGCTCTGCGAGGGGCAGCAGGTGATTCAACCGATCGAGCGGCCGGTGCTGCCGCGCGGCCACATTCGCATCCTCACGGGGAACCTCGCGCCCGGAGGCGCCGTGGCCAAGATCACGGGCAAGGAAGGAGAGCGGTTCTCCGGCGCGGCCAAGGTCTTCGACTCGGAGGAAGCGATGCTCGCGGGCCTCGAGCGCGGCGACATCACCAGGGGATCCGTCGTCGTCATTCGATACGAGGGGCCCAAGGGCGGACCAGGGATGCCCGAGATGCTGACGCCGACGTCCGCGCTTATGGGCGCGGGGCTCGGGAACGACGTGGCCATGCTCACCGACGGCCGCTTCTCGGGCGGCTCGCACGGCTTCATCATCGGCCACATCACGCCAGAGGCGCAGGACGGCGGCCCGATTGCGCTGCTGCGCGACGGCGATCGCATCACCATCGACGCCGACGCCTGTCGGTTGACCGTGGAGCTCGGTGATCAGGAGCTGGCCGCGCGGCGGACCGCCTGGACGCCGCCGCCGCCGAAAGCCACGAGTGGGGTGTTGGGGAAGTACGTTCGCGTCGTGAAGTCGGCGTCCGAGGGCTGCGTGACCGACTAGCGGCGGGCCGGCGCGAGCCGTTTCAGCTCCTCGGTCCAGTTCAACGTCACCACCATACCCGTTCCCGCGCCGCCCGCAGGACCCACCCGCTCGATCATCAGGAACCGCGTGCCGTCGGGCGAGATGTCGAAGGCTCGGTTCGCGGGGTTGACGAAGAAGCCGCGCAACGCGATGAGGACTCGCGGCGCTCCCGCACTGAATCCCGGGGTGAGCTGGACCGACACGTCCATGAGGGCGCCGTCGGGCGAGGCATAGAACAGCTCGCGGCCGTCCCTCGCCCACACCGGATACGCGCCGCCCCCGTGGAGACCTGCCATCGGCCTGCGTCGACGTCCGGGAAGGGGCGGACGTAGACCTCGTATTGACCCGACTCGTCCGACTGGTACGCCATCCAGCGCCCGTCAGGGGACACTTCGGCGTTGCTTTCGTTGAACTTCGTCTGCAGGAGCGGCGTCGCCTTTCGATCGCCGCTGGTGGCGAGCAGGATGAGGTCCTGGTTGGTGGCACCCGTGTCCTCCCGCACGACCAGCAGCGATCCGTCTGGAGAGAAGCTGTCCGGCGTCTGACCGGTGGCCACCTCGGTGAGCCGATCGATGGCGCCGGTGCCGTCCGCCGACACCGAGAAGAGATTCACCGGACCTGCACGGGTCGAGACGAACACGATCCGGCGCCCGTCGGGGGTCCAGAGCGGGCTTCCCTCGAACGTCGGTTCGGAGGTGAGGCGCGTCAATGTTTCGCGCGTGAGGTCCCAGATCCAGATGTCGCTTTCGCGATCGCGCACGTCGACCGCGATCCGCCTGCCGTCGGGAGCGATCCTGGCCACGCCGTAGGCCCGCGGGGGCGCGTTGACCAGCCGCGTCGCTCCGTTTCGATCGACCCAGAGATCATCCCGACGCCCGTCATGGCGGGCGTCGTAATGGTGGGCAGCATGCTGTCGGGCAGTGCGGACCGAACGGTCCGCCCCTGGGCCGACTCCTGCAGCTTGGCGAGCCCGAAGTCCAGCACCTTGACGAACCCGTCGTCGCGGAGCTTGATGTTCGCGGGCTTGAGGTCACGGTGGATGATGCCGTGCTGATGGGCCGCCTCGAGCGCCTGCGCGATCTGACGCGCGATCGGAAGCGCCTCGTCGAGCGGCATGGGCCCCTGCGCGATGCGGTCGGCGAGCGTCGGGCCCTCAACCAGCTCCAGCACCAGCGCCAGCCCCCCGTCGGTCTCCTCGAGCCCGTGAATGGCGCCGATATGGGGATGGTTCAGCGCCGCCAGGATCTGCGCCTCGCGCCTGAATCGCGCCAGGCGCTCGGGATCGAGGGCGTAGGCCGGCGGGAGCACCTTGATGGCCACGTCGCGGTGGAGCCGCGTGTCGTGCCCGCGATAGACGTCACCCATGCCTCCAGCGCCGAGCGGCGCGACGATCTCGCAGGCTCCGATACGTGTGCCAGGCGCAAGCGGCATGAAGATGGGGGATTATATGCCCTGTCCCTCTGTCATGCTCACGCGGCTCACCAACGCGTTTCCGGTCTGGGTGTCGATCGCCAGCCTGCTCGCGCTGTATCGCCCCGGGCTCTTCACCTGGTTCAGCGGCCCCTACATCACGATCGGCCTCGCGATCATCATGCTTGGCATGGGGCTCACGCTGGAGGCGTCCGACTTCGGCCGCGTGGCCCGTCGACGGCGGCTGATCGCGCTCGGCTTCGTGCTGCAGTACACCGTGATGCCGCTGGTGGGCTGGCTCAGCGCGGCGCTGTTCGCTCTGCCTGCGCCGTTCGCCGTCGGCCTGATCCTCGTGGCCTGCTGTCCGGGCGGTACCGCGTCGAACGTGATGGCCTACCTGGCCCGCGCGGATGTGCCGCTGTCGGTGACCATGACCGCGATTTCCACGCTGCTGGCCGCGGTCATGACGCCCTCCCTCACGACGCTACTGGCGAGCAGCCGCGTCGACGTCCCCGCCGCGGGGTTGTTCGCGAGCACGGTGCAGGTGGTCATCCTGCCCGTGATCGCAGGGCTGCTCCTGAAGCGAGCGCTGCCCGCCATGACGCGCGCCGTGCTCCCTGCCGCACCGCTCGTCGCCGTGGTAATGATCGTCCTGATCGTCGGATCCGTCATCGGGGCGGGGCGTGACGACATCCTCGAGGCCGGCGTGCGTCTCGTGCTGGCGGTCGCAACCCTGCACGCCGGTGGATTCCTGATCGGCTACGTCCTCAGCCGCGCATTCGGTGCGGACATCGTCGCGGCCAGAACCATCTCGATCGAGGTCGGAATGCAGAACTCAGGGCTTGGCGTCGTCCTGGCCCGACAGAACTTCGCGAGCCCGCTGTTTGCGATCCCAAGCGCGATCTCGAGCCTCTTCCACTCGCTGATCGGCAGCGGTCTGGTCGGCGTCTGGCGGCGCCACGCGGTCAGCGGCGTTGACGCACCGCGCGGGACACGGCTCTGACGAGCGTCTCGGGGTCGAACGGCTTGGCGATCGTCGCGTAGAACTCGGGGTTGGCCTTCGCGAGCCGCACGCCGAGGTCGTGGCCCGAGATGGCGATGACGGGAATGTGCTTCGTGGCGTCGACGCTGCGAATCTCGTGAAGCACCTCGAAGCCACTGGCGATGGGCAGGCCGAGATCGAGCACCACGACGTCTGGAACGAACCCTTCGAGCAGCCGGAGGCCGGCAAGCCCGTCCGCCGCCGTGCGGACGTGGTATCCCGTGAGTCGCAGTGCGGCGGCGAACATCTCCCGGGCGCCGTCGTCGTCTTCGACGAGCAACACCTGCCTGAGCGCCACCATCGGTTGCAGCGCAGCCATTCACTCCCCAGACGGATCCGACGTGCACGCCGACCCAGGGGGAATGAATCAGGTGTGCAGGTACTGACCGTGGTGCATGCGCGAAGATCGCGCGAATGACAAGGGCAGTATAACGACCGCTACGTGCCCATACTAATGAGCTTGGCCGCGGGCGCGGCGACGCGCGCCCTACCTCTGCAGCTCCTGCCTGAAGAACGCCAGCGTTCGCTTCCAGGCGTCGGCCGCGGCTGAGTCGTCGTACACCTCGGCCCGCGTATCGTTGAAGAACGCGTGCTGAGCGTTCGAGTACGTGTGGAACTCGTGGCGTTTGCCCAGCCTCGTCAATTCGCGGTCGAGCTCCTGGACGACTTGCGGCGTCACGAAGCCGTCCTGGCCGGCCCACAGGCCGAGCAGGGGCGCCTGCAAGGCGGCGAGATCGGGCTTCACGTTCGGATGGCCGCCGTAGAAGACCACACACGCACCAACGTCAGGGTTGCGCGTCGCCGCAAACAGCGAGAGCGCGCCCCCCATGCAGAAGCCGACCGTCCCGACCTGTGACCCGGTGACGCCCTTTTGCGCCCGCAGGTAGTCGATTGCCCCCGCCAGGTCCTTCGCGGCCTCCTCGATCTCGAGCGCCATCATCAGCTTGCCGGCCTGATCGGGGGACGTCGTCTTCTCGCCGTGGTAGAGGTCCGGCGCCAATGCCACGAAGCCTTCGGCCGCAAAACGATCCGCCACCTTCTCGATGTGAGGCACCAGTCCCCACCACTCCTGGATGACCACGACTCCCGGCCCGGAGCCTGACGGCCGCGCCAGATAGCCGGGCGTCATCCGGCCGTTGGCCTTGAACGTCACGCGCTCGCCCATGACAGTCTCTCCTTTGGGAACCGCGATATCTTACTCGCACGAGCCGTCCAGGCGGATCTGAGAGTTCGCCTCTACGCGTCAGGAACACTGATAAAGACATCCCTGGTCATCCTGCTCGTTGCCTTGCCCCCAGCTACATCGCGATCAGCCCTCGGCGCACCGCCCGCCGTACGACGTCGGTCCGGTTGACGGCGCCGAGCTTGCCCGCGATCGACGCGACGTGGAACTTGACGGTCTGATCGCTGATCTGCAGCCTGGCCGCAATCGCCTTGTTGGGGAGGCCTTGGGCGAGCAGCTCGAGGACCTCCCTTT
>JACQTK010000189.1 GCA_016210845.1 Acidobacteriota bacterium | reverse complement strand
TCCACGTTGACGCTGCGCTTTTCCCGTCACGGCGATATCTTGACCCTGACGGGTCGCGTTGACGATCCGGTCTATTTGACCGAACCACTCTACGTGTCAAAGGAATGGACCTTGACTCCCAATCAGACCAATCGAGCGGCTGTGCCTTGTACCATCGCGTTCGAGGGAGTCCCCTCCGGAAAAGTGCCCCACTACCTCCCCGGACAGAATCCGAACGTCGATGAGATGACCAAGCTCTGGGGCATTCCGGTGGAAGCGGTGAAGGGAGGCGCGGAGACCATGTATCCGGAATATCGGAAGAAGCTCAAGGACACGTATGTGCGTCCTGAAAAGCGCCCCTTTGGCGCGACACGGGAAGGCATCGTGTGAGCCACTGCGCCACGGACGCATCGTGCGCCACCCCGACGACTACACACTGGACGTGGCACCAGGCGTCCTGAATGGAAGCGGAGGAGGGAGAGAGCCATGAACCCCTACTTGCCTGATTCGGAGCTGGAGCGTCGCGATCTGCCCGAGTCCGAACTGGGTGTGGAGTCGTTCTCGCGCCGGACCATGTTGAAGACCGGGGCCGGAGCGCTGATTGGCGGGAGTGCCGCGGCGGTGCTCGGTGGCGGATCGGCGTTGGCACAGGGGCAGGCGCCCGCCCTGCTGACCGGGTGGCGTCCCGAGACGGCGGGGATGACATTTCGAGCGCTGGTGCGCGACCCCCGTACCACGAGCCCGGCCAGCGTCGTGGACGTCAGGATGAACCCGATCGACCCGCATCAGGTGGTGGTCAAGGTGCAGGCCGCGCAGGGCTGCTACACCATCGTCGGCGATCTGGATCCGGACAATTTGCAGACAGTGAAGGCCGGCACGGCGTTGACGGATATGCCCTACGCGCTCGGTCACGGGGCGGTCGGCATCGTCGAGGAAGTGGGCCCGATGGTCAAGCGCGTCAAGAAGGGCGACTATGCCATGGTCTGCCTCGGCGGGACGTGCGGCCAGTGTTACCAATGCCTCCATGGCCGGTCCAATGCCTGCCAGTCCAATGTAGGCCGGAAGCCCATCGTGGTGGGCACGCTGTCCGACGGTTCACCGGTCGGGGGCAATCTGGCCGGTTGCGCAGAGTACGTCGTTGCATGGGAAGAGTCGATGTTGCCGGTGTTCGCCAGCGTGCCTGCCGTCGAGCTCGCGAGTCTCACCTGCCCGATGGCGTGCGGGCTTGGCATGGCGATGGTGCGTTCCCCGATTGAGTGGGGGTCGAGCGTCGCCGTATTCGGCGCCGGACCTATTGGCCTGTCGTCAGTGATGGGCGCGCGCCTCATGGGCGCGAGCCAAATCATCGTCGTGGAGCCGATCCGCTATCGCCGGGAACTGGCGTTGAAGAACGGCGCCACGTATGCGCTGAATCCCAACGATTTCGAGGACGGCGCCGCGCTGGTCGCGCACATCAAGGGCATGGTCGGCTACGAGTCTGAACGCCCGTTCGCGGGCGGACGGTCCGCCGCGAGACGTGGTCCAGACTTCATCATCGAGGCGGTGGGCGGCGAGAAATTCCCGCCGAGGGTCGAACGCTACGCCCGCGAGCCCCACGGGATCGAGGTGCTGCAGAACGTGTTCGCCCTCTGCCCGGCCGGCGGCATGATGCGAACCTGCGGCTGGGGGTACACGCCGGATATGAAAGTGACCTTCTGGGCTGGCGATTGGGCGAACGGCTCCAAGCACCAGACAGGCGGCAACATGGCTGCCATCAACACACTGCGCGACATCCCGCGCTGGATTCGCATGATGGAGGCGAAGGAGCTCAACGGCGCCGCGGTGGTCGGCACGGTCTCGTCGCTCGATCGGTGGAAGGACGCGTTCGAGGCGTGCGGCTACCGCACCGCCATCACCGGCATCGTCACGCCCAACGGGCCGACGTCGGGGCCGCCGTCTCCCACAACCGCCTAGGACTAGGCCGAGGGGACCGGAGGCAGATACGGGGAATTGTCAGGGAAAAATCACCCCGGAATCACGGGGTTGTCAGGACTCCGGGCGGTCCTGAGGTTATTCTCCCCGGGCCGTTCACGTGCTCGGGAGCATTTGTGACCAGTAGGCGCCTCTATTTCGGGCTTTTCGCGGCGGCCGTGTGGGTCGCCTGCGCGACGCTGCGTGCCGCGGGCGTCGCGGGCCCGACTCAGGACCGTCCTGCGGGAGGGACAGCCGCCGGTGGCCGGCAAGCGGTGATCGCCGGATCTTTGCCTCAGGCGTTCCGGCCGGTTCTCGACCGGTATTGCGTCACGTGTCATAACGAGCGGCTCAAGACGGCCGGTCTGACGCTCGACACGCTGGACCTGACGAGCGTGGCCCGGGACAGCGGGACGTGGGAGAAGGTCATCCGGAAGCTGAACACCGGCATGATGCCGCCCGCGGGCATGCCGCGGCCCGACGATGCGACGGCCCGGAGCTTCGTGGCCTCGCTGGCCGGCGAGCTCGACCGGGCGGCGGCCGCCTCACCCAATCCCGGACCTTCGACCATCCATCGTCTGAACCGCGCCGAGTACGCCAACGCCATCCGGGATCTGCTCGCCCTCGACGTGGACGTCGCCGCGCTGCTGCCGCCGGACGATTCCATCTCCGGCTTCGACAACATCGCCGATGCGCTTGGCGTGTCGCCGGTGTTGCTGGAGAGGCACCTGTCAGCCGCAATGAGGATCGCCCCGTTCGCGGTTGGGACGTACCGTGACGGCCCGGTCGAGTCGATCTATCGCGCGCCCGGCGATCTGAACCAGACACTCCACGTCGAGGGGCTCCCGTTCGGGACGCGCGGCGGGCTGCTGATTCCGCACACGTTCCCGGCCGACGGCGAGTACGTGATCAAGGCTACGCTCTGGCGGAACAACGCAGGCCGCATCCGCGGTCTCGAAGCGCCGCACCAGCTCGAGTTCCTCGTGGACGGCGACCGGGTGCACGAGGTCACCGTGGGCACGCCGGAGCAGTTTGCGATCTCGTTCGACGATCGTCTCAACACCAAGACGACCGCTGAGTTCGACGCGACCTTGCTCGTTCGTGTGCCTGTCAAGGCCGGGCCTCGGAACATCGGGGTCACGTTCGCGGCGAAGACGGCGGCCCAGGACCCGCAGAAGCTGCGGCCGCTGCTGTCGCCCTTCGACGCCGTGGATACGCACGGCGTGCCCCGGGTGGACGCGGTCAGCATCATCGGTCCGTACAACCCGGCGGGACCGGGCGAGACGCCGAGCCGCGCGCGGATCTTTTCGTGCCGGCCAGCCACGCCCGCCGACGAAGCCCCCTGTGCGCGGAAGATCGTGTCGGCGCTCGCGCAGCGCGCGTACCGGCGGCCCGTGAACGACGCGGACCTCGGCGTGCTGCTGTCGTTCTACGAGGCCGGCCGCCGCGCCGCCGATTTCGACACCGGCATCGAGCGCGCGGTCGTCCGCATCCTGACCAGCCCCGAGTTCATCTTCCGCGTCGAAAAGGGCGCGCCGAACGCCAGGCCCGGAACGGTGACGCGCGTCAGCGACCTGGAGCTGGCCTCACGGCTGTCGTTCTTCCTCTGGAGCAGCCTGCCGGACGAGGAGCTGCTTCAGACGGCGTCGCGCGGCGGGCTGCGCACCGCTGGAGCCCTCGATCGGCAGGTGCGCCGGATGCTCGTCGATCCGCGCGCCGACGCGCTCGTGGCCAACTTCGCGGGGCAGTGGCTCTACCTGCGGAACCTGCGAACTGTGGCGCCGATCGCCGACGAGTTCCCTGACTTCGACGACGACCTGCGGCAGGCGTTCAAGCGCGAGACCGAGCTGCTCTTCGACAGCATCATCCGGGAAGATCGCAGCGTGATCGATCTGATGACGGCGGACTACACGTTCGTCAACGAGCGCCTTGCGCGGCACTACGGGATCCCGAGGGTCTACGGCAGCCATTTCCGCCGCGTGCCGGTGCGGGACGAGGCGCGCCGCGGCCTCCTCGGCCACGGCAGCATCCTGTCGGTGACCTCCAACGCCAATCGGACGTCGCCGGTGCGCCGGGGCAAGTGGATCCTCGAGAACCTGATCGGCTCGCCGCCTCCTCCGCCGCCGCCCAACGTGCCGCCGCTCACCGAGAACAAGGATCGGCCGAAGCCGCTCAGCATGCGTGAGCAGATGGAGCAGCACCGCGCGAATCCCGCGTGCGCCAGCTGTCACCGACTCATGGACCCGCTCGGGCTCGCGCTGGAGAACTTCGATGCGGTAGGCGCCTGGCGGGTGAAGGACGCGAACGCCGATGTGGACGCGAAGGTGCAGCTCGCCGACGGCACGAACGTGGACGGCGCCGTCGGGCTGCGGCAGGCGCTGCTGCGGCGTCCCGACATCTTCGTTGGCACCTTCACCGAGAAGCTGCTGACCTACGCGCTTGGCCGTTCGCTGGAGCACTACGACATGCCGACCGTGCGCGGGATCGTCCGCGACGCGTCGCCGGGTGACTTCCGGTTTTCGTCGCTCGTCGTCGGCATCGTGAAGAGCACGCCGTTCACGATGCGGGTGACGGGGGCGGGTGAGAGCAATCCTTAACCGTGTGAGCGAGACGAAGGAGATTGCCGCTATGTTCATCACCAAGATGTCGCTGCCTCGTCGGACCTTCCTGCGCGGCATGGGTGCCGTGGTGGCGCTGCCGCTGCTCGACGCGATGGTGCCGGCGTCGACCATGCTCGCCCAGACACCGGCGCGCCCGGTCCGCCGCTTCGGAGCCATCATGGTGCCGCAGGGCGCGGTGATGGACCAGTGGACGCCCACCACTGCCGGCGCGGACTTCGAGTTCAGCCCGATCCTCAAACCAATCGAGCGATTCCGTGACCACGTCGTCGTGGTCAGCGGCACGGGCAACACGACCGCCGACGGCGGCCACGCGCCCGGACCGAACTGCTTCCTGAGCGGCCTGCCCGGCAAGAAGACCGAGACGGCCGACATCGAGCTCGGCATCACGATCGACCAGGTCATCGCCAGGCAGGTAGGCCAGACGACGACCTTCCCGTCGCTCGAAGTCGCCACCGAGGATTTCACTGGCTTCGTCGGCGCCTGCGACAACGGGTGGGCCTGTGCGTACCTGAATACCATCACTTGGGCGTCCGCGACGCAGCCGCTGCCGATGGAGATCAACCCGCGGATCGTGTTCGAGCGCATGTTCGGCGGCACCGGCACGCCGGAGGAGCGCGTCGCGCGGATGCAGCTGGGCCGGAGCATCCTCGACTCGATCATTCCGGAGGCCACGCGGCTGCAGAGCGGCCTCGGCAGCCGCGATCGCGCCAAGCTCGATGCCTATCTCGAGAACATCCGCGAGATCGAGCGCCGGCTCGAGCGCGCCGAGCAGAACTCCGACGCGCAGGTCACCCTCGACGCGCCGGTCGGCGTGCCGGCCGATTTCGAGGAGCACGCCGGGCTGATGTTCGACCTGCTCCACGTCGCGTTCCAGGCCGATGTGACGCGTGTGTTCTCGTTCATGATGGCGCGCGAGCTCAGTCAGCGGACCTACCCGCACATCAACTGCCTCGATCCACACCACGCGATGTCGCATCACCGCAACGAGCCGCTGCTGCTCGCCGCGAACCAGCGCCTCCAGACCTATCACTACGGCCTGTTCGGGCAGTTTCTCGACAAGCTGAAGAACACGCCCGACGGCGACGGGTCCCTCCTCGATCACTCGCTGATCATGTACGGCAGCGGCATGGCCGACTCCAACGCCCACTCGCATCAGGCGCTCCCCATCGTCGTGGTCGGCGGCGCCGGGGGGAGGGTGAAGGGCAACCGCCATCTCGCGTACCCGAAGCTGACGCCGATCGCCAACCTGCACGTCGCCTTCGCGCAGAAGCTCGATGTGCCGCTCGAGAAGTTCGGCGACAGCAACGGTGTGGTGGATCTCTGATTGGCGAAGGAGACGACGATGCGTATCGGACGCTTCGCGGCCGGTCTGGCCGCGCTGGCAGCGCTTGCCGTGGTCGGCGTCGCCGATGCGGCGTCACCGCTCATCGACGCCGTGAAGATGGGCAACCAGCAGACCGTACGCGCCCTGGTCAGCCAGCGTGTCGACGTCAACGTCCCGGAACCCGACGGCACGACGGCGCTCCACTGGGCCGTTCGCAACGACGACCGGCAGATGGTCGATCTGCTGCTCGCGGCTGGCGCCAAGGTCGGTGCCGCTAATCGGTACGGCATCACCCCGCTGTCGCTGGCCGCGATGACCGGCAGCGGCCCGATCGCGGAAACGCTCCTCAGGGCGGGAGCCGACGCGAACGCGACGCTCCCTGAGGGCGAGACGGTGCTGATGACGGCGGCTCGCGCCGGCAGCGCCGAGGTCGTCAGGGCGCTGCTTGCGCGCGGGGCTGCCGTCGATGCGGCCGAAGGCTGGCAGGGACAGACGGCGCTGATGTGGGCGGCGGCGGAGAACCACGCCGACGTCGTCAGGGTGCTCGTGGAAGCGGGCGCGGACCTGAACGCTCGGTCCAAGGTGCTCGACGGGATGCCGCCGTTGCGGAAGACCGCGCCCGATGTCGGCCAGCAGGGCATCCACTCGACGTTCCCCAAGGGTGGTCTGACGCCGCTGTTGTTTGCTGCCCGGCAGAACGCGGTCGACGCCGTGGTCGCACTGGCGGAGCACGGTGTCGACCTCGACCAGAAGGACCCGGACGGCTTCACAGCGCTGATCTTCGCAATCCTGAACGGCCACTACGACCTGGCCGCGCTCTTGGTGGACAAGGGGGCGGGCGTGGACGAGGCGGATGCCAGCGGCCGTACCCCGCTCTACGCGGCGGTCGACCAGAACACCTTCGAGTACTCGTTCAACCGGCCGAATCCGAAGCCAAGCGGCCGGATGGATCCGGTCGACTTGGTGAAGTTCCTGCTCTCCAGAGGCGCGAACCTCAATGCACGCCTGACAGATCGCGTCAAGGCGGCGAAGTACGACACCGCCGGGAACCCGAATCTGATCGCCGGGGCCACCCCTCTGCTCAAGGCGGCTTCGACGGCGGACGTGACGCTGATGCGTATCCTCCTCGAGGCGGGTGCGGATCCGTTCATCCGCAACGCCGTCCATTCCAACGCCCTGCACATCGCCGCCGGCCTGAAC
Source organism: Acidobacteriota bacterium (assembly GCA_016210845.1). GTDB lineage: Bacteria > Acidobacteriota > Vicinamibacteria > Vicinamibacterales > UBA2999 > JACQTK01. The sequence continues at coordinate 8,446 of JACQTK010000189.1, read as the reverse complement.
TGGCGCCGGCTGGGCAGCATCGGGCCGGAGCCGGATGCCATCGAGGCACTGAAGATCCTGCTGGACCAGGGCCTCGATATCCACTCGTACAACGATTTGGGGCAGACGGTACTCCACGCGGCGGCCATGCGCGGACGTGGCGGACAGGAGGAAGGGCCGAACACGGTCGAGTCGGACAACCTGATCCGGTTCCTGATCTCGCGCGGCGCGCGGCTCGATGTTCGGGACAAGGCGGGACGCACACCGCTCGACATGGCCATCTTTACGAAGAACCACGAGGCGGCGGAGCTGTATCGTCAGGCGGCCGGTGTCACCGTGTCGGGCATCGCGCGCTAGCACGAGGAGGAAGCATGCGTCGGGTCGCGTTCTGCCTAGCGCTCTTCGTGACGACACTGGCCGGCAGCGTGCTGACGCCGACAGTGCGCGCGCAGGGCGAAGACCTGAAGATCTGGCAGGGCGTCTATGCGGCCGAGCAGGCCGAGCGCGGCCAGACGATCTACGAGGCGTACTGCACGCGCTGCCATGGCCTCAACCTGCTGGGCGGCCGGCAGGGGAACGCCGGAGGGCCTGCGCTCAAGGACACCAACTTCTGGCTGAACTGGGAGCGGGCACCACTCAGCAGCCTGTACAGCAAGATCTCCCGCACCATGCCGCTGGATTCTCCGGCATCGCTGCGGGACAACGACTACACAGACGTGCTCTCGTACATCCTTCGCGAGAACGCGTTCCCCGCCGGGAGTGCAGAGCTGAACCCGGTCGGCCTCGACGCGTTCCGCATTGTCAGGAAGGACGGGACGACGTCGGACGCCCCAGATTTCTCGCTGGTCCAGGTGGTCGGGTGCCTCGTGCAGGGGCCGAACGACAGCTGGATCGTGACGCGAGGCACGGCGCCTCTCGTGACACGCGAGGAGACCTCGAGCGCATCGAGCTTGTCCGACGCAGCGTCGCGAGTCCTGGGGCCGAACACGTTCCGGCTCATTGGTGTTCGCCATCTCAAACCCGAAGCGCAGCTGGGGAGCCGTATCGAGATACGCGGTCTGATCAATCGGACGCCGAACGACGAGCGCATCGACGTGCTCGCGCTGCAGGTGATCTCGCCCGCCTGCGGCGGCTGATTCGCCATGAGACGACGTCCGCGCTGGATCGCCGCCAGCGCTGTGGCGGCCATTCTGCCTGCCGGGCAGATGTCGGCGGCTGGCCACACGACGACCCTGCAATCCGGCGTCTACAGCGAGGCTCAGGCCCGCCGGGGTGAAAGCGGGTATCTCCGCGCCTGTGAGCGGTGTCACGCCGTGGACCTGCGCGGCGACTTGGCCGAAGAGATACCTGCGCTGGCCGAGGACGACTTCCTGCGACGCTGGGATGGCAGGACGCTGGACGACTTGTTCCTGAAGGTCAGCCGCACGATGCCGGCGACGGCGCCCGCTTCGCTCACGGCACGCGAGTACATCGACATAGTCGCATACCTGTTGAAGGCGAATGGGTTTCGCTCAGGGCCGGAGGATCTCGATGCCGATTCCGCGCGGCTGCAGCGGATCGCGTTCGGCGCTGCCGCACCCCAGGCGCGTGTCGCGGACGAACCGACGGAAGCGCTTACGGCACTCGACTACTTCGAGATCCGTCAGCTCAACGCCCGCTTCGTGCACGGACTCGACAGCGCCGCCGACCAGGGCACCCTGTTTGCGGGTGTGTTCACGGCGGACGGCGTCTACGTGGATGCAGCAGGCGCGGTGCACGAAGGACGCGCCGCCCTTGCCGAATACGCGCGGCGCGACCCCGACCGGCGCAAGGGACCGACGAACGTCAAGCACTACATTGCCAACGACGTCGTTGAGCCGGGGCAGGGCAGCGCGCGGGGGCGCGGCTACGTGCTCATGGCGACGCGAGGGCAGGTTGGTGCCACGACCACGGCAGCGGCCCGCGACGACCTGACCGACGGCGGACAATACTGGGACGAGCTGGTCAGAACGCGTGAGGGCTGGCGGATTCGCCGGAGGACGCTCGTACGGCCCGGCGCCTCACCCGCCGTCCCCACCGTGCTTCCGCCATGGCGCGAACCCGAAGGGCCGATACCCCCGCCGCCTTCGGTGCCGAGCCTCACGGCCGACGACTACACAGAGATCTATCAGCTGTACGCGAAGTACGGTTACACGTTCGACAGCGGCGCGGACAAGGGCTACGCGTGGGCGAATCTGTTCACGCCTGACGGCGTCCACGTGAACGCGATCAACCCGCTCGAATACCTGAAGGGGCGCGACATCAACGCACTGTTCGCGTACGGCGGGCTGCGGTTGGCCGGCGGCTTCGTGACGCTGAATCCGGCCCCCGCGCCCAAGAATCCGCTGTCGATCGCGCACATCCTGACGAGCATCCTGCTCGAGCCGACGGAAGAAGGCGTGGTGGGGAAAGCCTATCGCTTGACAGGTGCCGTCACGCCTGACGGACGGGTCACTCTTGCGCCCGGCGGTGTATATTTCGATCTTCTGGTGAGAACGGCGGAGGGGTGGCGCTATCAGGAGAGTTGGTATCTGAGGCCGGAGATCGCGGTACCTCAAGGCGCGAAGCGTTTCGTGTCGCCGCATCGGGCGAACTGACGCGACGCGTCGCGTCGCACCTCGGAGAACTGTGAGGAAATCATGAATCGCCGCCAACTTCTGAAGGGGATCGGCGCGGCCGGCGCGGCTGCCGCGTTCCGCGGGGATGGGTGGATTCCGGCGCTGCAGGCGCAGGCGCCCGTTGACTGGGCCGCACGGATCGGCGCGCTGCCGCGGCCCGGAACCGAAGAGATCGTGGTCAGCGCCGTCGGCGACATGATCATCAGCTCGCCGGCAGCCGGGCGCCAGGCGGCCGACGTCCAGCAGATGTACCGGATCCTCCGAGAGTCGGACGTGTCGTTCGGCAACTGCGAGCAGCCCGTTGCCTCCGTCGGGTTCATGTACCAGAAGACGTCGCAGATGGCGTGGCCGGAGATCTTGGACGACTTGAAGGCGTCGGGATTCACCATGCTGGCCGCAGCCAACAACCATTACATGGACCTTGGCCCTGAAGCGCTCGTTCAAGGCCTGGATGAGTCTCGAAAGCGCGGTTTCACGATCGCGGGAGCCGGAAGGAACCTCGATGAGGCGAGCGCGGCGGGTGTGACGGCCGTCAAGGGTGTCCGCGTGGGGCTGCTGTCGTTCTGGTGCAACCAGCTGCAGCCGGGCGGCTATCTCGATTATGCGAGAGCGGGAGTCAACAAGGTCGGCGTCGCGGTGATCAGCGGCGCGCAGGTCACGATTCCCGGCTCCGACGGCAGCACGAGCACGCTGCTGCTGCCGGTGGCCGCCGACATGGCGATGCTGGAGCAGGCGGTCAAGCGCGCCAGGGCACAGGTCGATCTGCTGTTGGTCTCGTTCCACTTCCACTGGGGCGGCGTGGGGCTCGGGCAGGGTCCGCGTCAGTCGGATCCGAACAGCCGCCGCATCCTGCCCGCGGACCTCAACGACCCGCGCAACCGCGTTGCCGAAGGGCGCCGCCTGATCGCGAAGGCGGCGATTGACGCCGGCGCGGACGTGATCATGGGTCACGGCCCGCACGTGCTCAACGGCGTCGAGATGTACCGGGGCAAGCCGATCCTGTACAGCCTCGGGCACTTCTACATGGAGATCACGAAGGACGGCAAGGCGCTGCCCGAGTTCCGCTTCAATCCGGGCATGGTACGCAGCGTCGAGAACAACTGGTACCTCGAGGAGCACCGGTGGGCGGCCGTCGCGCGGATGTTCGTCCGCGGCGGTCGCGTGACCCGGCTGCAGATTCTCCCGGTCTACATGGACGTGCAGAAGGACGGGTTTCCCTTCCTGCCCGCCGACGCGGACAGCCGCAAGATCAATGCTGCGATGACGGAGCTGTCGAAGGCGTTCGGCACTGAGCTTCGGACAGCGGGCTGGTACTCGGAAGTCGCCCTCGCCACGTAGATGCTTCGTCGCCTCGGCTGGGTCGTGGCGGCCGCGGCGTGCGGCGCTCTGCTGTCGCTGTGGTCGCGCGCGGCGGAAGACCGCTCGCGTGAGGAGATCCTGGCGCTCATCCGCGCCAGGCTCGCGGCCGATCTTGCGTTGAACGTGACCGCACCCGACGTGCTGTCGATCGGGGGCGCGAGGCCCGTGGCGGGCGAGCTCGCGACGATGCTGCTAGGGAACCCGTACAGGCTCGTGGTGGAGCGGAGGGAGGCCGGCTGGGTGTGGGCCGGGGTCATCGCGGAGGAAGGGTCGCAGATCACGGTCGACCAGCTGATGCGGCAGCTCAGGCGTCAGAACGAGCAGGCGGCCATCGACGCCATCCGCGTCATCAACACCGCGCAGGTCGCCTCGCGGATTCGAGCCGGCCGCTACGCAGCGCTCGACGAGCTCGCGGCTGCCGGCCTGCTCGTCCACGACGTGCGGAGCCGGCCGCCGCGCGGCTACCGGGTCGAGCTCGAGGCGGATCGGCTGGCGTATCGCGTGTTTGCGACGCCAGCGGCGTACCCGCGCAGCGGCGTCCGCTCGTTCTTCTCGGATGAGACGCTGGCCATTCGCGGGGCGGATCTCGGCGGGCAGCGCGCGGGGGCGCGTGAACCGGCGATTGATTGACGCTCTATGGCCGTATGCCGGCCCGCCAGTTCACCTGCACCGTGATCGACGAATCGATGTCGCTGGCGGCGTCGATGAGGAGGCGCTGGCCGTCGGGGGAGACGGCGTAGTGGTTGCGGCGCGTATTCATCTCCCCCGAGGTCGGAACGGGTGTCTGGAACAGCGGGCGGGGCCTCGTGAGCTGAAGCGCCTCGCCCGGGCGCACATCTACCGACATCAGCATGCCGTCGGCGGTCAAGTAGAACAGCTCGCGTCCGTCGGGACGCCACTGCGGCTCGGACGCTCCTCCACTGGAGACCGCGCGCTTTGCGCCCGGCACTGGAAATGACTGCACGTACACTTCCCAGATGCCCGATTCGTCCGACGCATAGGCGATCCAGCGCCCGTCCGGGGAGACCTGGCCCTGGAACTCGTTGAAAGGAGTCGCGAGCAGCGGCATCGGCGCGCGCTCACCGAATGTCGGCACGACCCACAGATCCATCTTCGTGCGCGTGCTCGTGCTCGCATAGACGAGGTACCGGCCGTCGCGTGACCAGTCGTTCACAATCTTGTGCTCCTTCGACCGGAGAAGGAGCTGGTCGTCGGAGCGGCCGAACGTGGAGCGGATGTAGATGTCCGCGACGCCATCGATGCGCCCGGACGTGAAGGCGATCTGCTCGGCGTTCGGAGAGAGCAGAGGCGTGTTGCCGGGCACGATGCGCGTGTGCGCGTCGCGCTCGAGATCGACCAGCCACACATCGATGCCGCTCCCCGCAAGCAGGTAGCGTCCGTCGGGTGAGAGCGTCGGATTGTGAAGCGTGGTCGGCGCCCTGATGGTATCGAGTGGCTTGCCGGCCCGGTCGAACCACACCAGGCGCGTCTCCGCATCGCGGCCGCCGAAGGTCAGCAGGTCGCCGGCCGAGGCGGAAACCATGGCGCCGCCCGTCGCGGTCGGCGGAAAGACATCGCCGGCGATCGGCGTCGGGCTGCCGGACACGCGCATGGATGACGCGTCGAACGGCTGCGCGATCAGCACGCGATCGCGCACGAAGAGCAGGTAGCCGGGTGGCGCGTAGACCCCGCCGATATCAGGAATGAGCCGCGTGCGCTCGCTGCGGCCGATTTCTCCGACGTAAGTGCCCTGTCGTTCCTGGTCCTCTGCATAGATCGAGAACAGGAAGTGCCGGCCATCGGGGAGGAAATGGGGCCAGCGATGGGCGGTTTCGCGCGCCGACGCGTCGAGCTCGGTCACCGGCGTGGCGTCTCCCCCGGCCGCCGGCACGGCGCTTACCGCGGACCGGTAGCTGGAAAACAGAATGAGGTCGCCCGATCCCCAGGTGCCGCCGGCCACCGTCAGTCCGACGGTCGAGGCGAGCGTCTGCACGGGTCCGCCGTTCAGCGGCACGCGCTTCACACTTCCCTTCGCGAAGAATCCGATGAACTGGCTGTCGGGCGACCAGAACGGCTTGACCGCACCCTCCGACCCATCGATCGGCTGCGATTGTCCGTCTTTGAGATCCCGCACCCATAGGCGGGTCACGCCCGACGGATCGTCCTCGGCGACGAACGCCAGATACCGGCTGTCGGGAGAGAGCGCCCCGCCCGACGCCAGCCGTGTTCCCGGCGGTGCGCCGATCGTGAAACGAAGCGAGCCCACGGATGGGGCCGCGCGCGGGAAATCGACCACGTTGAAGAGCAGAAGCAGCACGGCAGCGACCGTTGCGGCGGCAACCCCGGTCCAGCGCCACCGAGTCGTGCCCCGAACCGCGACCGGGGCGGGTGACGCGGCCTCGCCGGTCCCGAGCGGAGACGGGCTCTCGGCTGCGGGGGCCGCGGGTGCGGCCGCCGCCGCGACAGCGCGTTCGCCGCTCTCGGGACGCTCAGTGACGGGTGCGATGAACCGGTAACCGCGGCGTGGAATCGTCGTGATGTAGCCCGGCTGGTGGTGGTCGTCGCCGAGCGCCCGCCGCAGCGCCGTGATGTTCTGGGTGAGGCTGTCTTCCGAGACGAACGAATTCGCCCACACGGCGGTCATCAGCTCGTCTTTGCGGACGAGGCGATGCCGGTTGCGGATGAGAACGACCAGGGTGTCGAACGCTTTGGGTGTCAGCGCGACGATCTCGTCACCTCTCCACAACTGCAGCGAGGCGACATCGAGCCGGAACGGCCCGAAGACGTATTCGACCGGCGGCCCTGGCGGCGGAGCTTCGAATTCGTGGGTCATCGAGGTTCATCGAATACCGGCCGGATTCGCGGATTCTAGCACGCCCTTTCAGCGGTTTTTCAGTGCCTTATCCAACGGTCGTCACGCTTCGATCATGACTCCGCCCTCGGCCCCTAATCCACTTTAACTAGTTCCAACCAGGACGGGTTAGCCCTTGACACGGCATCAGCCCGGACCGATACTCCCCGCCACGACAGCCCAGCCGTTGGAGAGGGGGACTCATGGCTCTTGACGACTATCCGTATTCGGCTCACATCGACGACGAGCCCGGCATCGCGTCGTTCTCACGCAGGGATCTTCTGAAGCAGGGCACGGCGGCGGTCATCGGCGGCGGTGCGACGTTGCTCGGCGCGCCCGCCCTCGCTCAGGCGCCCGCGCAGGCGGCCGCAGGCCAGGCCCCCGCGATCTTCACACAGTGGCGGCCGGAGACGGCGGGGCAGCGGTTCCGCGCCCTCGTCCGCCACCGCAACAGCCTCGACGTGCAGCAGCTCACGCTCAACCCAATCGAGCCACGGCAGGTCGTGGCGCGGGTGGAGGCGGCGCAGGCCTGCTACACGATGGTGGGCGCCCTCAACACTCAAACACCGGCGATGAACGCGGCCGTCTTCGGCCATGGCGCGGTCGGCACCGTGATCGAGGCTGGGCCGATGGTCAAGCGCGTCCAGCGGGGCGATCGCATCCTCGTGGTCGTCACCGGGCAGTGCGGCCAGTGCTTCCAGTGCGTGCGCGGCAAGGCCGCCAACTGCCAGGCAGGCTTCAATCGTCCGCCCGTGATCGTGGGCACGATGGCCGACGGCACGCCGGTCAACGGGAACCTCGGCGGCTTTGCCGAGCTGATCGTGGCGTGGGAAGAGATGGTCGTGCCGATCTACAGCAAGCACGACGCCGCGGAGCTGTCGAACCTCACGTGCGTCAGCATGTGCGGTCTCGGGATGACGATGGTGCGCGCGCCGATCGAGTCGGGCTCGACCGTGGTGGTGTTCGGCGCGGGGCCAATCGGGTTGTCCGCGGTCCAGGGCGCACGCATCAGGGGGGCGTCTCAGATCATCGTCGTCGAACCGATCAGGTATCGCCGTGAGCTCGCGACCAAAGTGGGGGCCACGGCCGTGCTGGATCCGAGCGACTTCGCCGACGGCGCCGCGCTGATCGCGCGCCTCAGGGAGATGACCGTCTGGGTCGGCACCAACCCGTTCGGTGGTGGGCGCAACCCGGCAGTGACCGGTCCGGACTACATCATCGAAGCCGTCGGCGGCGAGCGCTTCGTCCCGAAGGCGGAGCGCTACGCGCGTGAGCCGCACGGTCTCGAGGTGCTGCAGAACGTATTCACGCTCTGCCCGCCTGGCGGGTTCATGCGCACGTGCGGCGTCGGCTACCCGATGAACTCCACGGTCACGTTCCCCGCGGGCGGCTGGTCCAACGGCACCAAGAACCACATGGGCGGGAACCTCGCGGGCGTGCAGATGATGCGCGACCTGCCGCAGTGGGTGCGGATGTTCGAGACGGGCCAGTTCGACGGCAAGTCGCTCGTCGGCGTCAACGTGCCGCTCGAGCGGGCCACCGAGGCGGTGGAAGCATCGGCGTACCGGACGGCGGTCACCGGCATCGTGTCGTTCCCGCAGACCTAGCAGGGCGGGTGGGG
>JACQTK010000185.1 GCA_016210845.1 Acidobacteriota bacterium | reverse complement strand
GCAAGACAAGGTAGACAACGCAGCCTCCTTTGCTGGTGAGTGTCGCAACCCCAGCATGAAGGCTGTCGTTGTCCCTTGTCGATCCCCGAGCGCCACGGCCCTGCACGGCAGAGACCGGTCCTTAAGATCTCACCTATGAGGACCGCTATGCGGTCACACAAACGAGCACAACGTTCTGGTACGGGGCCGCATAGCGGTCCAAACGTGCGCAAGCGCCGGCGGCGGAGCCGGGGTCTCGACATTCTCTACGAGGACGAGACGCTGCTGGTGCTGAACAAGCCCGCGGGACTGCTCTCCGTCCCGCTCGAGCGGCGCCGCGGCGCGGCGTCGGCGTACGACCTGCTCGAGGATCATCTGCGGCCCCGCGGCAAGCGGCGTCCGCTGGTGGTGCACCGGATCGACCGCGACACGTCGGGTCTGGTGATCTTCGCCAAGACCGCATTCGCGCAGCAGGGTTTGAAGGAGCAGTTCGAGCGGCGCGAACCGGACCGTGTATACCTGGCCATCGTCCGCGGACATCCCGATCCTCCGCAGGGCACGTGGCGCGATCGGCTCGTGTGGGACGCCAAGGCGCTCATTCAGCGGAGGACGCGCCAGAGCGATCCACGTGGGAAGGACGCCGTCAGCCACTACCGCGTGCTCGAGTCGTTCCCAGGCGCGTCGCTGGTCGAGGTCCGGCTGGAGACGGGCAAACGCAACCAGATCCGCATTCAGGCGCAGCTTCGCGGCCATCCGCTCGTCGGTGAGCGGCGCTACGGGTCTGGCGCCAGGGAGCCCATCGCCTTCTGCCGCCAGGCGCTCCATGCGCACCGCCTGGCGTTCAGCCATCCGGTGGATGGGCGGCCGCTGCGGTTCGAGGCACCGATTCCTGCGGACCTCGAGGAGCTGCTGGCACGCCTGCGGCGTCGCCAGCGCTGAGCCGATGCCGTGGGGCGAGCCTGGCCAGGCTCGCCCCACGCGGACCTGACAAGGTCCGCGCCACGGGTGTGACCACAGCGACGCTGCGAGCGCAGTCGACACGAGCGCAGTAGACAATTGACGTGCGCGCGGCGCAGAGGTACCGTCGCCGCATCATGCGGCTGCACACGCGCATCCTGGCAGGCCTGCTGGCGGGCGCCGTCGCGGGCGTCATCGTCAATTTCTTCGCCGCCGACGACATCTGGCTGCTCGCCTTCCTCACCAACGTGGCGGAACCGTTCGGCCGCGTCTGGCTGAACGGCCTCATCATGGTCGTCATCCCGCTGATCGTGTCGACCGTGGCGCTGGGGGTGGCGGGCCTCGGGAGCGTCGCGCACATCGGGCGCATCGGCTTGGTCACGCTGCTGACGTTCCTGGCGCTGACGGCGGGCGCCACCGCGCTCGGGCTCCTGGCGGTCAACGTCGTCCAGCCGGGCGCGGGGCTCGATCCCGCCGTGACGGCGCGGCTGATGGAGACCTACCGGAGCCAGGCGCAGGGCGCGATGGGGCTCGCGCAGGGCGCGCTCGGCATCAACACGTTCGTCAACATGGTGCCGCGGAATCCCGTGTCGGCGGCGGCCAACGGCGAGATGCTGGCCGTGATCGTCTTCGCGCTCCTGCTCGGCGTCGGCCTCACGCTCGTCGGCCGCGAGCGCGCCGACCCGCTGCTCCGCGTCCTCGACAGCGTGGCGGCCGTGATGGTGGCCATCATCGGGCTGGTGATGAAGCTCGCCCCGTACGCCGTGTTCGCGCTCATCTTCGGCGTGACCGCGCGGTTCGGCTTCGACGTGCTGATCAACCTGATCATGTACGTCCTCACCGTGATCCTCTGCCTCGCGGTGTTCCTGCTGGTCGGCTACACGCTGGTGCTGCACTTCGTGGCGGGGCGCCGGCCCGCGGACTTCTTCCGCAAGGCGCGCGTCGTGATGCTGACGGCATTTTCCACTTCCTCCAGCAACGCCACGCTGCCGACGACGCTGCGGGTGACGCAGGACGAGCTGAACGTGCCGTCGCGGATCGCGGGCTTCGTCGTGCCGCTCGGCGCCACGATGAACATGAACGGGACGGCGCTGTTCGAGGGCGTCACCGTGCTCTTCCTGGCGCAAGTGTTCGGCGTCCAGCTCTCGCTCGGGCAGCAGATCGTGGTGCTGCTGATGTCCGTCGTCACGGCGATTGGCGTCGCGGGCGTGCCGGGCGGGTCGATCCCGCTGCTGATGATGGTGCTCGGCATGGTCCAGGTGCCGATGGAAGGCATTGCGATCGTGCTGGGGACGGACCGGATCCTCGACATGTGCCGGACGACGGTGAACGTGACCGGGGACATGGTGACGGCGACGGTGGTGGACCGGTTCGAGCGGCGGGAGCAGCAGCAGACGCGGACGTTCGAGGCCACGCGGGCCGTTCGGTGAGGGGGGGTGTCGCGCGTCCGGGTGCTAGCGGAAGACGTTCGCGTACCGAATCTGCACCGTCAGACGATTTCCCGGCAGCCGCTGCATCCAGAGCTCGAACGCGCCCGTCCGGCCGGCCTTGAACGTCGCGGTGGCAAAGGGCTTGTGATGCACCGCGTCGGCGCCGAATTTGTACGCGCCGTAGCCGGCGCCGATCTTCAGGCGCGGAAAGTCGTATTCGAGCTTCGCTCGCTCCAGCACGTGCTGGCCTCGCCCTGCATCGCTCAATGGAATGTAGGGGAAATACACCACCTCTCCGGCAAACCGCGGCGCGGCACGATAGAGCACCATCACCCATGGGAGCAGGTAGAGCGCTCCGCCGGATCGCGATCCGAAGGCTTTGTCGAGGAAGGCTTCCGCCACGACGGTCGTCCGGGCGCGGCTGAAGACGACGCCCCCGCCGCCGATGAAGAGCTCGCGGTAGCTGGACGGCTCGTCGAAGTCGATGTAGCCGATGTCCGGCAGGACGAGCTTTCCCCGCTCGTGGTACACCTCGGCGTAGTGGTAGGTGCCGCGTCCGGTGGCCGTGCGCACGAGCACGGTGGTCTGGGCGGCGGTCTGGGCGTGGGCGGGAAGCGCGGCCGGCACCATCAGCGCCAGGGCCAGAGTCATCGTGCGTGAACGCCCCATCATGCCTCGCGGCAGATTTGTCCAGACCTCGACGATTCGGCTTCTGCGGCGCTCACCGAGCCGTAACAACCATCGTCACGCCGCCTTCGCCCCGCGACGTCGCCGTTTCGTATCGATCCGCGAAGGTAATGGCGCCGGAGATGACGCCGTCATTCAACGTTCCGGAGAACGCACGGGTGAAGGTGCGCTCGATGCGCTCGCCCGTGCTGAGCTGGCCGACTTCCGTGAACACGTGCGTGAACGCGAGGTTCTCGGGGCGGCCGGTGACCTCGATCGACTCGCTCCGGAACGGAAAGCTCTCGACCCGGCCCAAGGGGCAGGTCGTGGCCACGGTGGCCTGCGTGCCCGTCAGGTCGGCAGTGCCCGCGACGGTCGGGGAAGTCCGGTCCAGGCTGAGCGTGAGCGTGCCTTCAACCGTTCTGGTGTCGGCGCAGGTGAAGCTGTTGGTCAGCTGTCTTGTGGTTACAAGATACTGCCCGGAAAAGGATCCACGAAAGACCGACCTGGCGGGAGTCGGGCCGGACGGCGATCCGCCAGAGCCGCCCCCGCAGCTGCCGCCGAGCAGCAAGCCGATCGTCAGACACATTGCCACTACAGCCCGGCGACCCGGGCCGTGCCCCGCCATCGTCATCTGGGTGCGCTGACGCTATCACAACTGCATCCAGAAGGCGTACTTCGAATGGTGCGGAAGCGGGGACTCGAACCCCGATGGCCTTGCGGCCACTAGCTCCTGAGGCT
>JACQTK010000184.1 GCA_016210845.1 Acidobacteriota bacterium | reverse complement strand
CGTCGGCAGCGGCTACATGCTGCCGGTGTCGATCGTCAATCCGCCGGCGGACGCCGAGGCGCGGCTCGAGGCGGACAAGGGGCCGTGCGAGAACGACCGGCGGCACATCTTCAACCTGACCGCCAGCTACACGACGCCGGAGTTCGAGGGGCGCGTGGCGCGGGCGTTGGGTTCGACCTGGCGCCTGTCGGGGATCCTCCGGGCGTCGTCGGGCGATCGACTCAGCGTGTCGACGGGCCTGGACCAGGCGCTGACCGGCGCTCCGGGCGTCCAGCGGGCGAACCAGGTGTCGGACGATGTGTACGGCCGCACGCTGAACCAGTGGCTCAAGGCGTCGGCGTTCGCGCAGCCGGCGTTCGGCACGTTCGGCAATTCGGGCCGCAATGCCTTTGAGGGTCCGGGGAGCCGCGTCGTCGATCTCTCGCTCGCGCGGTCGTTCCGGTTTGCGGAGACGCACCGCATCGAGGCGCGCGTCGAGGCGTTCAACGCGTTCAACTGGTTCCGGTGGAACAACCCGAACACGTCGCTGAACAACGCGAACTTCGGGCGGATCCTCAGCGCGCAGGATCCGCGCATCATGCAGTTCGCGGTCAAGTACCAGTTCTAACCTTGGATCGGCGCGGCGGCTGGAGCCGCCGCGCTACAACTTCTCCGAACAACCTGTCGCGCGGGGGCTTCAGCCCCCGCGTCATCGCGCAGTGCCATATCAGTGTTGAACAATCCCTGGCCGCCGGGTATACTCGCGGCCGCGAGGACGTGATGAAGCAGCTCAGATACATCGGGGCGTGGGCCGTGCTGTGCGTCGCGCTGGCCGCCGGGCCGGCGTTCGCGCAGGTGGACTTGAGTGGCGAGTGGACAGTGGTGCCGAAGGAAGACAACATCGCGAACACCGAGCTGGGGGACTGGGTCGGCATTCCGCTCAACGATGCCGGCCGCGCCCGGAGCGCGGCGTGGGACGCGGCCATTCAGTCGCTGCCGCAGTGGCAGTGCCGCCCGCACGGCAGCGCCTACATCTCGCGCGGGCCGTCGGCGTTGAAGATCTGGAAGGAAGTGGATCCGGTGTCGCGGGAGACCACCGCGTGGCACCTCGAGTGGCTGCGGTCGGTGGACCGACCCGTGTACATGGACGGCCGGCCGCATCCGTCTCCGCTCGCGCCGCACACGTGGGCGGGCTTCTCGACCGGCGAGTGGGTGGGCGACATGCTGAAGATCAGCGTCACCCATCTCAAGGAAGAGTACTTGCGGCGCAACGGCATCTGGCACAGCGATCAGGTGGAGCTGACCCAGTACCTGATCCGCCGCGGCAACATCCTGACCTACATCGTCATCGTCTACGATCCGGTGTACCTGACCGAGCCGTTGATTCGCAGCACGGAATACCGGCTCAATCTCGGCCAGCAGATTCCGCCGTACCCGTGCACGGTGGTTCAGGAAGTGGACCGGCCGACCGACGAGGTGCCGCACTATCTGCCAGGCACGAACCCGTGGATTACGGATTTCGCCGCGGAGTACAAGATTCCCTTCGAGGTGATCACGGCGGGGGCAGCCTCGATGTACCCCGAGATCAGGGAGAGGATCGCCGCGGGCGCGCCGCCGGCCGATAGGCCGCGAATCGATTCCGTGCCGCCGCCGCTTCCGCGCTCGTCCGCGTCGGCGCAGGGTCAGGCGCGATGAGAATGCTGGCGGTGGTCGTGTTGATCGTGGCAGGAGCGACGCCCGCGTCGCCCCTGCTGGAGGCGCGCCAGGGTGGCCGGGGTCAGGGAGCCGGTCGCGGCCAGGCGCCGACGCCGCGTGCGGCGGCGCCCATCGACCTGACGGGAGTGTGGGTATCGCTCGTCACCGACGACTGGCGCTGGCGCATGGTGACGCCGCCGAAGGGCGACGTCCTGTATCTTCCGGTGAACGCCGAGGCCCGCAAGGTGGCCGACGCCTGGGATCCCGCGCGAGACGAAGCTGCGGGCGAGCAGTGCAAGGGGTACGGCGCGCCTGGCGTCATGGCGCTGCCCGGCCGTCTGCGCATCTCCTGGGAGAGCGACACCACGCTGAAGATCGAGATCGACACGGGCCAGCAGACGCGTCTGCTGCACTTCGCGGGGTCGACTGCGACGTCAGGGGAGCCCTCGTGGCAGGGCTACTCGGAGGCAACGTGGGAGCTGCCTGGAGGAGGCCGCGGGCGGCGCGGCGCCGGCGCTCCGCGTTCCGGCAGCCTCAAGGTGGTGACCACGAACCTGCGGCCGGGCTACTTTCGGAAGAACGGCGTCCCGTACGGGGCGGGTGCCGTGCTGACCGAATACGTCGCGCTCCTGAACGAAGCCAGCGGCGACCAGTACCTGGCCATCACGCGCACGCTCGAGGACGCGCGGTATCTGACCGGCCCGTTCATCCGGACCATCCAGTTCAAGAGGCAGCGGGACGAGACGGGGTGGAATCCCATGCCGTGTTCGGCGCGGTAGGTTGCTAGCAGATACAGGTTCTTGATCCCAGCGCGGCGTGTGGTTGCGGCTTCGCCGCGCTGGGTTCTTCGTGGCTGATCGTCTTCGTGCTCTTCGTGGCTTGGGGCGATAGAGAGGCTGGCTATGCGGTGGTGCCGCTTCGATGACAGTCGGCTGGGCATCGTAGACGGCGCCTTCGTGGCCGACGTGACCGCGGCGCTCGACGTGCTGCCGGCGTACAGGTACCCCCTGCCGGCCCACGACGTACTGATCGCCAACCTTCCCGCGGTGGCCGCGCGCGTGCGGGCGATGCTGCCCGGCGCTCCGAGGCGGCCGCTGCCGTCGGTCACGCTGTTGAGTCCCGTGGCGAACCCCGGCAAGCTCATCGCGGCCCCGGTGAACTACCAGAAGCACCTCGACGAGGTGAAGAGCGACAGCGAGATCCACGCGGGCAATCCGAAGCACACGATCACGATTCAGAGCGCCGGACTGTTCCTGAAGGCCACCAGCTCCCTGGTCGGTCCGGGCCAGGGCGTCTCCGTACGCAAGCCGGAGCGCCGCACCGATCATGAAGTGGAGCTGGCCGTCGTGATCGGGCGCGAGGCCAGCCACGTGCCGCGGCACGAGGCGCTCGCGTGCGTGGCGGGGTACTGCATCGGTCTCGACATTACCATCCGCGGGTCCGAGGATCGCAGCTTCCGGAAATCGGTGGATACCTACAGCGTGCTCGGCCCGTGGCTCGTGGACACGGACGAGGTTCCCGACCCAGGGTCGCTCGACCTGCAGATCACGGTGAACGGCGAGCTGCGGCAGAAGTCGAACACGCGATGCCTCATTCTGGGCGTGCCGGCGCTCATCGAGCTGGCGTCCTCCTTCTACACGCTGTATCCGGGTGACGTGATCTTTACCGGGACACCCGAAGGCGTGGGGCCCATCGAGCCAGGCGATCTCGTCGAGGCCCGCATCGAGGCCATCGGCGCGATGCAGGTGCGCGTCCGGGACGCGGACGCCACGCCGCTCGCCGCGCTCAGCGGGGCCGCTGCGGACGCGCGGCCGTAGGCACACGATGGATACCGCGGGGACCGCATTCTCGTTCACCAAGCCCGATGCCTCCCCCGAGCGCCGCGAGTTCTACGCGCGGCTCTGCGAGAAGAACATCACGCCGCTGTGGGAGGTGCTCGGCAAGCTCCTGCATCCCTCGCCCGTGCCCCAGATGGTGCCTGTGATGTGGCGCTACGGCGAGGTGCGTCCCTACCTCATGGATGCGGGCCGCCTGCTCACCGAACGCGAAGCAGAGCGCCGCGTGCTGGTCCTCGAAAATCCGGGCATGCGCGGCCAGTCCCGAATCACGCCGACGCTCTACGCGGGGCTCCAGATGATCCTTCCTGGCGAGACGGCCCGCAGCCATCGCCATGCGGCGTCCGCGTTTCGGATGGTGGTCGAGGGCACCGGCGCGTACACGGCGGTGGAGGGCGAGCGGACGACGATGCATCCTGGCGATTTCATCCTCACGCCGCCGTGGACGTACCACGATCACGGCAATCCCACGGAGAGCCCGGTCGTCTGGCTCGACGGCCTCGACGTGCCGCTCGTGAACATGTTCGACACCGGGTTTGCCGAACACCATCCAGAGGATCTGCAGCCGCACACGATCGCCGAGGGCGACGCGCTGGCCCGGTACGGCGCCAACATGCTGCCGGTCGACTACACACCGGAGAGGCTGTCGTCGCCGGTGTTCAACTATCCGTACGCGCGGAGTCGAGAGACGCTGGAGCAGCTGCGCCGGTCCGGGCCGCTGCACGGGTGCCACGGCCTCAAGATGCGATACATCAACCCAGCCACGGGCGGTTCGCCGCTGCCGACCATGGGCGCGTTCCTGCAGCTGCTGCCGGCAGGCTTCTGCGGCGAGCCGTATCGCTCCACCGACGCCACCGTCTACTACGTGGTGGAAGGGGAGGGCCGGAGCCGCGTGGAGGACGCCTCGTTCGCCTGGGGCGCGCGCGACATCTTCGCCGTGCCCTCGTGGTCGCCGGTGTCGCACGAAGCGCAGTCGGACGCCGTGCTCTTCAGCTTTTCCGATCGGCCCGCGCAGCAGGCGCTCGGCCTGTGGCGGGAGCAGGCGCCGCTGCGCGCGTAGATGCGCGGCGCTCAACTCCCAAATCCCAACACGCCAACGCCCAATTGGGGTCAGCTTCGACGTTGGGAGTTGTGGAATTGGGCGTTGGGAGTTGAGTGTCGTGGCCACGATTGACCGCGCCGAGGTCTCCCGGCTCCGTTACCGTCTGGACTCGCCTGTCGGCGGCTCGGGCGTCTCCCTCGTCGACGTCGTGGTCGTCGACCTCGTCGATTCGGACGGCGCCACCGGGCTCGGCTTCACGTACGCGATCGGCGGCGGCGGAGAGGTGGTCCTGGCCGCGGCGCGATCGCAGGTTCAGCGCCATCTCGTGGGGCGTCTCCTCATCCCTCCTCAGGCCCTCTGGCGGCAGGTCGCATCGGGGTTCGCGCGCACGGGCCTCGGACCGAACCTCGTGGCGCTGGCGGCGATCGACGTGGCCGCGTGGGACCTGGACGCGCGCCGCCGTGGCGTGCCGCTGGTCGGCGCCCTGGGAGGCGTGCCTCGCGCGGTGCGCGTCTACGGCAGTGGCGGCTTCAACGCGGGGCAGTCCCCATCGGAGGCGGCCGACGTGGCAGTGGGCCACGCGCGTCGGGGGCTCGGCGCCGTGAAACCGCGCGTTCGTGGCGACCGCGCCGATCTCGCGGTCATGGACGCCGTGCGCGCGGCGCTGCCCGACCACGTGCACGTGATGGTCGACGCCAACGAGAAGTGCGATCCGGCGAGCGCGCGCTGGCTGCTGGCCGCGGCGCGGCAGCGCGGCGTGCTGTTCGTCGAGGAGCCGATCGCGGCGGCCGCCGTCGACGGCTACCGCGCGTTGGCGGCCTCGGGCGGCGCCACGATGGCCGCGGGGGAGCATCTGCAGGGACGCGCCGCGTTCCTCACCTTCATCGCCGAGCGGCTGATCGGTGTGGTGCAGCCCGACCTCGCCATGGCGGGCGGCTTGACACCCGTCCTCGAGGTGGCGGCGCTGGCCGAGGCGTTCGGCGTGGCGGTGTCGCCCCACTTCCTGCCAGGCCTGTTCGTGCACGTTGCGGCCGCGTCACCAGCGCTCACGTGGCTCGAGGAGTTCCCCCTGCTCGAGCCGCTCGTCGAGGGATGGCCTCCGCTGCTGGGCGACGGCACGCTCGCGCCGCGCGACGTGCCGGGGCACGGGCTCAGCATCGAGAAGCGCGTGCGCGACAAGTACGCGGCTTGACGTTTTTCGGGTACCCTCGACTCGAGGGACCCCGCCATGCCAGACAAGGAACCCACGTACAGCGCGTCCCAGATTGCGGAGCGGCTTCGCGACCTGCCCGGCTGGTACTACGAGGATGGCTGCATCGCCCGCGTCTACAAGACGGACGGGTGGCCGACGACGCTCATGCTGGTGCAGGCGGTCGGCTATGTCGCCGAGGCGGCCGACCATCATCCGGATCTGGCGGTCGCATGGGGGCGGCTGGTCGTCAAGTTGTCGACCCACAGCGCCGGCGGCATCACGAACAAGGACTTCGAGCTGGCGCGCCGCATCGAAGACGTCGCCCTCTGGCGCCCGTCGGGTGGCGCGCTCACGGGGACGCCGAACGAGTTCGTTCGCGGCGGCAGTCCGCGTTGATGGGAGCGCTCGTCGACGAGCTGTCGCCGCTTCCCGATCCTGTCCGCTGCTGCGAGCAGCTCGACGGACTGCCCTACCGTCTGTTCCTGGACAGCGCGGTCCGGGACGCGAGGCTCGGCCGGTATTCGTTCCTCAGCGCCGATCCTGTCTGCGTCGTCCGCAGCAAGGGCCATCGAACTGAATATCTGGAGCCGACAGCGGGCACGTGCCGGCAGGTTGCGGGCGACGTGCTCGATGCGATTCGCGCGCTCCTGGCGCCGCACCGGATCGACGCCATCCCAGGCCTACCGCCGTTCCTCGGTGGCGCCGCAGGCTACTTGGCGTACGACTGGGGGCTGACGCTCGAGCGTGTGCCCGCTCCGCGCTACGACGATCTGGCCATGCCGGACGTGGTACTCGGTTTGTACGACTGGGTGCTGGCCTGGGATCACGTCGCGTCGCGTGCCTGGCTGGTGTCGACCGGGCTGCCGGAACAGTCGCCCCTCGCCCGGGCTCGCCGTGCGGCCGACCGGGCCGCGGCCGTGCGGGCACGCTTGTGCGGGAGTGAGCCCAGTCGATCCACGAGCGGCCCCGCCGCCATGGTCAGCAGCCGTAGAGGCGGACCTTCAGGTCCGCCTGAGCGCGGGGTCATGTCCGCGCCTCCGTCGTACCCGGTAGAGGGGTCGTGGAGCCCCGCCGTCTTGCTGCGCTCCTCCTTCTCGCACGACGGGTATCTCGCGGCGATCGGCCGCGTACGTGACTACATCCTGGCCGGCGACATCTTCCAGGCCAATCTGTCGCAGCGATTCGAGGTGCCGCTGAGCGACGTACCTTGGACGCTCTACCGGCGATTGAGGACGCGCAACGCCGCCCCGTTCGCGGCGTATGTCGAGCTTCCGGACGCGGTCGTGCTGAGCGCGTCCCCCGAGCGATTCCTCCGCGTCGACGCGGCGGGCCACGCGGAGACGCGCCCGATCAAGGGGACGCGGCCTCGCGGTCTCGGCCCGGAGGACGACGCCGCCCTCGGACAGGCGCTGACCGAGAGCGCGAAAGATCGGGCCGAGAACCTCATGATCGTCGATTTGATGCGCAACGACCTCTCGCGCGTCTGCCTCCCCGGGACCGTACGGGTGCCCGAGCAATGTGCGCTCGAGCGCTATGCGACCGTCCAGCATCTCGTCTCTACGGTGGTCGGCGATCTCGCGCCTGGGCGAGACGCGCTCGATCTGCTGCGCGCCGCGTATCCAGGCGGGTCGATCACGGGCGCACCCAAGCTGCGGGCCATGGAGATCATCGCCGAGCTCGAGCCGTCGCAGCGCGGCGTGTACTGCGGCTCGATAGGCTACTGGAGTGTCACGGGGGAGCTCGACGCCAGCATCGCGATCCGCACGGCCGTGGCGCGGGGCGGCCTCGTGTACTTCAGCGCGGGCGGGGGCATCGTTGCCGAATCCGACCCCGAAGAAGAGTACCGGGAGACGCTCGACAAGGCGCGCGGCATCATCGATGTGCTGGCGCCATCGGCATGATCCTGCTGATCGACAACTACGACTCGTTCGTACACAACCTCGCGCGGTACGTCCGGGAGCTGGGCGAGGAGGCGCTCGTGCGTCGCAACGATCGGATCACCCTGTCCGACATCGCGGCGCTGAAGCCGAGCCACATCATCCTCTCTCCTGGGCCCTGCACGCCGCTGGAGGCTGGCGTCTCCACGGACGTCGTCCGGCGCTTCGGGCCGAGCACACCGATCCTCGGCGTGTGCCTCGGGCATCAGTGCATCGGCGCCGCGTACGGCGCGGCGATCGTGCGGGCGCGCCGTCCGCTCCACGGCCGCACGTCCCCGATCGCGCACGACGGCTCGGGCATCTTTGCCGGGCTGCCGTCGCCGCTGCGGGCGACCCGTTATCACTCGCTCGTCATCGCGCGTGAATCGG
>JACQTK010000187.1 GCA_016210845.1 Acidobacteriota bacterium | reverse complement strand
CGTCCTCACCGACACCGGGCCCGGCCGAAAGCCCGGTGCGCGTCCCTCCGGCCTGGGACGGAGGCCCCGTTCGCGTCGGCGGGTCGATTCTCCCGCCCACGAAGGTGAAGCACGTCCCGCCCGTCTACCCGCCGCTCGCCCAGGCGGCGCAGGTGCAGGGCGTGGTCATCCTGGAGGTGACCATCGACCCGAGCGGCCGCGTCACAGACGCGCGTGTTCTGCGATCGATCCCGCTGCTGGACCAGGCGGCGATCGACGCCGTCAGGCAGTGGGAGTTCACGCCGACGCGGCTCAACGGCGTACCCGTACCGGTCATCATGACGGTGACTGTCCAGTTCACGTTGACGTAGAGTGTGGCATCCACTGGAGGATGCCATGCCACGTCTGACGATGCTCGTCGTCCTCGCCGGCCTGCTCGGGGTGGGCGCTCCCGTCTACGGCCAGGTCGTGCGAACGGCCGATGCCACCGTGCGCGGCTTGACCGCGAGCGACTTCCCACGCATCAAGAAGCTGGCCGAGAATGTCTACGCCTACGAGGACCTCAACGGATCGATCGACTCGAACCTCGCCTTCACGACCAACAGCCTGATCGTCGTCACCAGCGACGGCGTGCTGGTAGCCGACGGGCAGGGCAGCGTCGCCAAGACCAAGCGGCTCGTGGACGAGGTTGGGAAGATCACGACGCAGCCGATCCGGTACGTCGTGATCTGCGCGGACCACGGCGACCACATCGCGGGCAACAGCGCGTTTCCCTCGAACGTCACCTTCATCGCGCACCCGACATCGAAGGCGTTGATCGAGCGTCAGGCTGCGGCTGCGGCGGGCCGCGGCGGGCGAGGCGGAGCGGCAGGCCCCGGTGTGCCCATCCCGCAGGAGACCGTGTCGGACAAGCGGGTGCTGATGATGGGCGGCACCGAGATGCAGATTCTCTTCCTCGGCCGCGCGCACACAGGGGGCGACCTTCACGTCTACCTGCCGAAAGAGGGGATCCTTTTCATGGGCGAGGTGTTCTTCAATCGCCTGTACCCTTCGGTGGGCGGCAGCCGGAGCGGCCGGCCGATCGAGTGGATCGAGACGATCACGAAGGCCGAGGCCATGAAGGCGCGGATCTACGTGCCCGACCACGGGTTCGTCGACAGCCCCGAGGTGCTCAACGAGGAGCTGGTCAACTTCCGCGGCGCGCTGGAGAACCTCGTCTCCGAGGCGCGGCGGATGCACGCCGCCAAGGTGCCGCTCGAGAACGCGCCGCGAAACATCAACCTCGGCGAGTTCCAGTACTGGTACCGCGCGGCCAACAACATGCCCGACGCGGTCAGGCAGGTCTATCTGGAGATCGAAGGCAAGCTGCCGTAGGGCCCGGCGGGCCGTAAAGGCCCGCCCCACGGCTCATGGGGACGGCCTCGCGCTGGGCACGTGGCCGCGCCGATACACCATGAACGTGCGCGTGAACTCGATGACCGTCGCCCCGTGCTGGTTCATCCCGGTCGTCCGGACGCGCACGATCCCGACCGTCGGCCGCGATTTGGAGGGGCGCGTCTCGAGCACTTCGCTCTTCGAGTACACCGTATCCCCCTCGAACAACGGGTTCGGCAGGCGCACCTCGTCCCACGCGAGGTTGGCCACGCCGTTCTGCGTGAGATCGACGACCGACTGCCCCGTGACGAGCGCGAGGGTGAAGCAGGAGTTCACGAGGCGTTTGCCGAACCGGGTGCGGCTCGAGTACTCCCCGTCGAAATGGATGGGGTTGGTGTTCATCGTGATGCACGAGAACCAGATGTTGTCGGCCTCGGTCACGGTGCGCCCGAGCGGATGCTCGTAGACGTCGCCGACCTGGAAGTCCTCGAAGACCCTGCCGGTCCATCCCTCTTTCAGCGCCATTGCGTCTCATGCCTCCCATGGACGGTCTACAGACGAACCCCGCACCGATCCGCCAGTTGGAGCAGGCGGCGGGCCCGCTCGACGACCGGGCGCTCGATCATCTCGTCGTCGAGCGTGGTGACGCCTTCGCCGCCCGCCCGCGCCGCTTCGAACGCATCGATGACCCGTCGAGCCTGCTCCACCTCGGCGGCCGATGGACTGAACACCTCGTTGATCACGGGCACGTGGCTCGGATGGATCGCAATCTTGCCGCGGAAGCCGAGCGCACGGCCGCGCGCGCAGTCGCGGCGGAGCGCCGCCAGGTCGCCGATGGCGGTGAAGACCGCGTCGATGGCATCGGCACCCACGCTGGCGGCCGCGAGCACGACCTGCGAGCGCGCGAAGAGCAGCTCTTCGCCGTCGAGCGTCCGCGGGATGGCCAGCCGCGCGGTCAGATCCTCCGCGCCAAGGAGAATGGCGGGCACCTCGGCCTGCGCGTTTGCGACGGCCTCGGCGTGCAGGACCCCTCGGGGCGTCTCGAGCAACGGCACGATCGGGGGGACCGCGCGCGGCGGCGCGCTGGCGGCGAACGCGCGCGCCACGCGCTCGATGGCGGCAGGGCTCTCGACCTTCGGCAGGACCACGGCGTCGAAGCCGCCGGCCGTGGAGAACAGCGCGAGGTCTTCATCGCCCTCCGGGGTGCCGACGGCATTGAGGCGGACCAGGCGCGCCGTCCGCGCATCAGGCGTCTGGAGAAACGCGGCGACCAGCGCGCGCGCCCGGGGCTTCTGGTCCGCCGCAACGCCGTCCTCGAGATCGAAGACCACGGCGTCGGCGCCGGCGGCCATCGCCTTGGCGAACCGGTCCTGTCGCGTGCCTGGAACGAAGAGGATCGAGCGCAGCGGGCCGAGCGCCATGGCGGCTCCATGGTAGACCAGCCAAGGGGCTGTCCCTTGATGTCCCTGGCAGCACCCCTTGGCTGGTCAGCCAGCATCTGCGTGGCGCACTCCGCGCGCCTGGGACCGCTCTACGGCTCTCTCTCGAGAACAGGAATGACCGTTGGAGCCGCATAGCGGTCCACTTCCGTGATCGGTCGGCCATAATCGATCGTCCGATGATTCCCCGCCTTGCCGCCATCGCGCTCCTGCTCGGCTCGGCAGCCTGCGCGCCGTCCGAGTCCCCGCCCGCGCCGCCGGGCGCCCGCCTCGTCGAGCGGGTCCACACGACGATGGGATCGGAGCTGCGGCTCACGGCGTGGACGGAGGACGAGGCGGCGGCCGTGGCCGCGTTCGACGAGGTGTTCCGCGAGTTCGAGCGCCTCGATGCGCTGATGAGCGTCTGGCGCGAGGGCAGCGACGTCGTCCACATCAACGCCGCGGCCGGTGTGCGGCCCGTGGCCGTCAGCCCGGAGACGATCGAGGTCTTGCGGGTCGCGCGTCAGGTCAGCGAGTGGACCGACGGCAAGTTCGATGTGACGTTCGGCGCCCTGTCCGGACTGTGGAAGTTCGACGCGCAGAACCAGGACGACCGCATCCCCGATCCGGCCGCCGTCCGCGCGCGCCTGCCCCTGATCGACTACCGCGATCTCGAGGTCGACGAGCAGGCGGGCACGGCCTTTCTCAGACGCGAGGGCATGAGCGCGCACCTCGGCGGCATCGGCAAGGGCTACGCGGCGGATCGCGCGTCCGACATCCTCCGCCGCCGCGGCATCCGCGACTTCCTGATTCAGTCAGGGGGCGATCTCTACGCGGGCGGGCGGAGGGGCGATCGGCCCTGGCGCGTCGGCATCCGCGACCCGCGCGGCCCGGCCGACCAGAGCTTCGCGGCACTGGACCTCACCGACGCGACCTTCAGCACGTCAGGCGACTACGAGCGCTTCTTCATGCACGGCGGACGCCGCTACCACCACATCATCGATCCGGATCTCGGCGAGCCGACGCGCGGCCCGCGCAGCGTGACGATCGTGGCGGACCGGGCCGTCCTGGCCGACGCGCTGTCGACCGGCGTGTTCCTGCTCGGCGCCAGGGCCGGCATGGCCCTCATCGAGAAGCTGCCCGACATCGAAGGGGTCATCGTGAGCGAGCGGAACGAGGTGCTGGTGTCGTCGGGACTGCAGGATCGCCTCATCCGGCTTGCCTTGCCGACTGACGCGCGATGAGGTCGGCCTTGCGGTAGAGGATGATCCAGTGCGGGCATTTCCTGGTGTCCGCGTAGAGCCGCTCGCAGTCGTCGCACCGCACGCACTCGGTCGCCACGATCTTCGGCCCGCGAATCGCCCCCCACTCACACGTCTTCTCGCAGATCTTGCACGTCTTGCACTCGGACCACCGCTTGATGCGGAACACGGTCAGCGTCGACAGAACGCCGAGGAACGCGCCCACGGGACACAGGAAGCGGCAGTACAGGTTGCGCACGAGGACGGTCGCCACCAGCAGCACGCCGAGCGCGATCCACAGGCCGGTCGTCTGCTGGAAGGTGAACATCCAGAACGGCTCGACGTACTTGAAGTGCGACATGTCGCGCGTGGCCAGGAAGTACCCCACCGCGCCGACGAGAATCGCGTACTTGATGTAGGCGGCCCGCCGTTCGATCGCCCGCGGGACGTTCACGCGGAGCCTGGCGGGCACGACCCTGTCCATCAGCTGCGTCATCGCGCCGAATGCGCAGACGCGCCCGCAGTACAGCCGCCCCCAGAGCACCGTGGAGGCCACCGTGAACACCGCAAAGAAGTACCACCCGAGGTTGTAGGTCAGGATGGGCAGGTTCGCCGTCACCAGGCCGAAGATGTTGACGATCGAGATGAGCTGGCTCTTGTAGAGACCGAGGTACCCGACCGACGCAACGAGGGTGGCCACCTTGATCGCTTCGCTCTTGCGGTAGAAGCCCACGAGGGCGAGCGTGGCGAACGCGGCGAAGAGACCCAGCTCGACGGCCTGGGCTCGCACCATCTCGCCGAAGGTCGGGACGGTCTCTTCCTCCTCCGCGAAGCCCCAGGGATCGACCTCGGAGGATGCCTCGGGCCGGGCCGTCTCGCTGGCGGCCTCCTGGGCGAGCACGGGATCGGCGGCCCACCCAGCGAGCACCAGCAGCAGAAGGAGGATGCGTGCGGGCGCACGCGCAATCACTGCGCGGCTCCCGGCGGGGTGAGCAGCGACCGGGCGATGCGCCGCGCGCTGTTGCGGACGGCGCGGGTCGCGCTCGTCACCGTGATCGTGGCGCGCGAGACGGCGTCGATGTCGCTGCCAACCCTGAACGGATCGCGGATGTCCTTGCCCTGGAACTGCGCGGCAAAGGCGGGCGGCTCGATCGAGAAGTCGCCGTACGGCTCGTGATGCTCGACGACGAGGATGCCCGTGAGCATGCCCTTGGGGGTCAACCCGACGAGCATCCGGATCGGGCCGTCGTACGCGCGCTCGAGCGGCTGCAGCTCCGTCGTCCAGAAGGCGTAGCCCAGCATCTCCTGGGCGCCTCCGGCGCGGGCGGCGAACGCCTTGAAATGCGGGGGATCGCCGCCCTTCGGCGAGAACGCGTCCGCGGAGGGAAACAGCTGCTTGAGCTGCGCCTGCAGCCGCGCGTCGGGCGCGGACTGCCCCTGCACGACGATCAATCCAGCGGAGGCGACGAGCAGAGCGACGGCGGCCAGTCTCATACAGCAGACCACTCCTGGGGGTTTTGATTATCACGTAGGCTTTCGCAGGCAGGCAAGCGCCTTGAGCGCCCGCTTCGCGCGCAGTAGTATGCACCGATGCTGAAGCGCACATACGGGCCCGCCGCGGCGCTCGTTTCATGCCTGCTGGCCGGCGGCACGCTCGGCGCGCAGGACGCGCGCCCGAATCCGCTTGCCGCGATCAAGGCGCTGAAGTGCAGCTTCCCAATCTCGGCCGCCGGCAGCTGGAAGGAGGGCGAACCTCAGGCCCAGGTCAAGACGGGGCCGCTGCTGACCTTCCAGTACACGGAGATCGACGCGGCCGAGAGCACCGCACGGGTCATCGGGCTGGCCTCGTCCGGGCACGTCGTGGCGCAGCTCTTCGGGGCGAACCTCCACTTCCTCGACATGCGGGCCACCGGCAGCCTGATGCTCACCACGGTGTTCGGCCAGGAGAGCCGCGACAGGAAGCTCAAGGCCGTCTACACCCGCGCCGACTACCTCCCGATTTCGGTTCCAGGATTCGTGAACACGCCTGAGGTATCTCAGCACTACGGGGAGTGCGAGGTCGCCCAGTAGTTCGCCAACGCTTCGCCCGCCGGCGTGGCTGCAAAGACTGCCATGCCAGATAGTCGCCTTTACGCTAGAATGTGGCGCCCGGATCGTGCCGCCCGGTCGGAAAGGCATCGATGAGGAGAGGACTGTCTGTTCTCGTCGCCACCTGGTCGCTCGCGATCACCACGGCAGCAGGCCGCCCGGAGGCCACCGCGCACCCCTCGACTGACGCTCGGGGTGCCCTGAGCTTCGTCGAAGGGCAGCAGCCCGCCCCAGGCTCCGCAGGCGCCGTCTCGAGCTATCGCGTCCTCCTCGATAAGTACTGCGTCACCTGTCACAACCAGCGGGCCCGCACCGCAGGGCTGACGCTCGACACCGCGGAGCTCACCGACATCCCCGCGGGCGCCGAGGTGTGGGAAAAGGTCATTCGAAAAGTGCGCGGCGGCATGATGCCGCCGGTGGGCATGCCGCGTCCGGAGCAGGCGGCGCTCGACGCGCTGGTCTCGCACCTGGAGACGACCATCGACCGCGCCGTGCTCGCGGCGCCGACGCTGCGCGGGCCCATCCTGCACCGGCTGACGCGCGTCGAGTACCGCAACGCGATCCGCGACGTGCTCGCCCTGGACATCGACGCCGCGGCGCTGCTCCCCGCCGACGAGGAGGCGTTCGGGTTCGACAACATCGCCGACGTGCAGGGCGTCTCGCCCGCGCTGATGGAGCGGTACCTCTCGGCCGCCTGGAAGGTCAGCAGCCTCGCCGTCGGCAGCCCGAAGATCCTGCCGTTGCTCGACACGTACCGCGTGCGCGGCGACACCTCGCAGCACGATCACATCGAGGGGCTGCCCATCGGGACGCGCGGCGGCATCCTCATCCGCCACTACTTCCCCGTCGACGGCGAGTACGTGATCAGCCCCAAGCTGTACCGAAATACCGTGGACAACATCCGCGGGCTGGAGCGGGAGTACACGCTGGAGATCACCGTCGACGGCACGCGCGTGCACCTGGCGCGCTTCGGCGGCACGATCGACGAGCGGGAGAGCTACGCGAGGCCCGCGGCGGCGGGCGACGAGCTGGAGCGGCGCTTCAAGATCCGCTACCCGTTCAAGGCCGGCCCGCACACGATCGGCGTCGCCTTCCTCAAGCCGAGCTCCGCCACCACGCTGGAGCTGCTGCAGCCGTTCGGCCGCGAGCGGGTCGATCCGATCACGCCCGTCGGGATCACCGAGCTCGATCGCGTGCTGCTGGAGGGCCCGTTCAACGTGACGGGCCCGGGCGACTCGCCGAGCCGCCGCCGCGTCTTCAGCTGCCATCCGAACGACGAGCCGCCTGCCCGACGAAGCGCGGAGCGCGAAGTCGGGTGCGCCACGCGCATCCTCACGACGCTGGCGCGGCGCGCCTACCGGGGGACGGTCACCGAGACCGAGGGGAACCGCCTGGTTTCCTTCTACCAGCGCGAGCGCGAGAAGGGGGGCGACTTCGACGCGGGCATCGAGGCGGCGCTGACCTACCTGCTCGTGAGCCCGCAGTTCCTGTTCCGCATCGAGCGCGACCCCGAGGACGTCCGCGCGGGCGCCCCGTACCGCGTCGGCGACCTGGAGCTGGCCTCGCGGCTGTCGTTCTTCCTCTGGAGCAGCGTCCCCGATGACGAGCTGCTGACGCTGGCGGCGCGAAATCGGCTCCACCAGCCGGCCGTGCTGGAACAGCAGGTGCAGCGGATGCTGGCCGACGAGCGCGCGCGCGTCTTCGGGGCCAACTTTGCCGGACAATGGCTCTTCCTGCGCAACGTCAGGGGCCTCGTCCCCGACCCGGACATCTTCCCGGACTTCGACCACAACCTGCGCCAGGCGATGCAGCGTGAGACGGAGATGCTCTTCGAGAGCATCGTGCTCGAGGACCGGAGCGCCCTCGATCTGCTGACCGCCGACTATACGTTCGTCAACGAGCGGCTCGCGCGCCACTACGGGATCGCGAACGTCTACGGCACGCAGTTCCGGCGCGTCCCGGTCACCAACGAGGCGCGGCGGGGTCTGCTCGGCCACGGCAGCCTCCTCACGCTGACGTCTTACGCCAATCGGACATCACCGGTGATCCGCGGCAAGTACGTCCTGACGAACCTGCTGGGGACACCGCCGCCGCCGCCGCCGCCCGACGTGCCGCCCTTCAACGAGACGCCGGCCAAGGGGCTGTCGATGCGCGAGCGCATGGAGCAGCACCGCCGGAGCCCCGCCTGCGCGAGCTGTCATCAGGTGATGGATCCGATCGGGCTGGCGCTGGAGAACTTCGACGGCATCGGGAGCTGGCGGACGAGCGACAACGGCGCCGCCATCGACGCGTCGGCCACGCTGTGGAACGGCGCCCGCGTCGCCGGTCCGGCGGAGCTCCGTCAGGCCATCCTCAGCCGCCCGGATCTGTTCGTCCGCACGATGACCGAGATGCTGTTCACCTACGGCCTCGGCCGCGGCATCGAGCACTACGACATGCCGTTCATTCGATCGATCCTCAGGGAGGCCGCCCCCTCGAACTACCGGTTTTCGTCACTGGTGCTGGGCATCGTCACGAGCGCCCCGTTTCAGATGAGGAGATCAGAGTCATGATGATCACGAAGAAGGCCATCTCCCGCCGCACGGTCCTCCGCGGCCTCGGCGCGGCAGTGGCGCTGCCGCTGCTCGACGGCATGGTCCCCGCGCTGTCGGCACAGGCCAGGACGGCCGCCAATCCGAGGGCCCGCTTCGGGTTCCTGTACGTGCCGCATGGCTCGATCATGGACCAGTGGACGCCCGCTCAGGAGGGCGCGGGCTTCGAGTTTTCGACGATCCTGAAGCCGCTCGAGAAGTTCCGCGAGCACGTCACGGTGTTCACCCACCTCGATAACCGCGGCGAGAACGGGCACTCGCCGAGCACCGCGATGTTCCTGAGCGGCGTCTTCCCGCCGAAGGGCACCGTGATCAAGCTGGGAACGACCGTCGATCAGCTCATCGCGCAGCAGATCGGGCAGACCACGACGTTCCCCTCGATGGAGTTCGCCACGGAGGACCACTCCAGCCACCTGGGCAGCTGTGCGGGCGACTTCCTCTGCTCGTACATGAGCACCATCTCCTGGGCCTCGCCGACGCAGCCGCTGCCGATGGAGATCAACCCGCGCGTCGTGTTCGAGCGCATGTTCGGCAGCGACCGGTCGTCGCCGGAGGAGCGCGCGGCGCGGATCGCGCAGAACACCAGCATCCTGGACGCGGTGATCGAGAGCGCCAACGATCTGAAGCGCGGCCTGGGCCCCCGCGACCGGACGCGCGTCACCGAGTACCTGGAGAACGTCCGCGAGATCGAACGGCGCATCGTTCAGGCGGAGCGGCAGCGCGAGGTCAGCGGCGTCGAGGTGCCGCTCACGCCGGTCGGGATCCCCGAATCCTGGGAAGAGCACGTCAAGCTCATGTTCGACCTGCAAGCGCTCGCGCTGCAGGCCGACCTGACCCGCGTCATCTCCTTCATGATGGCGCGCGAGCTGAGCACGCTCAGCTATCCGCAGCTCGGCGTGGCCGACGGGCATCACCCCGTTTCGCACAACAACGGCGTGCCCGAGCAGGTCGCCAAGAAGATCGCGATCGACATCTACCACCTGGTGCTGTTCGCGAGCTTCCTGGACAAGCTGAAGGCCACACCGGACGGGGACGGCACGCTGTTCGACCATTCCCTGTTCCTGTACGGCAGCGGCATGAGCAACGGCAATCAGCACACTCACAACAACCTGCCGATCCTCCTGGTGGGCGGCGCGGCGGGCAAGGTGAAGGGCGGCAAGCACCTGAAGTTCAAGGACGACACGCCGCTGTCGAACCTGATGCGCGGGCTGCTCGAGACGGCGGGCGCGCCGATCGAGACGTTCGGCATGAGCGACGGGCTCATCTCGCTGTAAGAGGCCGGCGCGCCGTGAAGGCGCGCGCGACAGACGCAGGGCGGCCCTCCAGGGCCGCCCTTTGCACGAGGAGTCACATGCACCCCACACGCCTCGCATTGTGTCTGACCATGGTGCTGGCCGTCACCGGCGTGGCGGCCGCCCAGGGCGATCTCCGGCTGGTCACGGCGGTCAAGAACGGGGATACCGCGGGCGCCCGTGCGCTCCTGCGACAGCGGATCGACGTCAGGGCGCGTGACGCCGAGGGGATGACCGCCCTGCACTGGGCGGCGCACTGGAACGATCAGGAACTCGTCGGGCTCCTCGTCGCCGCTGGTGCCGACGTCAACGGGGCGAACCGATACGGCGTGCGGCCGCTGCACGAAGCCTCGACCGTCGCGAGCCTGCCGATCATCGAGGCGCTGCTGAAGGCAGGGGCGGATCCGAACGCCGTCTACGGAGAGGGCGAGACTCCCCTGATGACGGCCGCGCGGGCGGGCAGCGTCGCGGCCGTGCGCCTGCTGCTGGCCCATGGGGCCAGCGTCAACGCGCGCGAGGCCTGGCGAGGCCAGAGCGCGCTGATGTATGCCACGGTCGAGAACCACACGGAGGTCGCCCGTGCGCTCATCGAGTCGGGCGCCGATGTCAACGCCCGCTCCATCACGGTGAACTTCGAGCCGGTCACGACGGGCGGCGGCGGCGTCACGCTCGATCGCCACATGGGGGGGCTGACGTCGCTGATGTTCGCCGCGCGGCAGGGCGCGCTGGAGGTGGCCGAGGCGCTGATCGACGCAGGCGCGGCCATGGACCTCACCGAGCCCCAGTACTCGCTGACCGCGATGCAGATTGCGCTCTTCAACGGCCACTACCGCTTTGCGACGATGCTGATCGAGCGGGGCGTCCAGGTCAACGACGGGGCGTTGTACATGGCCGTGGAGATGCGGAATCTGGCGACATACAACAACCGGCCGAACCCGCCCGAGGTCGACGGCGACGTCGACGCGCTCGACGTGATCACGCTCCTGCTCGAGCGCGGCGCCAATCCGAACCTGCCGATGGCGAAGCGGATTCCGCCGCGCCAGGCGCAGGGCGCGATCGCCGTGCCCGCGGGCGCCACGCCGCTGTACCGGGCGACGCGCGCCACCGACCTCGCGACCGTCCGCCTGCTCCTCGACCACGGGGCCGACCCCGGCCAGCCCGCGCGCGATGGATCGACGCCGCTGATGGTCGCGTCGGGATTCGGCGTCCGGGCCCGAGCCGCTGACGACGAGTTCACCGAGGCCGGCCCTCGGGCGGACCCGCTCGACGCAATCAAGCTGTTCGTCGAGAAGGGGGCCGACGTGAATGCCGTCAACGCGCTCGGCAACACGGCACTTCATTACGCCGCCACCCTGGGATCCGAACGCATGATCCGGTATCTCGTGGGCGCGGGCGCCAGCCTGGACATCAAGAACAAGCAGGAGCGGTTGCCCATCGATCTGACGTCAGGCGAGATCTGGAACCTGCTCTTCGAGCTGTCGGAGCAGCGGTTCCGGACGCCTCAGGCCGCGCCGGTCCAGCAGTAATCTTCTCGACCGGGGGATGGAAAGCAGGGGGCCCGCGTGCCCCCTTTTTCTTCCCCCGGCGTCCAACCCGATACCGTCCCGCATCGTCCAAACCTTCACGCGGGCAGGTTCCCCCTGGGTCCCCTGAGAGCTCATGTCGCTGGCATCGATTGGGGGTCATTCGTGCCGATATCGCGGCGCTCGTGGACGGGCGCCCTCCTTCTCGGGCTCGTCTCGGTCTCATTCCTGAACACGTCCCCTGCGGCCGCGCAGGCGGCCGCCGAGCCTGCGCCGGCCCAGGCGGCCGACGCGGCCATCTACGCGCCCAACGAGCCGGCACGCAGCCTGAAGGAAGGCAAGGTCGTTCGGGCGTTTCGCCTCGTTGGCACGCCGCCTTCCATTGACGGCCGGCTGAACGACGAGGCCTGGGCGGCAGCCGACTCGGCGGGCACCTTCGTTCAGCGCGATCCCAACAACGGGGAGCCCGCAACCGAGAGCACTCTCCTCCAGTTCGCGTACGACGACCGATACCTGTACGTGGCGGTCACGTGTCTCGACTCGACGCCCGCGGTCATCGCGGCGGGGTTGGGGCGTCGCGACGAGTTTCCGGCCACCGACTACATCGGCCTGGCGTTCGATCCGCGCCACGACCATCAGACAGGGTACCTGTTCGAGACGAACCCTTCGGCGGTCCAGCGCGACTACGCGGTATCTGACGATGACCGGTTCGACCTCGACTACAACGCGGTCTGGGAGGTGCGAACGCAGATCACTCAGCAGGGATGGACCGCCGAGTTCCGGATTCCGTTTTCGCAGATGCGCTTCAGCGCGTCGCCGCAACCGGGACAGGTCTGGGGACTGAACTCGAGGCGCCAGATCCGGCGCAAGGGTGAGTTTCAGACCTGGGTGCCGAAGCCGCGCGGCGAGCGGGGCGAAGTGTCCCTCTTCGGCCACCTCGTGTTCGACGCACCGCTGTCCCCGCCGCGCCGCGTCGAGATTCTGCCGTATGCCTTGAGCCGGGCCGAGCGCGGCGCCGACGGCGTCGGCGATGTCGGCGCGGCGGTGGGTGCGGACGTCAGGGTGGGCCTCGGCTCAGCCGCCACGCTGTCGGCGACGGTGAATCCCGATTTCGGACAGGTGGAACAGGATCCCGCGGTCCTGAATCTCAGCGTCTTCGAGACCTTCTTTCCAGAGAAGCGCCCGTTCTTCCTCGAGGACAGCAGGACGTTCGTGCCGCCCTACGGGATCTTTCAGCTCTTTCATTCGAGGCGCATCGGACGCGCACCCGGTCGGTTCCCGTTAACTGCGGGCGACCAGCTCGTCGAGCGGCCCGACGAGACGACGATTCTCGGCGCGGCAAAGAGGTGACAGGGAAGAGCACCGGGTGGACGTACGGCGGGCTGACGGCGGCCACCGGGCGGGAGTACGCCACCGTGAGCGCCGGCGCGCAGCGGACCGCGCGGCTGATCGAGCCCGCGACGTCGTACAACGTGTTCCGCCTGCAGCGCGACATCCTGGATGGCTCCTCGAACATCGGCGGCATTGTCACGGGCGTTTTCCGCGAAAGGTCGGACGACGCGTTCACCGGCGGCGTCGACTACTTTCTGCGCTGGGACCAGAACCGCACGAGCTGGAACGGCCATTGGG
Source organism: Acidobacteriota bacterium (assembly GCA_016210845.1). Taxonomy (GTDB): domain Bacteria; phylum Acidobacteriota; class Vicinamibacteria; order Vicinamibacterales; family UBA2999; genus JACQTK01. The sequence continues at coordinate 3,270 of JACQTK010000187.1, read as the reverse complement.
TCGCGACGCGAGCGCCAGGCCCAGGCGGCGTGAAGACCGGCGGTGGCGGCGTCACCAATTTCAACTTCTCGCGGAAGCATTGGACCGCTATACGGCCCCGTACGAGAATTTTGTACCCGTTGGCGCGGCCGTATAGCGGTCCTAGACAATATGGAATGACCGGCTCTCCATCGTAACGTTGTAGTGCTTCAAGCACTCAACACGGTGGACAGAGCCACCGAAGTCGCGGGTTGGCGCTCGAGGGCGCCAGAGCCGCATCGAAGGGAGCCGGTGATGACACAGGTTACTACGTACGTGGGGATGGACGCGCACAAGAAGGACCTCTTCATCGCGATGCTGATTGGGGACGAGCTGAAGCCGGTGACGTGGCAGCTGGCGAATGAGCCGCAGGCGGTGCGTCGCCTCGTGCGGAAGCTCGAGCGCGAGGCACCGGGGCCGGTGCGGGTGTTCTATGAAGCCGGGCCGTGTGGCTACGCATTGCAACGACAGCTGACGACGTCGCGGGTGAGCTGCGACGTGGTCGCGCCGGCGCTGATTCCGCGGAAGCCTGGCGAGCGGGTGAAGACGAATCGTCGCGATGCGCGCAAGCTGGCGGAGTTGGGGCGTGCGGGGTTGCTGACCGCGGTGCAGCCGCCGACGCCCGAGGACGAGGCCGTGCGCGATCTGGCGCGGGCCCGGGATGACGCCCGCGAAGATCTGCAGCGCTGTCGGCATCGCTTGGGCAAATTGCTGCTGCGTCGAGGGCTGCACTACTCGGGTCGTAACTGGACACGCGCGCACCGCCAGTGGATCGACAGCCTGACGTGGGCGCACGCAGCCGAGCGGGCGGTCGTTGACGACTATCTGCTGGCGATCGATCACACGGAGGCGCGGCTGCTGGAATTGGATGCCCGCCTGGGGGAGATTGCCGAGCGCGAGCCGTATCGGGAGCCGGTCGGGTGGTTGCGCTGTTTTCGAGGCATCGACACGTTGACGGCGATGTTGATCCTCGCCGAGTTGCATGACTTTCGACGATTCGCCTCGGCACCGGCGTTGATGGCGTATCTCGGGCTCGTGCCAGGCGAGGACTCCAGTGGGGAAAAGCATCGACGTGGCCGCATCACACGCACAGGCAACGCGCTGGTCCGTCGGCTGCTCGTGGAAACGGCCTGGCATTATCAACATCGCCCGGGCGTCGGCGTGGCCCTGATGCGGCGGCGCAAGGGGCAGCCGGGGCGTGTGATTGCGATCGCCGACAAGGCGCAGCAACGTCTGTGTCGGCGCTTCCGAAAGTTGGCGGCAGAACATAAGCCGGCACCGAAGATCGCCGTCGCGATCGCGCGCGAGCTCGCGGGTTTTCTGTGGGCCGCGCTCCAGCCGGCTCCGGTAGCGGTGAAGTAGCGACACGCGCCCGACAGGAAGCATCGGTGTGAAGGCAGGATGATGCGGTTCAGTGACGGACCGCGCAGACGGCGGACGATCAGAGGCACGATTGCGAGGATCGGCGAGCTAGCAATGCGATACGGACTTCCGTCCCAACTCGCGACTCTAGACTGCACGTCCTCCCGACGAAGCACTGTCATGTGTGCTCTGCCGCGGGCGACCGCGGTAACCACCGTATATCAGCGTGACTCGTCGTCGAAGCGCCCTCGAGCGTCCGTCGTCTTCGCGGCCCGCGCACTGACGCGTGCGTCGCCAATCAGATGTCAGAGGATGACCACGGCCTCCAGGGCTTCGCGCCCTGCGGGCGGCGCCTGCGGCGCCCCTGGACCCCGCGCTCATCCTCTGACGAGAAGGCCTTTATGTCGGCAAGCTGACGCTTGCCGACGGGTGACAGGTCTCCGTCGCAGGATCGGGGCTTGACAAAGGGTCATTCCATATCAGCTTTGCGCGCGGAGCGCGCAAAGCAGATACTGCCAACCAGCCAAGGGCTCGCACCCACAAGCAACGGGATATCAAGGGCGAGCCCTTGGCTGGTTCGCCTTTGCGCACAGCGATCGCTTCGGGCGGACTTTCGCGTCAACGATCTCGGCTTCTTCCGCACCCGCACGAACCGAACCGACGTGAACGGCGGTATCGGCGCGGAGCAGCCCGATCCCGGCCAGCGGTTCCGGCGGTACGGCGGAAACGTGGGCGTGGGACAGACCTGGAACGACGAGGGGCTGGTGTTCTCCCGCTTCGTGCAGGTCAACGCGAACCTCACCTTTCTCAACTTCTGGAACATCAACGGCGGGGCGGGGCGCGGCTTCCGGGTGCTCGACGACATCGACACGCGCGGAGGCCCGCCGATCGTCAGCCCGGCCGGCACCTTCGTCTATTTCAATCTCAACAGCGACTCGCGCAAGCGCTGGCGGGTCTTCTTCCACGTCGACGGCGGACGGAACGAGGCGGGCGGCAGCAACCTCAACCTCAACCCGACCTTCACGATTCAGGCCTCGGGCCGGCTGCAGATGTCGCTGTCGGCGCGCTACGACTCCGGCACGAACGTGGCGCAGTGGATCACGAATCGCGACACCAACGGCGACGGCGTCGTCGATCACGTGTACGGCACACTCGAGCGCGACGTGGTCGACATCGTCGTGCGCGGCACTTACGCCATCAACCGCGACCTCACGTTCCAGGCGTACCTGCAGCCGTTCGTCGCGGTGGGCGACTACGAGAACATCCGGCGGCTCGCCCGGCCGCGTTCGTTCGAGTTCGAGCCGGTCGTGATTCCGTTCAACCCCGACTTCAACACGAAGTCGCTCCGCGGCAACCTGGTCCTGCGCTGGGAGTACATCCGCGGGAGCACCTTGTTCGTCGTCTGGGACCTGCGCCAGGCGGATCCCTCCAGGCCTGGCGTGTTCAGCCCGTGGCGCGACCTCGCCGACGCGTTCGGCGCCAGCGCCAACCACATTGCGATGGTCAAGGTGAGCTACTGGCTCGACCGGTGACCCTTGGTAGCTGGGTAGCTCGGTGGCTGGGTTGCCAGGTTGTTTTTCGAAACTGCCCAGTCATCCCCAGCTACCTAGCTGGTTGCGCCGGCTCCGGCGGAGGACCGATTCCGATCGGCTCGCAGCACGCGCCGCTCGTCCGCGAGTTGTTCCGCAATCCCGTCACCGCACCGGGCACGGGCGCCGTTCGAGGCGACGGCAACGGGGCTTCACACGCTTGACAATCGGTGGCAGGAATCATACGTTGCCTCTTCACGTGGCGAGCGAGGCCGAGTACGAGCGCCTCCAAGCGTCGTGTCCGCGCGACTTTCAGCTGCTGGCCGCCACGCAGGTATGAGCATGGAGCACTCTCCCGAGG
>JACQTK010000183.1 GCA_016210845.1 Acidobacteriota bacterium | reverse complement strand
GATGAACGGGAAGCCGACCGGATTGGATTCCAGCTCATGATCGACGCGGGCTACGACCCCGTTTACATGATCGCGATGTTCGAGAAGCTGCAGCAGCGGCACAAGGAGCAGCCGGGGCTCCTGGAGAAGCTCTTTCTCACGCACCCGCCGACCGATGAGCGGATTGCGAACCTGAAGGCACAGCTCATCGCGACGCGGCCGCCCGAGGGCCTGCGTGTGACCAGCCCCGAGTTTCAGGCGACCAAGCTCCGAGTGAACGAGCGCCACCCCGCGCCGCCGCCAAAGGACAAGGACACCGACAAAGACAGGAAGGGCAAATGAGGTCTCGTGCCCGCGCACACCGGTTCCCGTCTTCACTGCCTGCTGCCTACCGCCTACTGCCGACTATGTCGGCGCTCCTGCTGGGCCTGTTGATCGTGTGGCCGACCGCCGCGGGCGCGCAGTACATCGGGCGGGAGCCGGAACGGCTCGCCGCGCTCGTCGGACGCGTCTCTGGTGACGGGGACGAGGCCCTGGAACGGTCGCGACTGGTACACGCCGTGGCCCTCGTGCACGACGGCAAGGCGGCGCAGGCGCTCGCGGACCTCGGGCCTCCGGACGAGCGCGACAGCCTCCGGCTCCGCTTCGCCCGTGTGCTCCTCAGACTCCACGCCGAGCGCGACCTGCGATTGCCGGAGCTCAGGGCCACGCTGGCGGACGTCCTGCGCGCCGACCCCTACGTCGCCGATGTCTTCGATGTGTGGCTGGGGCTGAATCCCCGGAAGAAGGAGCTCCGCGCGCACATCGCGGCGCTGGAGAAGCGCACCGAGCCGGAGGCGGCGTGGCAGCGGGCCGAGGTGTGGCTTCGGTTGGGGGACGCGCGGCGGGCGATGAACGCCCTCTCCGCGGCCGAATCCTCGGACCTAGCGCTCCGCAACCTGGCCGATCGCACGCGGGCGTGGGCGCATTTCCAATTGAAGGAGGACGCCGCCGGTCAGGCGGTCTACCTCCGGCTGCTCGATCGGCTCGACGACACCTCGGCCGCGCTCCTGTTCCGCGACCTCGCGGCAATCGCGTCGGACGCGGAGCGGAAGGAATTCGCCTCGCTCGGCCCCGCGGCCCGGCCCGCGTTCGTCCGGCGCTTCTGGGCAGCCCGCCACCCGATGCCGGTGGACGCGACGAACCCGCGTCTGGGCGAGCACTATCGGCGGCTCGCGGGCGCCCTCGCCGACTACGCGCTGCAATCCAACGGCCGCGGCTACTTCACCAATCTCGAGGTGTTTCAGTCGTTCTCGCCCACGCTCCCGTACTTCGACTCGACGCTGGTCTTCGAGGACGGCGCGGCCTCCCGCTACTGGCTCGATCCCCGCGGCCTGCTGCTCGTGCGCCACGGCGAGTCGGAGGTGCCCTTCGGCGGGCACAGCGTCCCCGGCACGGAGCCCAGCCAGTCGTGGCTCGTCAGCCGCTACCGATCGCGGCCGCTGCTGCACCACTTCGTCAGGCGCCCGGCGATCGGCGAATGGACGCTCGTGTTGAACCTGGCCGTCGCCGCCACGCGCGGTGGAGCCGCCCCCGACGACCCGGAGCGGATTCTCCCGCTCATCTCGGGGTCGGTCCTGCCGCTCTACGAAAGCCGTTATCCGCTGCACCCGCTCTATCAGAGCGTCAGAGACGCCCGATCGCCGTCGGATCTGCAGCGGTTCCTGCGTGCCGAGAGCGAGCTCGTCGCCGCCGTCCTGACGGCGGCCCTCACGTTCGATTCCACCGGCTACTACACGAAAGACAACACGCTGCCGGTAGCGGTCTCGCTGGTCAACCGCTACGCCGGCGGGAAGCCAGCGATCCAGGTGCACTTCGAGGCCGACCTGAGCGACATCGACGCGCGCACGCTCGGCGAGACGCCGTCGCTCGCGGCGACCGTCATGGTGTACGACCGCGACTGGACCACGCTCCAACAACGGGTTGAGAAGACGTTCCCGCTTCAGCCGCCCCGGTCGGGCACGCTCTCGGGATTTGTCGGCGGGCTGCTCGTCGGCGATCTGGAGCCGGAGGACTATCGCCTCACGATCTTCATCTACCAGCCCGACTCAGGACGGATTGGCCTGGCCCGGGGCCGGCACGCGGTCACCTACGTCCCGGACGCCCGTCTGGGGATCAGCGATCTCGTGCTGTTGCGACAGCCGGGTGCGGAGGGCGAGGAGAATGGGTCCGTTCCCTGGCTCCCGGCCCCGCACCGCGTCGTGCGCGAGGCGGCGCCCCTCCAGATCCAGTTCGAGGTGTACAACCTGCAGCCGGACGAGTCAGGCCAGGTTCGGTATGAGGTCGAGGAGCGGGTCCTGACGTTGTACGAAGAGCCGGGCTTTCTCGGCAAGCTCGCCGGCTACGCCAATCTCGCGGGGCAGATGTTCTTCCCTCTGTACACGTTTCTCGGTCAGGTCGGCACGGGGGTGCTCTCACAGGCGACCGCGAGCGAAACCGATGGCCTCACCGTGTCGAAGCGGCTGGGGGAAGAGCCCCCGGCCGCGACGATCGGAGAGAGCCTGCGCGTCGACCTGCGGAGCCTCAAGTCGGGGGTGTACACCGTGTACGTAACCGTGCGCGATCTGCACACGGGCGAGCTGATCAGCCGCTTCCTGACCTTCCAGATCGAGTAACGAAGCTCCGCCTCCAACCGACCAGTAAGAACGAATCGGTTTGAGGCGAATCTTCGTTACTAAGCCGTGGTTGCACGGCAAAGGTGACAGTTTCGTACACATTCTGGCCGTGCAAGCACGGCTAGCGAAGCGTGAACGTGAGCTCGATCGTGACGAGGACCGCGACCGGTTCGCCGAACCGTGTCCCGGGCGCGAACCGCCACTGCCTGGCCGCTTTCACCGCCTCGGTGTCCAGCCCGAACGTCGAGTCAAGCGACCTGACGACGTCGACGCGGCCGACGGTGCCGTCCGGCAGGACGACGCACTCGAGCAGCACGGTGCCCTGCACTTTGGCGCGCATGGCGTCGGCGGTGTACTGCGGCTTCACTTCGCGAACCACGCGCGGACTGATGACCCCGCTCCCCGGCCGATAGAGGCCGCCGCCCGTGCCGCCGCCGCTCCCTTGACCGAGCCCCGATCCGTCACCGGATCCCGCACCGGTTCCGCTGCCGGCCCCCGTTGACAGCGACGACACCTCAACGGAATCGAGCACGCCCATCGACGTGTCCGTGGCCGCGGCGAGCGTCAGGGCGGGAATGGTCAATGACTCGAGCGGCGCTTCCTCGGGCGTCGGCTCCGGGGTCGGCTTCGGCTTGGGTGTCGGCACCGAGATTTCCTCCTCGCCCGGCAATGCTGCGGGCTTCGGCGGCTCAGGCCGCTCATTCCCGCCGCCGCCACCGCCGCCCGGCCCCGGTTCCGCCAGCCATACGAGCTGGAACCGCTCGGGAAGAACCGCCTCGCGGACGCTGTCCGGGACGACCCAGAGCATCAGCGCCCAGAACGCGAGGAGCGCCGCATGGCCGGCGATCGACGCACCGAGGGCGCTGCGGAGCCGCGTCTGCGGCATGTCGAATGCCACACGCGCGTCCGCGGGACGGCCGTCGTCGGGTCGCAGCGTGAGATGCTCGGATACTGGCATCTGTCGAGGGAGCGTGCGTTTCTGTGGTGTCTTCATGAGCTGTTCAGGCGGACCAGACGCCGCTCAGTTCGCCACATATCCACGGCGCGCCCTCACCTGGAGCTTCCGGTTCTGCACCTTCACGCGAATGGCGTGCCAGCGGCCGTCCTTCTTGCCGGAGCTCGCGTAGCCCAGGGAGTACTGCTTGCTCAACTCGTCGGCGATGCGCGCCGTGGCGCCGTCGAGATCGCGAAAGTCGCGAACGATTTCGGTGCGGCCTCCGCTGTCGTCGGTGATGCGGCGCAGGGCGCCTGCGTTGAGCCGCTCGCTGCTGCCGCCGCGGACGGGCGGAGACTGCGGCCGCGGGACGCGGCCGGGAATGGGGAACGGCGGCGGCATCGGTACCGGCAGCCGCGGCGCACCGATGATGAACGGCCCCGCCGCTCGCCCATCCACGCCAATCGCGTACACGAGCGCCTCGCTCTCGCGAATCAGCCGGCGCAGGTCCCCCAGGCTCGTCCGGCTCAGGTTGTCGTTGCCGTCAGAAATCACGAGCAGCGCCTTCTTCGAGTTCTGACCGTCTTCCGCAAGGAGAACGGCGTCCGCGACGGCGTCGTACAGCGCCGTCCCGCCGCCGACGGTCAGCCGCTCCAGCGCGCGGCTGAGGTCGCGCCGGTCGCGCGTCCAGTCCCGCACGAGCTGCGGCACGTCCGCAAACCGATACAGAAAAATCTCATCGTCCTGGCCCAGCAGATCGGAAAAGAAACGACCGATGGCGCCGCGTGCCGACGACATCTTCTCGGCCGTCATGCTGCCGCTCGTGTCGAGCGCGATGCCGAGGCTCACCGGCACGCGTTCGTTGCTGAAGTGCGAGATGGTCTGGAGCTGGTCGTCCTCGTAGACGCTGAAGTCGTCCCGGAGCAAGCCGGACACGAACCGCCCCTTGTCGTCGGTGACCGTGACGGTGACGTTGATCAGCTCCACGCCGCTGCGGAACCGGGATCCCTCCTGCTGGTCCGGCTCTGAGCCTGCGGCAGGGTCCTGCCCTGAGTCCGCCGAGAGGTCCTGCCTCGAGCCTGCCGACGGGTGAAGGGAGGTGACGGCCGCGGTGACGACGGCAACGGCTGCCGCCACTGCGAACGACACGAGCGGGTGTGCTCTCTTCATGGCAGGCGTCCTTCATGGAATTCAGTTGACGCTCCCGCCCCGTTGCGACGGCACGACGGCCGCCCCGGAGCCGATGGCCGTCTGCTGCACCGCCTCGAAATCCACCAGCGAGCGGTTGTAGTCGAGGATGGCGCGGAGCTCGTTGTTGCGCGCGGCCGCGAGGTCCCGCTGCGCCTGGAAGACGAGAAAGCTCGTGGACGTGCCGGCGGTGAACTTCTGCTGCTCGGCGTCGTGGCGGCGCTCGGCCAGCGCGCGCGCCGCCCCGGTCACCTCCACGCGCTTGAGGTTCGTGGTCACCTGCCGGCCGACGTCCCGCACCTGGGTCGCGATCTGCAGCTCGAGGTTGCGGATCCGCAGCTCGGTCTGCGAGCGCTGGAGCCGCGCGCGCGCCAGGCTCGCGTCGGCGCCGCTCGTGCCGAACGGATAGCTGATGGAGACCCCGAGGGTCCAGGTCGGAAACGCGTTCTGGAAGAGATCGCCCAACACCGCGCCGAACCCGCGAGGGACCCGGTCGACGACGCCACCGGACAACGCGGGCCGGATCAGGCGCGTGCCGCCGAGCCCCTGGGCGAGGTACCTCGCCTCGAGGCTCACATCCGGCAGCGTCTGATTCCGGGCGTACGTGATGTTGATGTCGGCGGTCTCCCGGGTCTTCCTCAAGGCCTGCAGGTCGGTCCGCTGGTCGAGTGCATTGCGCACCGCGGCGTCGACGTCGATGGGCCACGTGTGCAGTTGCGGCGCGTCGACGGGCTCGAGCCGGATCGTCCAGAAGTCCGGGGTCGACGGCTCCAGGATGAGCGCCCGCAGCCGGTCTTCGGCCTGCCCGATCGCCGCTTCGGCCAGAATGACCGTCTCTTCGTTCCGGGCGACCTCGGCCTCGGCCTCCACGATGTCGATCGCGGCCATCGTGCCGAGCTCGACGCGCACGCGCGTGTTCCGCAGCGCGTCCCGCGCCAGGTCGAGCGACTGGCGCTGCACCTCCAGCGAGGAGAGGGCGAACACCAGATCCCAGTAGGCCGTTCTCACGGCGCGAACGGTGCGGACGACGGTCTCGCGGAGCTGCACGTCGGAGATCTCGCGGTTCTTGCGGCTGACCAGGAGCCGCTGCCGCGCGGTGTCGATGGTGAAGTCGCGCACGAGCGGCTGGGTGTAGGAGACCGACCAGCTCGACCGGAGTGTCGGATCGAAGCTCGCGAACGTGTTGCTGGTCTCCAGACGCGAGTTGTTCCACGAGGCCGTATACCGGCCGCCCAGCCAGGGAGCTCGCTGCGCGAGCGAGAGGGTGTTGTCGATCGTGTCGTTGAGCACGGCATCCGCCCCGCCGGCGAGCTGGCTGCTCGAGGGAGTGTCCTGGCTGGTTCTCGTGAACGAGGTGGACACGTTCGGGGCCCACGCGGAGCGCGCGTCCGCGATGTCGACGTCCTGGATCAGCGGAGTCAGCCGTTCCACGCGGATGTCGAGGTTCTGCTCGAGCGCCAGCGCCACGGCATCGTCCAGGGAGAGCCGCCGCATCGGATTCTCTGTCGTCTCGCGGGCGGACTGCGGCAGGACCAGGCCTGGGGCGGCCCACGCCGGCGCGTGGGGCGGGCGCTGTGAGGAGGACCCGGACACCGGCTGAGCCAGGACAGGCCGGGCCGAGAGGAGGGCGAGCGCCGCCACCACCACCACCACCAGGCGCCGCATGTCAGGCTCGTGGATACGCGTCGCCGGCCGCGCCGACGTCGGAATCGGCCAGGCTCCCGGCGGCCGCGCGCCGAAGGGCCCCCTCGTGGAGCTTCCGATAGAGGGTGTCGCGGGAGATGCCCAGCAGGGCCGCGGCGTGGCTCTTGTTGCCGCCCGCTCGCTCCAGCGCGGTTCGCACGGCCCATGCTTCCAGGGCCCGAAGGTTCAGCGATTCGGGCGCGCCGGCCTCGCCGACCGTGCCGCCGCCTGCGTGCCGGTGCAGCCAGGCGGCGACATCCCGGGCACCCACCACCTCCACGTGCGCCGGCAGCAGGGTGCACAGGAATTGGGCGAGATTCTCCAGCTCCCGCACGTTGCCGGGAAACGGATAGCACCGCAGCAGGTCCAGGGCCTCGGGTTCCACGTGCCACAGCGGCGCCGCGTCGCGGTGGCGGTGCTGCGCGAGGAAATGCTCGAAGAGGAGGGGGATGTCGTCGAGGCGCTGTCGAAGCGGCGGGATCTCGATGACCACGACGGACAGCCGGTAGAACAGATCCTGCCGGAGCACGCCCCCGCGCAGCTCGGCGAGGCTGCGGTTGGTGGCCGCGAGGATTCGCACGTCGACCGTGCGGCTCTCCATGCCGCCGACCGGCCGGGTCTCGCCGCTCTGCAGGACCCGTAACAGCTTCGCCTGTGCGCCCGCCGGGAGCTCACCGATCTCGTCGAGCAGCAGCGTGCCTCGCTGCGCGAACGCGAACAGGCCCGGATGGTCGGTGAGCGCGCCCGAGAAGGCGCCGCGGCGGTGGCCGAACAGCTCGCTCTCGACCAGGTCATGGGGAAGCGCGGCGCAGTTGACCGGGACGAACGATCGCGCCCGGCGCGGCCCGTTCGCGTGCATCGCCCGGGCGAGCATCTCCTTGCCGGTCCCGGTCTCGCCGAGAATCAGGACCGGGGTGGTGCTCTCCGACGCCGCCCGCGCCCACTCGACGACCGGGCGCATGGTGGGTGAGGCGGTGATGAGCTGATCGAACTGGCACGCGTCACCGGTCGAGGCGCACACGGGCACGACATCGTCGCCAGGCTCCACCACCGCGAGCGCGCCACCGAATTGCTTCCGCAGCGTTCCCATCACGTCCGTTCGTCGCCCGGCACGCCGGGGGACCCTCCTCTAGAAGTCGTAGCCGATCCACACGTCGAACCGCGCCTTGCGGAACGCGCTGCTGCCGCCCTGGCTCGCGAACAGCACGTCCTCCCATTGCCGGTTGAAGAGCGTGCGCCAGGACCAGTCGAAGTGCACGGGGAAGCCGAGGGCGAACGTCTCCAGGCCGAGGCCGTACGAGGCGCGGCCGTCCTTCAGCCGGAAGCCGGAGACCGCCGTTTCCGGGCCAAGCACCTGCTCGACCCCCGCGCCGGTGACGCGGGCGCCGAGCACCGGGCGCACGGCCTCCGACGACGATGTCGCGAACGTGAACCCGGTGTCGTCGAACCAGGCGCCGCCGATGTTGAAGAAGAACAGGCCGCGGATGCCGCCCAGGATGCCGATCGGCGTCGCCATCGCGTCGATGAGCGGAAACCGCAGCTCGGCGTTGCCGAAGAACGCGTTCTGCCCGAGGAACTCGAGATACTCATAGCCGTGCATCTCGGAGTTGCCGCCGAAGAGCAGGAAATCCGGCGAGTCTCCCGAGCTCCGGAACCCGCGCGCGCGCAGCGCCAGCACGCCGTTCGCGCCCAGGCGCTGGTAGTACCGCAGGTCGGCGTCGACGGTCTGTCGCGAGAGCGCGCCGCCGATCCCGGGGGCGTACTCGTAGGCCAGCCGAATCGTGTTCCCGGCGAGCGGCCCATACGGACGGAAGACCGT
>JACQTK010000174.1 GCA_016210845.1 Acidobacteriota bacterium | reverse complement strand
GGGGGCTAAGGTGGGGGGGGATAAAGCCCCCGCGCTACAGGTGCCCTCACGCCATTGCCACGTCACGCTCCAGAACCGCCTCCGATTCGCGCCCCAACTCCGCGGTGAAGAAGTTGATGCTGACGGTAGCCAGCTCCGACGGCGGAAACGCCGACTGAAACCGCGGGTCGGCGCGCAGGCCCGCTTCGCGCGCGCAGTCGAGGAAGATCGGCAGCTCGATCAGGTATTGATCCGAGAATCCGTGCGTGCCGTCGTAGGCCACCGCGGGCGTTCTGTCCAGGTTCGCGGCGGCCACGTCCGGCGGCAGCGTGTGCAGCTCTAGCGCGATCAGGCCGAAGCGGCCGATGTACGGCGCCCAGCGCCGCAGGTGCCGGACCAGGTTCTCCTCCTGCTCGTCCGGCAGGATCTCCTCCCCCAGATACGCGAACGCACCGGTGGAGCGCGAGCGGCGCGTGCCGCTCGTGTAGTTGGCCAGCCGCACGTAGGGCCGGTTGTGATCGAGGAACGACCGGATGTGCAGGAAGTCGTGGATGTCGAGGCCGAGCTTCTCGAGATCGCCCGCGAGCTGCGCCGGCCGGTTCACGTCGCCGCCAATCACATGGTACGCGTGGACGGCCGCCTTGCGGAGCGTCTGCTTGCTCGCCCGCCGCGCCACCGTGTTGAAATCGGCCCCGACGAGCACGAGGGGGTGCTGATCGAGCACCGCGCCCCGTGACGTCCGTTCGCGGACGACCGAGTAGAGATGCGCGAGGAAGGTGCCGTCGCCGCACCCCATGTCGCAGATGCCGCGCGGCTGCTGGTGTATGGGGCGGTTGAAGATCTCGACGACAATCTCGTCGACCTTCCTGAAGTACGTGTGGTGCGCGCCGCCGCTGCCCCACACGTTCATGCCGCGATCCACCATCGTCTCGATGCCGCTTTCGTCGACGCGCGGAAAGCGCGAATTGCCGAACAGCAGCGCGTTGAGCCTGGTGAACATCGGGATGTAGGACACTGTCACGCCGTAGGAGGTGGCGATCTGCGCGGCGTACGCGCCCTGCGGAGTGAGCGCGACGGCGTCGGAGGTCCGCTCGATCCAGTGCTGCTGCGCCAGCAGATCGAACACGCAGTCGAGCATCGGCCGGTTCCCCCCGAGGGCCTCGACGTCCACGGGCCCGCGTGCGAGGCGGGCCAGCACACCCGCCCGGGACAAGATCACCATGACCGGCCCGACGAGCACGCCGTCGAGATGTTGCCGCAGCTGGTCGGCCACGCGCGCCGCGGCAGGGTGCGCGCGAGACTCGATGTCCCAGCCGCGTTCGGCTTTCAGGACGAGATCCTGCAGCGAGGGAAGCGGGGCGCCCTGTCCGGCGCCGAACAGCGAATCTTCGAGGAAGAGCGTTTGGGGCAGGAACGCCGCGGCCCGGCCGTAGAGCGTTGGCGCCCACGGCAGCGCCACCTGGCCCAGCTCGGTTGGCCGGTACGAGACGAACCGGCCGTTGCGTTCGACCCGCTGCTCGAGCCAGCCGGCGGACGCCAGCAGCCGCAGCGCCACGCGGAGGTACCCGCGGTTGCCCCGCGTGCGCACGACGATCTCGTCGAGATCCACCCACTCCGGCGCGCCGAACGCGTCGAGCACGCCACGATCCGCCAGGGCCTGTGCCGTCGGTACCAGGACGAGACCGGCCAGGTGCGCGAAGACCTGTGCGCGCAGCGCGGCCTTCTCGGCGTCGGTGATGGTTGCTGGTGCCATGCGCTCCGTCGGTGCCACGAAGGCCACGAAGACGATTGGCCACGAAGGCCACGACGATCAACGAAGAGTTCGTGTTCGTCGTGAACTTCGTGGCTACGTCGTCATCGTGCGCTTCGTGGCTACAAACGTCCCTCGAACAGCTCCCGCCCCTCGACCAGCGCCCGCATTTTCCGGTCCACCACGCTGCGCTGGAGCATCCAGAACCCGCAGTCGGGATGGATGTACTGCAGCCGATCCGGCCCGAGGATCGTGACAATCCGCTCGATGCGCGTGGCGATCGTCTCGGGGCTCTCGACCTCGTTGTCCTTGATGTCGACCACGCCGATGCCGAGCTTGATGCGCGGGTCGAGGTCCTGGAACACGGGGAGCTCGTCGTAGCCGCGGCGGGCGAACTCGAGCACGAGGTGGTCGGCGTGCAGCGCGTTCAGCAGCGGGATGAGATCGCGCCAGAAGCCGCGCAGGTTGGGCTGCCCGCCGTAGTTGCCGAAGCAGACGTGCACCGCCTTCTCGTTGACGATCCCGTCGAGCACGTGGTTGATCGCCTCGACGGCCCAGGGCGCGTCCTGCGGATACTCGGCGATGCTCGCCTCGTCCAGCTGCACCGTGTCCGCCTCGACGAGCTCGAGCTGCCGCCGCAGCACGGAGGCGACATCCATGGCCAGCTCGCCGACGTCCTTGTAGTAGCAGTTGTGCAGCAGGCGCGACAACATGTGCGGCCCCGTGCACGTGAACTTCAGCGGCATCGTCGTGAGCGCACGGGCGAACTCGGCGTCGTCCGGAAGATTGAGCGTGCCGTCGCCGATCTTGCCGACGACCACGCCGGCCGTGACGAGGCGATGGCCCGAGGTGCGGTCGTAGCGGTGCCGCGCCCGCTCCGCGATGGTGAAGTGCTTCCGGATCCCGTCCATCCGCGAGATGAAGTAGTCGATCATCCCGTTGGTTTCGGGGTGGCTGGGGTCGAAGCGCATCAGCTCGCCGTCGGTGACCAGGTCGAGCCCGGCCAGCTCCTGCGTCTTGAGGACGGCCATCATGGCGTCGCGCAGCACGAGACGCGAGGGGTTGCCGACCATCCAGGGCAGCACGGGATAGCTGCCGACGCAGGTGGTCCGAATGCGCGACGTCATGGCATCTGCCCTGCGGGCCGACCTCACGTCGGCCCCTGCATCCTCATGGGATCCATGGGGGCGGACCTGTAGGTCCGCCCGAAGGTCTGGAGTATAAGTCCAAATCATGGCATCAGAGGAGGCGCCGCCCGGACCCGCGCCGCAGGTGCTGCTCGTCGATTGCCCTGACCGTCCGGGCCTCATTCATGCGATTACGGGCGTTCTGCTGCGCCACCGCGCCAACATCGTCACCAACGACGAGTTCGTCGACCGCGAGGTGGGGCGGTTCTTCATGCGCACGGAGTTCGTGGGCGTGCCCGACGCCGGCCGCGTGGCCGACGAGGTGCGGGGCGCCCTGCCGCCGCCGGCGCAGGTCCGCGTCGGCCGTGCGGGGAGCCATCGCATCGCGGTGGTCGCCACCACCGAACACCATTGCCTCGGGGAGCTGCTGCTGCGCCACGCGCACGGCGAGCTTGGCGCCTCCATCGAGGTCGTCGTCAGCAACCACGCGACGCTCCGGCCGCTGACCGAGCGGTTCGGCGTCCCGTTCCACCATGTGCCGCACCAGGGCGTGACGCGCGCGGCGCATGAAGAGGCGCTGCTCGACATCCTCGAACGCCACGAGCTCGACTACCTGGTGCTCGCCAAGTACATGCGGATTCTCAGCGCGGCGTTCGTGGAGCGGTATCGCCACCGGATCATCAACATCCACCACTCGTTCCTCCCCGCGTTCGCGGGCCCGAACCCGTACCGCCAGGCCTTCGAGCGCGGCGTCAAGATCATCGGAGCGACCGCGCACTTCGTGACCGAAGAGCTGGACGAGGGGCCGATCATCGCGCAGTCGGTCGTGCCGGTCGATCACAGCTGGCGGCCGGACGAGATGGCCCAGGCTGGCCGCGACGTCGAGAAGATCGTGCTCGCCAAAGCGCTGAAGCTGGTGTTCGACGAGCGCGTCTTCCTCAGTGGCAACCGGACCATCGTGTTCGATTGATGCAGGTAACCGCGGCGGCTGAAAGCCGCCGCTCTACGGGTGAACGGGGACCTGTAGCGCGGGGGCTTCCGCCTTCGCATGAAGCTTCGGCGGACCGGTCAGCCCCCGCGGGGTTCAACGAGGAGGTGGTAGACTCTCGCCCATGCGGGGGTCAACCGTGCGTCTGGTTGTCGCCGCGGCCGGTGCCGCGGCCGTCGTTGCGGGTGCCATGGTTCGTTCGGCGGCGCAGAATCCGGCGCCAGCGCCGACGTTCAACCGCCACGTCGCGCCGATCGTCTTCGCCAACTGCGTCCCCTGCCATCGTCCCGGCGGCGTCGCACCTTTCTCGCTCCTGAGCTACGACGAGGCGCAGCCCCATGCCGAGGCGATCGAGGTGATGGTGCGGGAGCGCGCCATGCCGCCGTGGTACGCGGACCCCGCGTTCGGCGAGTTCAAGAACGCCCGTGCCCTGACGCAGGCGCAGATCGACACGATCGTGGCGTGGGCCGACGCGGGCGCCCCCGAAGGGGACGGCCGGCCGCCCGATCCACCACGGTTCGAGCAGACCGGCTGGCGGATGAGTCGCGCGCCGGATCTCGTGCTCGACCTGCCGTTCGGGGAGTTTCAGCTGCCGCCGCAGGGCGAGGTGCCGACGTTCACCGTGTGGATGAAGCTGCCGCTGCGCGACGACCGGTGGGTGCAGGCGATCGAGATGCGTCCGAGCGTTCGCGGCGCCGTGCATCATTCGAGCATCTCGCTCGCGCCGGACCTGCCGCTCGGGACGAGGCTGGGCCGCGCGCCGGTCTTCACCGGAGGGCCTGTCCTCGACGGCGTCCCCGTCTACGACGATGGCCGCCCGTTTCGCACCGCGACGGCCGAGGCCTTCGGCATGCCCATCATGTTCTACGTGCCTGGCGGCGGGTTCATGCAGTTCGCCGACGGCCTGGCCAAGCGATTCGGCCGCGACGACTGGGTGACGTGGGGCCTCCATCTGATCTCACCCGGACGGCCCGACACCGTTCGCGTACAGATCGGGCTCTGGTACGCACGCCGTGAACCGCATCACGAAGTGAAGACGTGGACGGTCAATCAGACCGTGCTCGTCGACGGCAAGGCGATCGTGCCCGACGCCAACGGCCGCCGGGCGATGCCCGACATTCCCGCGGGCGCCTCGAGCTGGGCGGTCACGGGCACCCTGAAGGTCGAAGAGGACATCACCATCCACGCGATGTGGCCGCACATGCATTACCGCGGCAAGGACATGCGATTCGTCGTCACCCAGCCGAACGGCCGGCAGGAGACGATCCTCAACGTGCCGCACTACAACCCGCACTGGCAGATCATGTACGAGCTGGCCCGCCCGCTGGGGGTGAGGCGGGGCAGCACGATCACGGCGTACGGGCACTACGACAACTCGGCCGCGAACCCCCACAATCCCGATCCCGGCGTTCCCGTGAGGTTCGGTCCCCAGGGCACCGACGAGATGTTCATTCCGTTCCTGGAAGTCACGGTGGACGACGAGGATTTGCGCTTCGAACGCCAGCAGGAGCTGCTCGGCATCGGCCGGCCCTGACGCTCGGCGCCCGAACCAGCGCAACCACTTGCTGCCCGTCGCGTGTGGGCTCGATGTCGACTCCTGGGCCCGGCAGATCAGGCAGTCGGACCCTGCGCCCTTCGCCTGATCGCGTCCATAGCCCGGCGCTCCTCTCCGAACGGATCATCGACGACCGCCGACTCGGTGTCGAACACCATCGTGGCGCGTCGGGTGGTGTCGAATGCCGGCCAGCTCGGTAAGCCGGCATGGGCCGGATTGCCGGAACGTGCGAACGCCGCGAACGCGCCGGCCATCTTTTCGGCGAGCGCGTAGCGTTCGCCTCCGGTTCCCGTCATGAACTGGACCTCGTCCACGTGGTCGAAGAAGAAGGGAATCTCCATGCAGTGCATCGAGCGCAGCTTGCCGCCGCGGACGGGCGAGCGCCACCGGAAGTAGTACATGAAGACAGGAGCGGCTCCCTGCGCGTACTTCCGTTCCGCGATGACGTAGGAGGAGAGCCGCAGGGGAGAGTTGTCGGCCGCCATCACCAGAGCCAGATCTCCGTGGCTGTCGCGCGGCCGGTTCTTTCGATAGAGCGCGATCAGGCGGTCGGCCTCGGCATCGTCCACCGGGACGATGCGCCTGACGCGCTCGCGAAGGCTGGCATCGTCGGTCGGCTCCGACGACCAGAACGGATCGTTGGGATTGCCGTACGGCACGCCCTCCGTCTCGTTCGAGCCGCACATCATCGGCACCTGGGCCGTCAGTGGTGACGCCGTGGGAGCGAAGGGATGCACAACGAGCGTGCGCCCGTCCTTCACCGGGGTGAAGCGCAGGGAGATGTCGCCGGCCGGCGCGACGATGCCGGCCTGACCCCCGGCACGGCCGCCCGGACCGCTCACAGCGGTGAGGATCTGTTCCATCGACAGCGTCTGGAGCCTGTCGGCCTCGTTCGGCTTGATCGAAAGCCGTGACAGGAGCAGCTCAGCCGCCTCGATGGCCCTGGGCGGCTCGAGCGCCGTGATCGCCGTATCGGCGAGCGTGCTCATGATGATCGCGCGATGGAAGAGTCCCTTTGCCGAGGGCATCCCTTGCAGGATGCTGGTCTTTCCGCCGCCGCCCGACTGGCCGAAGATCGTGACGTTGCCGGGGTCGCCGCCGAAGGCGGCGATGTTGTCGCGCACCCACCTGAGGGCGAGGACGATGTCCTGCATGCCGAGGTTTGCGGAGTCCCGGTACCTCTCGCCCGCGATCGCCGCCAGGTGCAGAAAGCCGAACACGTTGAGCCGGTGCGTCACCGTCACCACGACGACGCCGTGCTTCCGCGCGAGCTCGGTGCCGTCGTAGAAGATCGAGTTGCCCGACCCGGTGCGGAAACCGCCGCCGTGGAACCAGACCATGACCGGCAAGCGGGTGGTGCCGCCGAGGTTGGCGGTCCAGACGTTCAGGCGCAGGCAGTCCTCGCTCATCGGACCGCTCCCGGTCAGGGCATCGCCAATTTCGGGAATCATCGGTCGGAACGGCTGCGGCGCGCGCGGGCCGTACTCGCTCGCGTCGCGCACCCCCGTCCACGGCTGAGGTTCCACGGGCGGGAGAAAACGTGCACCGCCCGCCGTCGAGCCGCCATAGGGCACGCCCTTGAATATCTGCACGCCGCTTCGCTGAGTGCCGCGGATGCGGCCGGCCGCGGTCTCGATGACGCTGCCCCCTGTCACCGCACCGCCTGATTGGGCGAGCGCACGAACCACGCCATCCCGCACGGTCAGGCTGGCCAGGGCTCCACCACCGATACCGAGAAACGTCCGCCTTCTCATCGTGCCTCCTGGAGAGCAGCGCGCCATGATCGGGGGCGCTGCGTGCCGGAGTCGTGACGAAGCTCCAACAAGAAGCTGAATATTCAGTGAAAGTTGGCTGAAAAGATCCGAAAATCGGCTCCCGTCCGAACTCGAGTGCCGGGAATTGTGTAGGATGCGCCGCACGATGGTGCGCGCGCTCTTCGTGCTGGCAGTCCTCCTGTGCCCTACGGCCGTACCCGCGCAGATTGCGGTGTCCTCGAACGACAACAAAGCGGTAATCGTGGACGGGGTCAACACCGTGCCGGCGGACCCACGGCCCGACACGGCGACGATTCTCGACCTCGGCACGTCGCCGCCTCGCGTGCTTGCGGAGATCGACGTCCCCGGCGGATGGTCGGCGCCGCCCCAGAGCGTCGCGGTCACGCCCGACGAGTCGCTGGCGCTGGTTGCCTCATCGGCGAAGCTCGACCCGGCCGATCCGCGGCGCACGGTGTTCAACGATGTGCTCACCGTGATCGACCTCAGAGTGTCGCCTCCGTCGGTGGTCACGACGCTGCAGACCGGCCGCCGTGCCGCGGGCGTGTCGATCAACCGTACGGGCACGCTGGCGCTGGTCGCCAATCGCGCCGAGGGCACGGTGTCCGTATTCACGATCAGCGGCGCCACGGTGGCGCCGGCAGGGAAGGTCGACCTCGGCGACCCGGCGTCGGAGCCGAGCCTGCCCGTGTTCACTCCCGACGGTCGGCGCGCGCTGGTGACGCTCAACAACGGACACCGGGTTGCGGTGCTGTCGATCGACGGCACCAAGGTCGAGTACACGAAGCGCGACATCGCGGCGAACCTGCGGCCGTACGGCCTCGAGATCTCGCCCGACGGGGCGGTGGCGGTCGTCGCCAACATCGGCAATGGCCCCACCGGCGGGTCCGACACGCTCGGCGTGATCGACCTGAAAGCGGACCCGCCTCGGCTCGTGGGAGGCCTGTTCGTGGGCGTGATTCCCGAAGGGATTGCGCTGTCGCCCGACGGCGCGTTCCTCGCCGCCTCGGTGATGAACGGGTCGAATCTCTCGAAGAGCTCGCCCTACTTCAACGACTACGGGCTGCTGAAGATCTACCGCCTCGCCGGCACCTCGCTGACGCCGGTGACCGAGGCACGGATCGGGCACTGGTGCCAGGGCATCGCCTGGCGGCGCGACAGCCGCGCGCTCGTCGTGCAGTGCGCCGCCGACAACGAGATCCGCGCCTTCACGTTCGACGGCCGGACGCTGACGGCGGGCCCGACGATCAAGGTGGGGGGCAGCCCGACCGGGATTCGGACCTCGCAGCGTTGAGCAAGTCGGCTATGAATTAGGAAGGAAATGGGAGGATCCGCATGCGGATACTGAAGATGGCAGCGATGACCTGCGCGGCCGCTGCGGCGCTCGTCGCGGTGCAGGCACAGCAGCCGACCCGGCTGATGCCGGAGGATTACACCGAAATCCAGCAGCTCTACGCGCGCTACACGCACGGATTCGACACCGCAGCCGACAACGGCAACATGTTTGCGGACGTATTCACCCCCAACGGAGTGCTCATGAACTTCGACGGAATGACGTACGAGGGGCGAGCCATGCTGGCCGAGCTGGCGCGCCGCACGAGCGGCGGCAAGGGCCCCACCAACGCGACGCAGTTCATCTACAACGTCCTCGTCGAGCCGACGCCTGACGGCGCGCTGGGAAAATCGTACGTCGTGATCGCACAGTTCAGCGAGCCGGGGGAGTCTGCCGCCGTGTCAACAGGCGGCCAATATCACGACATGCTCGTGAAGACCGCGGAGGGATGGCGGATCCAGCGCCGCACCTTCGTTAGAGCCATCAACTACCCAACCACGGCGCCCCGCTAGCCGCACAGACGAGAAAGGAGACTCGACCATGTCGACTTTGAAAACTCTGGCGGGACTCGCCATGGTGCTTGCGGCAATTGCCGTCGCTAACGCCCAGCAGGGCGACGCGAACGCCTCCACCCTGACGGCCCTCGACTATTACGAAATCGAGCAGCTCAATGCCCGATACTGCCATGGGCTCGATAGTGCAAGAGACAACGGGTACATGTTCGCGGACGTGTTTACTCCGAACGGCATTTACGTGGACGCGTCAGGGAACACGTACGAGGGACGCGAGCAGCTCGCTGCGTTCGCCCGCCAGGATCCCGATTCGATCAAGGGACCCACGAACGTCCGTCATTATGTGACGAACACGATGGTCGAGGTCGCGCCTGGCGGTGCCTCGGCAAAGGGCTACCTGATGGTCGCGAGGCCCTCCACGGGCGGTGGGGGTGCCACCGACGGCGGGCAATACTGGGATGACCTCGTGAAGACGGAAGACGGCTGGCGCATCGCGCGGCGCAGCTTCATCCGGACGAACGGCCGTCCAGCGGCCCGCACGCTAACGTCTCTGCCTGCCGCCGCCACCGCCGGCCTCCGCCCCCGATCGTCCGAGCGCGCGGAGGGGCCGCAGCTAACCGCCCAGGATTACGCCGATATTCAGCAGCTGTACGCGCGGTATGGCTTCGCTTGGGACGGAATCCTCGACGAAGGCCGGATGTGGATCTCCCTGTTCACGCCTGATGGAGTCCATATCAATGAGACCGGAGGGCAGTTCTTTCAGGGCCGAGACGCGCTACTCGGATTCGCGCTGCAGCGCAAGGAGAAAGACAACCGTGTGCCGGAGCGCGTGAATCACTTCATCACCAACATGCTGCTGGAGGCGACGTCAGAAGGTGTTACCGCAAGACCCTACCTGCTTCGTGTGAACATCAGACGGGAGGGAGAGCCCGGCTCAACGATTACGGCGGGCGGCATCTAGATCGACTACTGGGACCGCTATGCGGCCTGGAACGCGGATTTTGGTCCCGTTGGACCCTCCGCATAGC
>JACQTK010000173.1 GCA_016210845.1 Acidobacteriota bacterium | reverse complement strand
GTATTCCGCAGCGCCCGCTGTGAACGTGATGGCATCGCCGCGGAGCCGGCCGTTGGCGATTGGCATCGATCCCAGCGTGCCCGTGACGACCTGATACGCCTGCTCGAGCCGCAGCTCGCCATCGGAGAGGCGCCACGGGCCCGCCACCTTCGCGGGCACGATCCAGAGCAGCGCCGTGCACCAGGCGGCGCAGTCGCCGTCCAGGCGGACGGTCTCGTCCGCCTCCCAATCCTGAATGCCAAACGTGTTCGACACGATGCGGGTGCCCGGCCGCAGGTCCAGGAACTTGGACCGCAGCTGCAGCATGTTGCTCGGCAGGAGGAACAGCGCCATCACCGATGCCTTCGAGATGTCGGCCTCGAACATGTCGCCCTCGACGAACTGGGCGCGGTCCGCCACGCCCGCCTCGGCGGCCAGCAACCGCGAGAGTTCCACCATCTTGGAGTTGAATTCCACGCCGAGCGCCCGCGCGCCGCGCCTGGCCGCTGCAATCACGTTGCGGCCGTCGCCCGAGCCGAGGTCGACGACGAAGTCCTGCGGCGTGACGTTGGCCAGGTCGAGCATCTTCTCGACCAGCTCCGGCGGTGTCGGCACCCAGACGACGTCCTTGCCCGGCTGGCCGACCTGCGGAACGAACGGCGGCGGCGGCTGCTGACCGTACGTGGCGCCGCTCAGGAGCAGCACCGACACAATCGTGATCACCCTGCGCGCTGTCATGTGCATCATGAGTCCATCCATCGCCGGCCCCCTGTGGCCGGCGCCAGATTATGTACCCTCGGGCGGGCCGGGAGGGCAAGCCCCCGTCCGCCCGCAGGCTCCCGTGCCGACGGGGTTTACAGCGGGTTCAGATGTACGTAGTATGTCCGGCGACAGAAGGAGGCTCGACGCCGTTCCCCGATTCTCGCTGGAGGATACGATGCAGGTGCACGCACGTCGGATTGGATCGATCGCGCTCTTCCTCGGAGTCGCACTTCTTTCTGCCGGCCGTCACGTGTCGGCGCAAGCCAATCCCTTCGTCGGGGTATGGGAGCTGGATCGCTTCAAGTCGATCTACGAGCCCGTCAACACCGCGCCGGAGAAGCAGATGATGACCATCGCCGCCGAGACGGCGGGGCAGATCACGGCGACGACGAAGACCTGGCGGAACGCGGTGGCGACCGAGACGAGGTATACGGCCGGCCTCGACGGCAAGGACTACCCGACGACGGCGGCGCGCGCGACGGTGGCGTTCAAGCAGGTCAGCGCGAACACGCTCGAACGGACGGCCAAGCTGTTCGACGAGGTGGCCGAAACGGCCACGTGGACCGTGTCGGCCGACGGCAAGATGCTCACCATCAAGCGTGAAGGCGTCGATGGGGCAGGCAACGCCTACAGCAGCACGGCCTATTTCAACAAGGTCGGCTGACGCGGGGGCTCGAGCCCCCGCGTCGCCTTATCTCGCCGTGGAGTTCAGCAGATACGCCCGCCGGCGGTCGGCGAACGTCCTGATGCTGTCGCCGCCGCTGGCGAGGCCCGCCTGGAACTCCTCGTAGCCGTACAGCTTCCGCGTATCGATCTTGACGTCGGCCGCGATCAGATCGTGGAGCCGCTGCGCGATCGGGCCGAGCGTCCGCCAGTCGAGCCACTTCTCCGCGATGTCGCGCACGTAGCCGAGATACCGCGCGCGCAGCGCGGGGACGGCCAGCAGCTTCGACCGCAGCGCCTTGGTCACGTCGTTGAGCCCCACGAGCGGATCGAGGTCGGGACCCGCGCGGCCCGGACCGAATCCCCGGCCGCCCTCGCCGCCCATCGACTCGTTGAAGTCGTGCGGGATGATATGGAAGCGCCCCGAGGAGTCCTGGTAGATGTTGTAATCGCTCGCGCGTGTCCAGTAGCCATCGCTGTTGACGAGCGCCACGTCCAGCGCGAGGAACTTGAGCACGCCGTCGACGTCCAGCAGCGGCGCCAGCGCCGCCTCCAGCTTCTCGGGCGGCGTCTCGGTGAGGACCTTGCACACGCGGATCAGATCCGCCCACGCCTTCGGGTCCTCGTCGGTCCTCAGCTGGTAGAGCCGCCGGTAGGAGGCCACGTTGTCGCCCAGGTACTCGAGGCCCGCGCGCCCCCGCGGGTTGCCCGGCACGCGCCAGCGCGCGCCGTCGCGCGTCTTGAACCACTCTTCCAGGAAGTCCTTGTCCACCTGCTGGGAACTGACGTAGATGCCCCAGCTCTCGCCGTTGATGACGACGCGTACGTGGTTGACCTTGGCAATCGGCAGGTAGTGCCGCGCGATCTCCGCGTAGAGCGCCGTGCGCACGAACGTCGGATCGTTGTTGGAGTTGAGCAGGTTGAAGCTGTTGTAGCCGCCGAGATCCTGCTTGTCGTGGACGAAGTCGAGCGTGAGGTTCAGCGAGTGCTTGTAGCCGGCGGGCACCATGCGGTACGAGGAGTTCCCGCGGAAGTGCACGCCCACGTCCCGGTACGTCCGGCCGTCCACGATCATCGTGGCGGGCACCTCGACGTCGGTGTTGTAGAAGGCAGCCAGCTCCTGTTCCCAGTCCGCGTTCTCGAACTGCAGGAAGATCGTCCGCAGCGCGCCAGGGTCGTACACGGGAACGGACGCGGGGTACGACTTGACGTCCGCCGGCGCCAGCCGCGCCCCGGGCGTCACGGCGAACGCCGTGCGTCCGAAGCGTCCGCCCCCCGCGCCGCCGCCAAGAGACTCGCGGGCGGCCCGCCGCTCCTCGACGTCGAGGCGGCCGTTGCCGTCGCGGTCGAACTGGGCGACGAGCTGGAGCTCCTGCTGGCCCCCGAAGCCGAATCCAGGCGGGCCGAAGCCGCCCCCGCCTTGCGCGGCGGCGCCCGTCGCGCACAGGACGGTGATGAATGCCAGCAGCGGTACTTGTCGTGTCATGGTTGAGCCTCGCCGGACCGCTATGCGGCTCCGACAACAATCCGCCTTGATACAGACCGCATGGCGGTCCGAGGCGCGCGGAGCGCGCCAAGACGAGACTGGCCAACCGGCCAAGGGGTGCTGCCTGGGTTTATCACGGGACAGCCCCTTGGCCGGTGTCGACGCGTTCGAGCGTGACGCTCTGCACCCCTTCGATGCGGTTCAACGCCCTGACCAGGTCGTCCGCAGGACGATCGCCCTTCAGGGCCGCGCGGTAGGCGACGTCGATGGCCATCCCCTGCCGCGCCGTCGCCATCGACACCAGGCGGCGGGGGCCGGTATGCGCGTCGAGCGTGCTGCCGATCAGCGCGTCCACATCATGGCCCAACCCGAGGCGCACGTGGAGGAGAAAGGGGAGAGCGGCCTCAGCCGCGGGCACGGGCGCGACGGGCGTCCGCATGAGCACCGCAGCGAGCGCGACGACGACGATCCCCGCCACGGCCACCCACAGGTTGTTCGCGCCCACGGCCATGCCCACCGCCACCGCGAAGATGACGTACGCGGTGTCCTGCGTGTCGCGCACCACGGTACGGAAGCGCACGATCGAGAGCGCGCCCACCAGGCTGAAGGCGCGCGCCACGTTGTCGCCGATCACCTGCGTCACCATCGCGATGAGCACCGCCAGCAGCGCCAGCGTGGTCGTGAACGACGGGACCACATCCGCGGGGGCGCGCGTGCGGCGGTAGATGAACGCCACCAGGCTCCCGAAGACCAGCGCGCCGAGCAGGCGCACCAGCACCAGCAGCGGCGCCGCGGCCGGACCGTCCGCGAAGGGACCGGTCAGGAAGTCAGGCATACGTCGCATCGCCGACGGGCGGCGCAACGGCGGTGTCCTCCGGGACCAGCCGCAGCGCGTCGACGGCGAAACGATACTTCGACACGGCCTGCGGCGTCAGCGTGAACGCCTCGACGAGCTGCCGGAAGAGGGCCGGCAGCGCGGCGCGGTACTTGAGCTCCAGCACCATCCGCTCCTCCAGCGCGCGCAGCGGCTCGTCGTCGGCGAACTGCAGGCCCGTGCTGGCCACGGCCCTGACGGCTTCGTCCAGCGTCAGCCTGATCGGCCCCGTGTGGCGCGCGCCCACACGCGCCAGCCGGTCGTAGGAAATCTGACAGACCGGCTGCAGGCGGCGCAGCAGCAGCCGCTGGTGAAACCACTGTCCCGGCCACGCCCCGTCGGCCCCGCGGCCGAGCCGCCGCAGCTCCTCGAGCGACACCGGCGTGCGCCGCTTCGAGAGCCGCGTGGCCCTGCGCAGCTTGCGCTCGAGGAAGACGACGTGCTCGGCGTCGTACCGGCGGATGCGCAGCTTGCTGCGCCCGTACGAGCCGCGGCGATGGAAGACGTCGAAGCCCGGGGTGTCGAAGTAGAGGCTGGTGGTGCAGTACTGATCGCCGAACGGCCCCTCGCCGTGCGGGTCGGGCTCGAGCCGCGCACGCGCCCAGTCGCGAATCCGCCGGCCCGTGGCCGCGTCGACGAGAAACTTGATTTCGAAGGCGAGGGCGCCGCTGTCGCGGGTATCGGCCGGAAGGGGCATCGGATCTCGTTACCCAGTATTTACGATTTCGGCACGTCTGTGTTACGGGATTACGAAGATTTAACGAATTCTATCCGGTCCGCTCGGGCTCCCACCGCAGGCCGAGGGCCAGGATCCGCTCGAGCAGCCGCTCGTACGGGAGCCCCTGCCGCTCCGCCGACTCGGCGAAATCCTCGCCGTAGGCGAGGTTGGGATTGGGATTCGCCTCGAGCACGGACACGCGTCCCTCAGCGTCCATGCGGACGTCGATGCGCGCATAGCCGTTGAGGTCCAGCGCGCGGCACGTCCGCTTGGCGATGCGCTGGATGCGCTCGGCGAGGGGCGCGTCGAGCTGCGCGGCCTCGGTCATGATGCCGTGGCGCTTCTGATACTGGGTGCTCCACTTCACGCGCTCCGTGGCGATGCGCCAGCGGTTGTCCGGCATCTGCGCGAACGACATCTCCCACACCGGAAAGACGTCCAGCCGCTCGTTGCCGAGCACGCCGACGTACAGCTCGCGGCCGTCGACGAACTGTTCCACGATGGCGGTGCCCAGACTCTCGTGAATGAACTGCACCCGCCGTGCGAGCTGCTCGGCGTTCTCCACGACCGATGCCTGCGAAATGCCCGTGGAGGCCTCGAAGAACAGCGACTTCACGATGAGGGGGAAGTGGAGGCGCTTGGAGAGCTGCGGCTTCCGGCCGCGGCGGACGACGGTGAACTCCGGCACGGGGATGCGGTGGTAGGCCAGCAGCTTCTTGGAGAGCGCCTTGTCGCGCGCCAGAATCAGCCCGCGCGGGTTGCACCCGGTGTACGGCAGCCGCAGCAGCTCCAAATAGCTGACGACGTTCTGATCGAACGTCGTCACGCCCGCGAACGCCTCCATCAGGTTGAAGACGATGTGCGGCTCGAAGAGTCCGGCGGCGCGCCGGATCGGCATCAGGTCGTCGTGCACGCCGAGCACGCGCACCTGGTGGCCGATCTCCTTCAGCGTCTCGATGACGTCGTACTCCATCTTCCATTCCGCCTCGAGGACGTCGATGCCCGTGGTGTCCTCGGGCGGGACGAGGTGCTCGTGCACCAGCGCCAGGATGCGGAGCTTCTTCACAGGAACAGCCGGTGTCCGCCGCTGTGGAGATAGTTCATGGCCTGTACGGTCAGGAGCACGGCGAACTCCTGGCGCGCCTGATCCTCGGGCACCGCGAGGCGCAGCTTCAGCTCGCGGCAGCGGGTCACCATGGCCTCGAGCACCTGGTCGATCGTGTACTGGTAGATGCCCGTCCAGCCAGAGACCAGGCGCCGCACCGGGCGCCGGATGCGCGCGATGAACTGGGCGGCCGTGATGTTGGCGGCGAACTCGGGCGCTTCCGAGAAGAGCCGCCGCAGGTCGCGGTCGTAGAAGTTCGGGTAGTCCACGCCGTAGTGCCGCCGCTTGGTCCGATAGTGCTGGCGCAGCGTCGTGCGGAGCCTGGGGATCGGATCGACTTCCTCCGGCTGTACGACGCGCGGCGGCCTGCCGCGCAGCGACCGCATCAGCGCGTCCATGTACTCGAGCTTCTTGAACGCGGGCCAGCCCGTGTACCGCTGCCGCCACTCGCTGGTCGGCGTCAGCCACACGGCAAACGTCTCCGCGAAGTCTTCGTCCGGATGGCTCTGCGCGTACCAGGCGTCGAGGTGCAGCACGTAGCTCTTGCTGTACGGCTTCGGCGTGTAGAACTCCGGATACGGCTTCGACGGCAGGCCGAAGACCGCCCGCCGCTGGCGCCGCAGCCGCAGACGGAAGGCGTTGTCGATGGCGTGCCCCGCCTCGTGCCGCAGGATCCGCAGGCACCACTCGGGCTCGCCGCCCTCGACCTCGAGCATCTGCGCCTCCTCGAGCTTCTCGAGGCGCGGGTGGGCCAGGTAGAAGGGGATGGCGATCGAGGTGCTGCCGTCGGGCGTGAACCACTCGTCCGAGAGGTAGAAGTGCAGGGGCAGCTGCAGCTCACGGGCTTCCAGCTCCTCCCGCAGCTGGGCGATCCGGCCGGCCATCATCCCCTCGAGGGTCAGCGGCAGGTCCGACATCCGGATGTCGAGCAGCACCTCGTCATCGAGGTCGGGCCAGTCGGCGCGGAGCGGGACACGGGGCATGGCGAGGCATCATAATGTGGGTCGACCGGCGACGGGGTGCCAGATCGGCCCCTACACTGTTTTCAGGAGCGGCTATGTCACCAGTCCGACCTGTGCTGGCCGTGGCAGCTGTGATTGGCATGTCTGTACTGACGATGGGACAGGCGCGCGACCGCGCGAAGATCGAGGACCAGTACACATGGAGCCTGGCGGAGATCTACCCGAGCGTCGAGGCGTGGCGGGCGCAGAAGACGACGATCGCCGCCGAGGTGCCGACCATCCGCCGCTTTGCGGGCAGGCTGGGCGACTCGGCGCAGACGCTGGCCGAGGCGCTCGAGACCGGATCGCGGCTCGACAAGGAGCTCTCGCGGCTCTATGTGTACGCCAGCATGCTGGCCGACCAGGACACGCGCCAGAGCGAGCCGCAGGGGATGCAGCAGGAGATGCAGCAGCTCTACGCCGAGTTCAGCGCGCAGGCCTCGTTCATCGAGCCGGAGATCCTCCGCGTCGGCAGCGCCGCCATCGAGCAGTTCCTCGCCGCCGATCCGCGCCTCGGCATCTACGCGTTCTACCTGCGCGACATCGCCCGCCGCGCGGCCCACACGCTGAGCGACGCCGAGGAGAAGATCCTCGCCGACGCCCAGCCGCTGGCCGGCTCCGCCTCGAACATCTACGGCATCCTCGCGAACGCCGATTTCCCGTATCCCACGATCGCGCTGAGCGACGGCCGCCCGGTCAAGGTGGACCAGGCCGGCTACGCGGAGCTCCGCACGCGGCCGAAGCGCGAGGACCGGCAGAGGGCGATGTCGGCGTTCTTCACCGCGCTCGGGGCTTTCAGCCGCACCTTCGGCACGACGATGAACTCGAGCGTGCAGAGGGCGCTGTTCTACTCGAAGTCGCGGAAGTACGGGTCGACGCTGGAGGCCACCCTCGACGGCCCGAACATCCCCGTCTCGGTCTACACGCGCCTCATCGACGGCGTCAACCGGAGCCTGCCGTCGTTCCACCGCTACCTGCGCCTGCGCAAGCGGATGATGGGCGTGACCGACGACCTGCACTACTACGACCTGTACGCGCCGCTCGTGGCGTCGGTCGACCTGCAGTACACGCCTGAAGAGGCCCAGAGGCACGTGCTGGCGGCGATGGCGCCGCTCGGGCCGGACTACCTGTCGGTGCTGCGGCGCGCGTTCGGCGAGCGATGGCTCGACTGGTTCCCGTCGGAGGGGAAGCGCTCGGGCGCGTACTCGAACGGCGGCGCGTACGACGTGCACCCGTACATGCTGCTCAACTACCAGGGGCAGTACACCGACGTGAGCACGCTGGCGCACGAGCTGGGGCACACGATGCACAGCCACTACTCGAACACCACGCAGCCCTACGCGCTCGCGAACTACCCGACGTTCGTCGCCGAAGTGGCGTCGACGTTCAACGAGGCGCTCCTCATCGACTACATGCTCACGCAGGTCAAGGACGACGCCACGCGCCTCGCGCTGCTCGGCAACTACCTGGAGGGCATCAAGGCGACCGTCTTCCGGCAGACGCAGTTCGCCGAGTTCGAGCTGCGCGTGCACGAGATGGGACTCAAGGGAGAGCCCATCACCGGCGACGCGCTCGCCAAGCTGTATCTCGACATGACGAAGCGGTACTACGGTCACGATCAGCGGGTGGTCATCGTGGACGACGACATCGCCCACGAGTGGAGCTACATCCCACACTTCTATCGCGACTTCTACGTGTTCCAGTACGCGACGTCCTTCACGGCCGCCGAGGCGCTGGCGACGAAGGTCACCGAGGGCGACGCGGCGGCCAAGCAGCGCTACCT
This sequence comes from Acidobacteriota bacterium, assembly GCA_016210845.1. Taxonomy (GTDB): domain Bacteria; phylum Acidobacteriota; class Vicinamibacteria; order Vicinamibacterales; family UBA2999; genus JACQTK01. The sequence goes on along the minus strand of JACQTK010000173.1, from coordinate 7,288 downwards.
GACGTTTCTGTCGGCTGGCGGATCGAAGTACCCGATCGATCTGTTGAAGGAGGCGGGCGTCGACATGACCACCGACGAGCCGCTCGATCTGACGATCCGCAAGATGAACCGCGTGATGGACGAGATGGAGGCCATCCTCAGTAGGCAGTAGGCAGTAGGCAGTAGGCAGTAGGCAGTAGGCAGTAGGCAGTAGGCAGTAGGCAGCGGTAGGGGCGACGCATGGGTTGCCCCTACAGGATTCTCTTTCCCAGGGCCGACAGCGCGAGCTCGGTGCCGAGCTCCGCGGTGGTGTTCCGGATGTCGAGCGTCGGATTGACTTCCACGAGGTCGAGCGCCACCAGGCGCCGTGCGTCGGCCACCAGTTCCATCACCATGTGCGCCTCGCGGTAGTCGAGGCCGCCCTTCACGGGCGTGCCGACTCCTGGCGCGTAGGACGGATCGCACACGTCCATGTCGAACGACACGTGGACGCCGCCCGTGCCGTCGGAGGCGAGCGCCAGCGCGCGTTCGGCCACCTTGGCGATGCCGTCGCGGTCGATGTCCTTCATGGTGAAGACGTGCACCTGCGACGCGCGGATCTGCGCCTTCTCCTCATCGTCGAGGTTGCGGATGCCGACGAGCACCGTGTGCTGCGGGAGCACCGACGGGGAGAAGCCGATGGCGGCCAGCTCCAGCGGTTCGCTGCCGAGCAGGGCCGCCAGCGGCATGCCGTGCACGTTGCCGCTGGTGGTCGTCTGCGGCGTGTTCATGTCGCCGTGGGCGTCGACCCAGACCAGGCCCAGCGGCTGCGAGGACGTGCGGCGCAGCCAGGCGGCGCTGGCCGCGACCGAGCCGGCCGCGAGGCTGTGATCGCCGCCGAGCACCAGCGGCAGCGCCCCCGCATCGAGCGACTTCAGCGCCACGTCGTACAGCCGCTGGCACACCTTCGCGATGTCGCGGACGTACTTCTTCTTCTTGTCGGCCGGGCGCTGCGTCTCGGGAATCGGCGCGGGCAGGTCGCCCTTGTCGACGACCGTCCGGCCGAGCGCGGCGATGCGATCGCCGATCCCCGCGATCCGGAACGCGGACGGCCCCATGTCGACGCCGCGGCGACCCGCGCCGAGATCCAGCGGCACGCCGATGATGTGGACGGGCTTCATGGGTAAGTAGGCAGTAGGCAGTAGGCAGTAGGCAGTAGGCAGTAGGCAGTAGGCAGTAGGCAGTGGTCGCTCGATGCAGGCGTCGTCAGTCAGGGAGCCGCGAATCGCTGCCTACTGCCAGCTGCCTACTGCCTACTTTACCTTGTAGGACACCGACATCCCCTCGCCCGATGGCGAGACGATGGTCGTGTACAGGCGCGGGTGGGTCAGCACGGTCTGCAGGAACGGCTCCATCTCGTTGCGTTTGTTGACGACGTTGTGCGCCACGAACACGCCGCCAGGATCGAGCCTGGGGAACACCAGGTCGAAGAACTTCTTGTAGTCGGGCTTCCAGGCGTCGAGGAAGACGAGGTCGAAGGTGCCCTGGAGCCGCGGGATTTCCGCGAACGCATCGCCTGGCACGATGCGGACGACGTCGGTGAGGCCGGCCGCGCGGACGTTGTCCATGGCCTCGCCGGCCCGCTGCGGGTCGTACTCGATGGCCACAACCCGGCCTCCCGTCTCGCGCGCGCCGAGCCCGAGCCAGATGGCGCTGTAGCCGCTGGCGGCGCCGATCTCGAGCACGGATCGGGCGCGGCGCGTCGCCACGAGCACGCGCAGGAAGCGGCCGTCTTCCTCCGAGACGGCGAGTTGCCCCGTATCGGCCGCCTTGATGCGCGCGAGCACGGCCTCGACCTGCGGCGTCAGCGAGCCGGTCGGCCGCGCGTCCTGCGCGCCGGCTGAGCACGCGACGGCCGACCAGCCCAGCAGGAGGATCGCTAACGCGCGCATGGCCCGAATTCTATGCCACCGCAGACCACGAAAACGTACAGGCCACGAAGGGCACGGAGACCACGAAGGGCCGTTCGACTGGTCGGCCTGCAGAGCAGGTCGACGAGTCGAACGACTCCTCCCTTCGCTGATCTTCGTGAGCTTCGTGGCTAATCCGTCTTCGTGCTGTTCGTGGCGAGATACGTCGCCGCACGCGCCGCCGTCTCGCGCCCGTCCGCGATGCAGTCGGGAATGCCAATCGCGCGGAAGCCGCTGCCAGTGAGAAACAGCCCAGGAATGGCGGACGCCCGCCGCTCGATGCCGTCGAGGCGCTGGAGATGTCCCACGTCGTACTGTGGACTCTGACGCGTCCAGCGGAACAGTCGCGCGAAGAGCGGCGCTCCCTCGATGGCGAGCGCCTTTTCCAGCGCCTCTCGCGCCGCGTCGACCAGCTCCTGGTCCCCGCGGTCGAGCCGATGCGGATCGCGGCCGCCTCCGAGGAAGGCTCGCAGCAGCACGTGTCCCTCAGGCGCGCGATCCGGCCATTTCGACGTCACCCACGTGGCCGCCAGCAGCGGGCTGCGCTCGACGCGCGGCACGACGAATCCGCTGCCGTTCAGCGAGTGCCGGACCTGCGCGCGGCGGTACCCGAACGCCACCGTCGCCGTCGACGCATACGCACCTGCGCCGCACAGCTCCGCCAGCGTCGTGTCGACGCCGCGAAGCAGGTGGGCCGCCACGTACGCGGGCACGCCCAGGATCACGGCGCGCGCCCGCACGGCGCCCGCGTCCGATTCGATTGCGTAGATGGCCGCCCGCCGCAGCTCGCCGACGCGCGCCGAGGTCCAGACGCTGTCGCGCGGGAGCACATTCGCGATCGCCTCGACCAGCTCGCCGATCCCGCCGGGCAGCGACACGAACGCGCCCTGCGGCGATGGGGGCGTCTGGAGTGCGCGAAACGCACGGATGACGCTGCCGCTTCGGCGCTCGGCCTCGAGCAGCCGAGGAAACAGCGCACGCATCGACAGCCGCTCCACGTCACCCGCGTGGATGCCTGCCAGCAGCGGCTCGGCCAGATAGTCCACCGCCTCATTGCCGAAGCGGCGCCGCACGAACGCGGCGATCGACTCATCGTCGGCAGGCGCGCGGCGCGGCACGACGACCTCACACGCCATGCGTAGCCTGCCGCGCCAGGTGAGGAGCGACGAGCGCGCCAGCGCGCTCACGCGGACGGGCAGGCCGAGAAACGACCCCTCGACAATCTGGTGCAGCGCGCCATCCCGCATGACGTACGCCGTGCGCGGCTGCAGCGTCGGCACGAGGCGGTCGCCGATACCGAGCTCGCGGCACAGGGCCACGGCGGCGGGCTTCTGGACGAGCAGCGCATCGGGCCCCCCGTCGATCACCCATCCGTCGAACCGCTCCGTGACGATGACGCCGCCCAGGCGCGGAGCGGCTTCGAGGACGCGGAACCGCAGGCCGCGGCGGTGCAGCTCGTAGGCGGCGGCCAGACCGGCGATGCCGCCGCCGACGACGGCCACGTCGAGAAGATCGTCGGCCCCGTTCATCGGGCGCGTCGCGACGCGCTGTGGACGTACTGCGCCAGCATCTGCACGTGCTCGACGGGCGTGGACGGCAGGATGCCGTGCCCCAGATTGAAGATGTGGCCCGGCCGCCCGCCCGCGCGCGCCAGGATGTCGTCGGTCTGGCTGAACATCCGGTGTGAGGGACCGAGCAGCACCGTGGGATCGAGGTTGCCCTGCACGGCGCGGTCTGCGCCGATGCGCTGCCAGGCCACATCGAGCGGGATCCGCCAGTCGACGCCGATCACGTCGCCCCCCGCCTCCCGGAGGTCTTCCAGGAGCGCCGCCGTGCCCGTGCCGAAATGGATCGTCGGCACGCGGCGGCCGATCGCCTCGAAGAGCCGTCGCGTGTGCGGCATGGCGAACTCGCGATAGTCGGCGGGGCTCAAGGCGCCGACCCACGAGTCGAACACCTGCACGGCATCCACGCCCGCGTCGATCTGCGCCACGAGATAGTCGGCCACCGACGTGGCCAGCTTCTCGCACAGCGAATGCCACGCGTCGGGATGCCCGTACATCAGCGCCTTGGTGCGCGCGAACGTGCTGGAGTGGCCCCCCTCGATGGCGTACGAGGCCAGCGTGAACGGCGCGCCGCCAAAGCCGATCAGCGGAACGCGTCCCGAGAGCTCGCGTTGGACCAGGACGATGGCCTCGAGCACGTGCGAGAGCGCCTCGCGGGGCTCGAACGTCCGCAGGCGCTCGACGTCGGCAGGCGAGGCGACGGGGCGGTCGATCTGCGGGCCCTCGCCCTTGACGAAGTCGAAGGCCAGCCCCATCGGCTCGAGCGGCAGCAGCAGATCGGAAAAGAGGATGGCCGCGTCGACCTCGATCCGCCGGATGGGCTGCAAGGTGACCTCGGTGGCCAATTCGGGCGCGCGGCAGATCTCGAGGAGCGAGTGGCGCGCCCGCAGCGCGCGATACTCCGCCATGTACCGTCCGGCCTGGCGCATGAACCAGACGGGCGTGGCGTCCACCGGCTCCCGCCTGCAGGCTTTCAGGACACGCGAGGTCGTCACTCGCGTCAATCTCGAACGGGAATGTTCAGGAGCTCCCGCGCCAGCGTCACCAGCTCTTCGAGCCACAGCGGCTTGTAGCGGAGCTCCGCGCCGAGATCGCTGATCTCGGTGGCCTGCGCTTCGTCCAGGTAGTAGTCGCCCGTCACGATGGCCACGGGCGTGTTGGTCAGGCCCGGAATGGCCCGAATCGCGCGCAGGAACTGCAGTCCGCTCGTGAGGGGCATTCGAAGATCGAGGATCACCGCGTGCGGGCGATGGGCCTGCGCCAGGCTGAGGCCCTCGTCGGCCGAGAGAGCGGCCCACACTTCGTACCCCTCCAGACGAAGCATTCGCGAAAACGTGTCCGTCACGCTCACGTCGTCGTCGACGATGAGGACGCGGGCGGCTTCGGAATCGGCGTGGGGCACGGCTCATTGTAGGACAAACGCCTGAGCAGCTTTGCGCGCTCATGCTATAGTCAGCCGGTTTCGGCCCGAAAAAGAGGCCGTCTGTCATGTCCATGCCTCGGAGGAGCTGGTGAGCCCCATCCTCGTGCGGCCCGTTCGGGAGCAGCTCGAGCACGATCGGGTGATTCGCCTGTTGCAGGCGAAATATAAGAGAAAGTTCGAGGTGGCCATCAACCCTGGCACCGAGCAGACCACGCCGGTGTCGGTGGGGCCGCTGCCGTGGTACCCGGATCTGGTGCTGCAGTCTCCAGCGCGCGGGCGCAAGCTCCTGGGCGTGGTCGAAGTGGAGACCGCCGAGTCGGTCAACCACTTGGAGGCCATGTCGCAGTGGGCGGCCTTTGCGAGGCTGCGGGCGCCGTTCCACCTCTATGTCCCTGCAGCCAGCGTGGATACGGCCAGGCGCCTGTGTTCGGATCTGCAGATTGCCGTGGCCGAGATCTGGGCGTATCACCCGCTGGGCGACCAGCTCCGGTTCACGCTCATCCAGCGCCTGTCCCATGGGGCGGACGGGAAAGGCGCCGGCGCGGCCGCCGCGCCGCGCAGACCAGCTCCGTCGGCTCGCCGCCAGGCGGGCGACGCCCGTGGCGCCCGCGCGTCCGCGACGCGACCGGCCCGTCGAGCCGCGGCGACTGCCCGTCGGACGCGGCCGGGCGGCACCAAGAAGGCCAAGGCGACCCGTGACACGGCGCGCACGACGTCATCCGCCGCGCCCAAGGCCCAGAAGCGCAAGTAGCGCGCTGTGCCCTTCCTGCGCACCATTCGTGACAAGCGCGGGTACGAGACGACGTACCTGATGCACTGGTATCGCGAGGGCAGTCGGCCGCGCTCGCGCATCCTCTACGTCTTCCGGACCCCTGGCGGCATCCGCGTCGGGCGCGAGGCGCTCGATCCCGACGTGCTGCGCACGATCGAGGCGCAGTACCCCGACATCGAGTTCGACTGGAAGGCTGTGGTGGACAACCGCCAGGTGGTCGAGCCGGTGCCCGAGCGGCGTGGGCGGAAGCGGCGACGGATCGAGGGTGAGGCCGCGCCAGCCGCGGCCGCCGAGAGCGCGGAATCGGCGCAGGCGCAGCCGCCGCCCGCGCCAGGCACGCCGCCGCGCCCCGCCATCCCCTCCGCCATCGAAGGCGCCACGCCAGACGAACAAATCGCCTTTCTGATGACGTGGTATCCCCGAGTGCGCAATCGCATTCCGCAGCGCACGGCTGACCCGGTCCGCCAGCAGGCGCTGCTGGCGCTGGCCGAGCGGCTCAATCCCGCCACGTGGACCGACGCCGATCAGATCGCCGCGGGCCTGCAGCAGGCGGCCGAGGCGCTGGAGCGGCTCTCGCACGTGTTCGCCAAGCGCCGCCGCCGCGGTCGACGGTCCTCGGCCGCCGGGCGCTCCGCGGCGGCCGCCGACCCCCCCTCCTCCGAGTCGTGATGGACTGGCTCGCGCCGGTCGTGATCCAGCTCCAGCACCTGGGCCCCTGGGCGCCGTTCCTCTTCGTGCTGATCTACATCGTCGGCGCCGTGCTGCTGGCACCCTCGTTCTTTCTCACGGTGGCCGCGGGTGCGATGTTCGGCATGTGGCGGGCCAGCATCGTCGTCTTCTTCGGCGCGTCGCTCGGCGCCTCGGCGGTCTACTTCCTGGCGTCGCCGCTGGCGCATTCGCGGCTGATGGCGCGCGTGACGCGGGACCCGCGCGTGGCGGCGGTGCGGGCCGCGATCGTGGGCGATGCGCTCCGGTTGATGTTCCTGCTGCGGCTGTCGCCGATCGTGCCGTTCAACATCCTCAACTACGCGCTGGCGCTCAGCGGCGTGCGGTACCGCGACTTCGCGATCGCGTTCGTCGGGATGATTCCCGCGATCATCATGTACACGTACTACGGACAGGTGGTCGGCGACGTGGCGGAGCTGGCGGCGGGCGTAGCCCCGCCGCGCGGTCCGGAGTACTACGTGCTGATGGCGGTCGGGGCCGTGGCGCTCGTCGTCTCGACCGCGCTGATCACACGGGCCGCGAGACGCGCGATCAGGAGACAGACGGATACGCTGCTGTAGGTGCGAGCCCTCTGACGTGTGTCGGTGCGAATCCGGTGACGGCGTCGGTGCGACGGCACTGACGCTCATCGGTGCGATTCCGATCGCTTGTCGGTGCAATTCTGATCGGTGTCGGTGCGACCCCTCGCCCTTGTCGGTGCAAGTTCTCTGACGGTATCGGTGCGACCCCATTGACGCTCGTTGGTGCGACTCCGATCCCTCGCCGTGCCAGCCCGCTGGCGCGTGTCCGCGCGAGCTCTCAGGCGTCGCTCCCCTCTGGAGGGGGTCGGCCCGCCGTATAATCCCCGTCGACTCAGCCCCACGCTGTCCGTGCG
>JACQTK010000180.1 GCA_016210845.1 Acidobacteriota bacterium | reverse complement strand
GTCCGTACCCGACGATGTATCGCGGCCGCACGTGGACAATGCGGCAGATAGCGGGATACGGGACCGGCGAGGATACCAACCTGCGGTTCAAATACCTCATCGCGCAGGGCCAGACCGGCCTGTCGATCGATTTCGACATGCCAACCCTGATGGGGTACGACTCGGACGATCCCAGGGCGCTTGGTGAAGTGGGCCGCGAAGGCGTCGCGATTGACACGATCGACGACATGGAAGCGTTGTTCGACGGCATCGATCTGGAAGAGATTTCGGTCTCGATGACGATCAATCCCACGGCGTGGATCCTGTTTGCGATGTACCTGGCAGTGGCGGAGCGGCGTGGATGCGATCCGCGAAAGCTGTCCGGCACCGTCCAGGCCGATATCCTGAAAGAGTACGTCGCCCAGAAGGAATGGATCTTTCCGATCAGGCCATCGATGCGCGTGCTGCGGGACTTGATTGTCTACTGCACCGAGCGGCTTCCGCGCTACAACCCGATCAACATCAGCGGATACCACATCAACGAAGCTGGCTCCACCTCCGTCGAAGAACTCGCCTTTACGATGGCGAACGCCATCGCCATTGTCGAAGCTGTGACCGAAGCAGGTGTTCCGATCGACGCATTTGCACCGCGGCTGGCATTCTTCTTCGTCGCTCAAGCCGATTTTTTCGAGGAGGTGGCGAAGTTTCGAGCCGCACGACGTGTCTACGCCAAGATCATGCACGAACGGTTCGGTGCACAAAAAGCCGAATCAATGCGCTTGCGGTTCCATTGCCAGACGGCTGCCGCGACCCTGACCAAGGCGCAGCCCCTCAACAACATCGTGCGCACGGCTCTCCAGGCGCTATCAGCCGTGCTGGGTGGAGCGCAGTCGCTGCATACGAATGGGCTCGATGAAGCCTTTACGATCCCGTCGGAGCAGGCGATGAAAGTCGCCCTCCGGACACAGCAGATCATCGCCGACGAAACGCGGATTCCGAACGTCGTCGACCCACTGGGCGGCTCGTACTACGTCGAGGCGTTGACCAATGAAGTCGAGGCCGCAGTGTTCGACATCCTCAAAAAAGTGGATGATATGGGCGGCACTGTCCGCGCCATCGAGCAAGGATACTTCCAGAGGGCCATCGCCGAATCGGCCTACAACTACGCAAAGCGTAAAGAATCGGGCGAACAAGTCGTCGTCGGAGTCAACAAGTACGTCGATCCTCCAGAGCTCGCCGATATCGAAATCCACCGCGTCGATCCCGAGGCCGAGTCGCGACAGGTGAAGCGCCTCCGTACTACCAGAGCGCGTCGCAACAACACCGAGGTTGAGCGCTTGCTCGACCGGCTAGCCACCGAGGCGGAGAGTCCCACGACGAACCTGTTGCCGGTGACGGTGGAGCTCGTCAAGGCGCGGGCGTCGATGGGAGAAATCGTCCAACGACTCCGCGCAGTGTACGGAAGCTACGTTGAGACTCCGGTGTTCTGATCCGGTTGGCGTTTCGGAAACGTGACGGGTCGATGACGCCAATTCGCGTTGCCTTCTTGGGTCCTCCCGGCGCTGGGAAGGGTACGCAGGCAGCCCGATTGGCCCAGCAGCACGGCATCCCGCGGATATCCACGGGCGACATTCTCAGACATGCCGTTCACGCTCGGACGGACATAGGGTGTTTGGCGAAACGCACGCTCGATCGTGGTGAGCTCGTGGCGGACGATGTCGTCATGCGCATCGTCAGTGAGCGTCTCAGCCGCGCTGACGCGAGACGCGGGTTCGTGCTCGACGGATTCCCGCGAACGGTGGAACAGGCGGCAGGCCTCGAACAGCTCATGGTCGACCGGGACGGCCTGATCGCCATCGAAATCGTAGTGGGAGAGAGTGAATTGATCCGCCGGCTCTCGAATCGAATGGTCTGTCGTGATTGTGGCAATGCAGCCGATGCGGGCGTCCTCACGTGTCATGTGTGCGCTGGCCCGCTTACCCAGAGAACCGACGACATTGAATCAGTCGTTCTGGAGCGGTTGGCGCTCTACCGGCGCGTTACCGCGCCGTTGACCGAGTTTTATCGTTCGCGCGGGCAACTGTATCCGGTCGACGGCGGCAGAGCGTGTGATCGGGTCGAGGCAGACATCAACGCGTTCATTCAACGCCGCTTCGCATTTCGCGCAGCCGAATCAGCCTCGGAGGGCTCGGAATCAATCGGTGTCTAGCGACGGGTGAGCATCCCGCCGCAGCGCTGCGCTGCACCTTCTCTGACATACATCTTGTCTGACCCTTCACACGCACGTGCGGTCATTCTCAGCGCCTGTCGGACGGCTATCGGGTCATTCGGAGGCGCGCTGAAAAATCTCTCTAGCGTCGATCTGGGCGCGATCGTCGCTCGGGAAGCCATTCGCCGTGCCGGCATCGATCCGCGCGATCTCGGAGATGTCATCTTCGGCTGCGTGTTGCAGGCGGGTGCTGGGATGAATGTGGCACGGCAGGTCGCCCTGAAGGCTGGCGTGCCGCAGGAAGTCCCAGCCGAAACCGTGAACCGTGTCTGTGGATCTGGCCTGCAGGCCGTCATCCATGCCGCGGAAGCCACACGCGGTGGGTACGAGGACCTCGTGCTTGCTGGTGGCACCGAGTCCATGAGCAACGCGCCGTACATCCTGAAGGGCGCCCGCTGGGGCTGTCGCCTCGGGCACGCGGACGCGTCCGATGCAATTCTTCTGGATGGCCTGACGTGCGCGCTCAATGAGTGCCACATGGGCATGACGGCCGAGGAGATCGTGACGCGCTTCGGGATTAGCCGGGAGGACCAGGACGCCTTCGCCGCCGAGAGTCAGCGCCGAGCGCTGGCCGCGATCGGCAACGGCTGGTTCCGAGACGAAATCGTGCCGGTCGACATTCCGCAGCCGAAGGGCACCACGCTTCGCGTCGACACCGATGAGTTTCCGAGACCGGGAACAACGACGGAGAGACTCGCCGGATTGAGACCCGCATTTCAGAAGAACGGCACCGTGACCGCTGGCAATTCGTCTGGGATCAATGACGGCGCCGCGGCAGTCGTCGTCGCAACGCGACAACGCGGCGAAGAGCTGGGTCAGAAGCCAATTGCGGAGATCTTGTCGTTCGCCGTGACAGGTGTCGATCCCGCGATCATGGGCATGGGCCCGGTCGGCGCGACGCGAGAGGCGTTGAGACGCGCACGCCTTGCCATCGGTGATATCGACCTGTTCGAAATCAACGAGGCGTTTGCCTCGCAGTCCCTTGCGGTGGTCCGCGAGCTGGATGTCAACCCCGACAAGGTCAACACCCGCGGCGGTGCGATCGCGCTCGGGCATCCGATCGGGGCCAGCGGCGCGCGGATCCTCACGACGCTGATCTACGCGCTGCGAGCACGGGGTGGCGGAACCGGTGTCGCATCGCTGTGTATCGGCGGAGGAATGGGCATTGCCATGGTCGTGAGAACGCAAGCGTAGGTCAGGCCCGCGAGGAGGAGTGATGGAGATCCGTACGGTCGGTGTGCTGGGCTGTGGTCTGATGGGGTCCGGCATCGCCCAAGTGTGCGCGGCATCGGGATATCGGACCATCGTGCGGGAAGTGAATGCCGCGACCCTTCAGGCTGGGCTGGCGAATATCAACGTCGCGTTCTCTGACGGGGTCAAAAAGGGAAAGATGACCGCGGATGGACGCGAACGGGCCGTGGCGAAGCTGACGGGTACGATACACGCCGACGATCTCTCCAGTTGCGACCTGATTATCGAGGCAGTCGTGGAGGACGCGGACGCGAAGCGCGCGGCGTATCTCGAGGTGGAGCCGGTACTGCCAGCGCACACGATCATCGCGTCGAACACTTCATCCCTGAGCATCACGACACTGGCGGCCATGACGAAACGGCCGGATCGTGTCGTCGGCTTGCACTTCTTCAATCCGGTGCCCGTCATGAAGCTCGTCGAAGTGATTCGCGGAATGTCGACGACGCAGGCGACCTTCGACACGGCATTGTCGTTCGCAGAATCTCTTTCCCGACAGCCGGTGCCGACGCCCGATCGGCCGGGCTTCATCGTCAATCGTCTGCTGCTCCCTTACCTGCTTGATGCAATCCGTGAGCACGAAAACGGCCTGGGGTCCATCGAGGCAATAGATACCGCGATGAAGCTGGGTTGTAGTCATCCGATGGGGCCGTTTGCGCTGGTCGACTGCATCGGTCTTGATACGACCTACTACATTGCGAACGTGTTGTTTGAAGAGCTCCGCGAACCCCGCTTCGCACCGCCGCCGCTGCTGAAGCGCATGGTCACCAGCGGGAGGCTAGGCCGCAAATCCGGACATGGATTCTATTCGTATACGTAGCGGCTCAGAGTCCAAAGACAAACGGGGTGGCCGCCGCGCCCTGAAGGCAGATCCTCGAGTGGATACCTACCGGAGACCATGCTTTTCCGAGATTCCGAATGTCCGAGATTCCGAGATTCCGAATTGACGGGGCCGTGAGCTGGTGGTAACTTTCGGCACTGTGATGGATTCTGGATCCATTATTTTATGCTATTTCATGCCTTCATGCCGGCCAGCGCTGGTGGCCACGCCCGGCGACGCAACGCAACGATGAGCGAGCCGGCTCCGGCGAGGGCGTTCATCAGCTTGGTATCACTTCAGACGTCGGCGAACCGTTATGTACGCGAGAGAGGCGGTGAGGTGGCCAAGAGTGTTGGCCAGCCTCATGCGAAGGCGCGATTCACCCGGATCATGCCAGTGTTGACTATCCCCAGAAGGCCCTCCAAATGAGCACAGCCGCGCTCGCAATTCTTGCACTGCTTCCGATTGTGGTTGTCGCCGTTCTCCTCGTCATCCTGCGGAAGCCGGCAAGCAAGGTCATGCCGCTCGCATATCTCACGTGCATTGCGCTTGCTGCGGGAATCTGGGGCGTGCCGACAGTCCAGATCGCGGCTGCAACGGCCAATGGCCTGATCGTCATGCTGACGATGCTCTACATCGTGTTCGGGGCGCTGCTTCTGCTGAACACGCTTCAGGAAGGCGGCGCGCTGCGGACCATTCGACGAGGGTTTACCGATATCACGGCCGATCGGCGCGTTCAGGTCATTATCATCGCCTGGCTCTTTGGCTCGTTCATGGAGGCCTCCGCAGGTTTTGGCACGCCAGCGGCGGTCGCCGTGCCGCTCCTCGTGGGCCTCGGCTTTCCGGGCCTGGCTGCCGTCACGGCCGGCATGATCATCCAGAGCACGCCCGTGTCCTTCGGTGCCGTCGGTCTGCCGATTCTTCTGGGGGTGCACACCGGGCTGAGCGGGGACGCGAGTATTCAGCAATTCGCGGCTCAGGCGGGCTATGCATGGGGGGACTTTCTCAAGCTTATTGCCGTGAAGGTCGCAACGCTGCACGTAATCGTCGGCACGCTCGTGCCGCTGATCGTTGTCACGGTGATGACCCGCTTCTTCGGTCCGAACCGGTCAGCCGCCGAAGGGCTCAGGTTATGGAAATTTGCGTTGTTCGCCGCAGTATCCATGACCGTTCCTTATTTCGCGGCCGCCTACCTGCTGGGACCTGAGTTTCCGACGCTCCTCGGCAGCCTGACCGGCCTGTTTGTGGTGATCTCTGCGGCGCGCCGCGGATTCCTGATGCCACACCGCAGTCAGGCCTGGGAATTCGCTCCCCGGAGCAGTTGGCCGAAGACGTGGACTGGCACGCTGGAGGTACGGGACGTCGGGCACCGGACCGGAACCATGGGAATGGGCAAGGCCTGGGCGCCGTATCTGACGGTCGCCGTGCTGCTGCTGGCGACACGCGTGAGCGTACTGCCGTTCGGCGCTTGGCTGCAGGCCTGGAACATCACCTGGCCGAACATCTTCGGCACAGAGATCTCCGCCAGCGTTCAGCCGCTGTATCTCCCAGGAACCATTTTCATCCTCGCCTCGCTGGCAGCGTTCGTGATGCACCGCATCGATTTCTCGTCGTACAAACAGTCGTGGCAGACGTCCTTGCGCATCACAGCGTCCGCCTCGGCGGCGCTCGTGTTCACGGTGCCGATGGTTCAGGTATTCATCAACAGCGGCGGCGGCGCGGCCGGCTATGAGCGGATGCCAATCGCGCTCGCAGACGGCGCTGCCGCCCTGGCTGGCTCGGCCTGGCCGTTCTTCGCTCCCTTCATCGGTGGGCTGGGCGCTGCGGTTGCGGGCAGCAACACGGTCAGCAACATGATGTTCTCGCTGTTTCAGTTCGAAGTAGGTCAGCGGATCGGGGTCGACCCGACCTGGATCGTTGCCCTTCAGGCGGTGGGTGGGGCGGCTGGCAACATGATCTGCGTGCACAACGTCGTCGCAGCCTGTGCGGTTATCGGATTGCTGGGTCGCGAGGGCTTCGTGCTTCGGTTGACTCTCCTTCCATTCGTCTACTATGCACTGCTGGCCGGTGCCGTGGGCTATACGATCGTGTGGCACGCCGACAAAGGGTGGCTGAATGTAGGCAGCACCGTCGCGATGCTTATCATTGCCACGGTCCTGTACGTCATCGCGCGGCATGGTCGAGGCGTCAGGCCCGAGGTACCAGCGAAGACGGAATATCCGTTGAGGGCCGACATCGGGTGAGGTCGGGTCTGAAACAGGCGCGAACGTGAACTGTTGGAACACTCAGCTCGCCTTTCCGGGCGAGCTGCGGCGGCAGATGACCGAGGTGCAGCTCAGTGCGGGCTGGAACACCTGGCCGCGCCGCTCGAGATCCTCTGGCTCGGGTTGGCGCGATACTGGCGGAAACGCGGGGGCTGAAGCCCCCGCGCTACCCACGCCTTGTAGAGCGGCGGCTTCAGCCGCCGCGGTCCATCAATTCGCGGCGACGGCGACGCGCTCGCGCGGGGCGGACCTCACGTGGGCCGGCTCGATCAGCAGGCGCAGCGCGTAGCCCTGCGGCGTCCCCGTGGCGGCGCGGTACGGCCCCACGCGATAGACCGCCGACAGAATCTTGCCCTGCCGGAGGACGGCCGGAAGTTCGGCCGAGTCCCGCGCCGGCCGCTCGACCTGGAAGTGCACCAGGCGATAGAGCGGAATCGACGTCGGTACCTGGCATTCCACAAATGCGTCGACCTCGCTGACATCGCGTGTCATGACGGAGACGAACCGCAGCGTGCCTGAGGCGTCGCGCCAGGTCAGGCGCCCGGGGACGCGGACCTTGCGGCGATCGCCGATCCGTCGCTGACGCAACGTCGGGTAGGTCGGTGGAGTCGCGGACGAGTGAAGCACCTTGAGCCCCCTAGGAAAACAGTTTCGCCGGAATGCACTTTCAATGTGAAGGCCGATGTCGCTGCTGTCAGACCGGGTTTTTGCGCAGGCTGTAACGTATTGACTTGACAGCACTAGGCGAGTTCGGCCGCTGCTGGCCGTCCATCGGGAATGGATAGTCAGTATCCACGTGTCTGGATACCTGGTTACTAGGTATCCGCCGTCACCGCATCCAGCCCCAGGCGCCGCATCTTGAGATACAGGCCGCGGCGCGTCAGGCCGAGGACCCGCGCCGTCTCCGAAATATTGCCGCTCGTGCGCTCGAGCGCCGCCGAGATGACGTCCCGCTCCACCCCCGCGATGGCGGCGGCAAGGTTGCGCGGTGTGGGGGACCGCACCAAAGGGGGCGCGCCTGCGGCGCTGACGCTGGTGACCGGGGCCGCCAGGTCCGCCGACAGGTGGTCGGGCTCGATCGCCCCGCCTGGCACGCTCATGGCCACGGCGCGCTGGATCTCGTTCCGGAGCTGTCGTACGTTGCCCGGCCACCAGTACCGGGCGAACAGGTCGAGCGTGGCCGAGCTGAGGTGCACGTCGGGCTTCCCAAGCCGGTCCGAGGCTTCCCGCAGGAAGAACGTGCTGAGGTGCGGGATCTCCTCGCGCCGCTCGCGCAGCGGCGGCACGTCGATGCGGATGACGCTGAGGCGGTAGTAGAGATCCTCGCGGAACTTGCCCTCGGCCACCCGCTGCTCGAGGTCGGCGTTGGTGGCGGCCAGCACGCGGACGTCCACCGCCTGAGGCCGGGCCTCGCCGACGGGCATGATCTCGCCCTGCTCGAGGAAGCGCAGCAGCTTGGGCTGGATGTCGAGCGGCAGGTCGCCGATCTCGTCGAGGAAGAGCGTCCCGCCCGTGGCCGATCGGATGAGCCCCTGCTGATCGGTCACGGCGCCCGTGAAGCTCCCGCGGCGATGGCCGAACAGCTGGCTGTCGGCCAGCTCCCGCGTGGTGGTCGTGCAGTTGTAGGGGAGGAACATCGCCGTACGGCGGGGCGAGCCGACGTGAATGGCGCGCGCCACGAGATCCTTGCCCGTGCCGCTCTCGCCCGTGATGAGCACGGTCAGGTCGTGCCCCTGCAGCCGCTGGATCTGCTCCACGACGCGGTTCATCGCGGCGCTCGCACAGATGAAGCCCGGAAGCAGCGGCTCGATCGGCCGTTCGGTGATCTGCTCGACCGCCTGCGGCGGACGCTCCCTGGCGCCGCACAGGTCGAATCCCTGACGGGCCACGGTCGCAAACATCCGCAGCCGCCGCATCGAGCCGTCCGTCAACCGCCGCGCCGCGACGATCGCGCAGGACCGCGCGCCGTCGTAGTCCTTGCCGAGCGGCTCGGTCGCCAGCAGCCCGTCGCCGTACTCGCGGTTGCCCTGCGAGGCCGCGCGCGCCAGGGCGCGGGCCACGTCGCCGTCACACCCCGCGGCCGCCACCAGGCGCACCTCGCCGCCAGGCGCGGCCACAAAGACCACGGCGGCATCGGGCTCGATGGTCTCGAGCAGCGCCGTGGCCGTCTCGCGGGCGAGCAGGTCAGGGAGGATCGCGGCGTCCACGAGGCGGCGGATGACCGCCTCGTCGGCGTCGATGGCGGGCGGCGAGGGCGGCACGGGACGCGACTCCTGGAGCCGCGCGCGGGACGCGTCCACTTCGGTCAGATCGCGCTCGGCGCCGAGGCTGGCGAAGATGGCGCGGGCCTGATCGAGATAGCGTTGGGCCGCAGCACGCGTGCCGCCGCTGGCGGCCAGCCGCCCGAGAGCGAGCTGGCTCAGCGCGGCCTGATAGCGCTCCCCGAGCAGATCGAAGACGTTGGCGCTCTGGGCGAAGTCGTGATGCGCCGCGAGCCGCCGCTGCGAGCGCTCGTGCACGGCGCCCCGAATCCGGAGGAACTCGCCCCAGGTGGCGGGCGCCGCCCGCGGATCGAGCCGCGCCTCGCAGGCGGTGAGCCGCTCGTCGGCCTGCGCCACGCGGCCAGCGGCCACGAGCGCTTCGCACGCCGCGAGCTCGGCCAGCGTGGCCTCGGCGGGCGGGATGCCCGGCGTCTGCATCAGCTCCTCCGCCATCGCGAGCGCCTCGTCATAGGCGCCGCGCCGGATGGCCACCTTGACGCCCAGCACCTTCGGCCCCCACTCGTACCAGCGCATCGTCTGGGACCCGTAGGCCCCGAAGGCCTCGCCGGCCTGCCGCAAGTACTCCGCGGCGCGCTCGTACGAGCCGCGCATCAGATGGATCTGTGCGAGCGTGTCGAACACGGCGCCGGTCGTCTCGCCGAACTGCACGGGGCTGCGCACCTCCAGCGTGCGCGTCAACACCTGCTCCGCACGTTCGAGGTCGCCGAGCTGCACGAAGATCTGTCCCAGCGTCCCCAGGGCGATGGCGAGCCCATGACCCGATCCCACCGACTCGTGGATGGCGACGCTCCGTTCCGCCAGTGCCAGCGCCTGTTCGTGATGGTGGCGCAGCAGCGCCACGTTCGCCTGGTTGTGGATGATGAGCCCCAGCACATCGTCAGCCTGCAGCGCCACCGCGAGGCGCTCGCCCTGACGGAGCGCCGTGGTGGCCTCGTCATAGCGTCCTGACTGCGCGAGCAGCACGGCCGAGAGGGAATGGACCAGCGCCAGGTGACGACGGTCGCCCGCCGCGTGCAGGGCGGAGGCGGCCTCGGTGAGGTGATCGCGCACGATGCGGGAGTCGCCCACCTGCTTGTAGCAGAGCGCCAGCTCGTAGTGCGCGAGCCCGATGGCCCGCGACTCGTGCGCGAGCTCGGCGTGCTTCAGTGCCCGCGAGTGCAGCGCGATCGCACGCGACTGCTCGCCGCGCGCGAACGTAATGCGGCCGTGGATGCGCCAGAGCGCCGAGAGCTGCGCGTCGGTCAGCGTTTCGCGCAGCGTATCGGGCGCGCGGCCGATGGCGGAGGTCGCCTGCGTCAGGTCGTCGCGGAGGAGCCACGCCTCCGCCAGGGCGGTACGGACTGCGAGCTCATCTTCACGGGTCAGGGAACCGGTCCGCAGAAGCGGGGCGAGCAGCGCCACCGCGTCGGGTCCCCGTCCGCGTTCGAGCGCGGCCGCGGCGCGGCCACGCGTGGATTGGATGGTGCCGATAGCCACGGAAGGATACCAAGTATACAGCCTGCGTAAAACTCGTGCCGGGCCCGTCTTTAGCGGCCGACCTGAAGGTCGGCCCCTACACTGTGACAGTCGGGATGTAGGGGCCGACCTTCAGGTCGGCCCATGGGGTCCGTGGGCGAGGAGTCCATCGAATAACCGCTGGAGAAGCAGAGAGTTGCGGGTCGGCAGGTGCACGTGGAGCGCTCGGCGGCCGCCGCGCTCGAGCGACTGGAAATCCCCCAGCGCCTGCGCCACTTCCAGCGCACCGAACGAGTAGGGTTCGCCAGGGATCGGCAGGTCGTCTGCGGGATTGGCGGTGACGAGGACGAAGACGCCCGAGTTCGGCCCGCCTTTATGGAGCTGGCCCGTCGAGTGCAGCTCGGACCAGACCCAGCCAGGGCTCGCCCTTGATATCCCGTTGCTTGTGGGTGCGAGCCCTTGGCTGGTTGGCAGTATCTGCTTTGCGCGCTCCGCGCGCTAGGACCGCTACACGGCCGCGCCAACGGGTACAAAATTCTCGTACGGGGCCGCATAGCGGTCCAAGAGTCGTCGCGCACGGCGCCAGCGTCCCGACCGCCCCGCGGACACGCTGCAGAACGGCCGCGAACCGCTCATCGTCCAGCCCGTCGGTGCAGGGCTGTGTCCTGATCGGTGACGGCGACCAGTCGCGCACCTGGCTCTGCGTGTCCGGCCGCGCGGATCCGCCGCGCGGCTTCCTCCGCCATGACATTGGGCTCGATGGTGGTGCCCGACTTGCTCGCCAGGATGAACAGCGAGGTGGCCGCGGGCTCGAGCGCGGTTCGAACAGCATCGGGATCCACCGAATCGAGCACGCGGAACCGAGGGAAGCCGGCCGCCACGCCGAGCACGCGGCGAAACACCTCCGCCGCCAGGCTGGATCCGCCCATCCCGAGCAGGACGATGTCCGTGAAGCCCGCCTGGCGAATGGCGTCGGCAAACGCGAGGAGCCGCGGTGCCTGCGGCCGCGCGAACTCGAGGGCGTCGAGCCACCCCAATCGGGAGCCGATGCGGCGCTGGACCTCGGCATCGCCGCTCCAGACCTCGAGCCGCCGCTGCCAGAGGGCCTCGGCGAAGCGGCTCTGGGTCAGGCGGCCGTATGCCACGTCGAGCGCGGCGGCGATGGGTCCGGGATCGAGCGTGAACGTCACGTGGCTGGCGGAACGCGGGAGGGCGCGGGAACGTTATAAGATCAAACGCAGCCACGCGCGGCGGCTAAAGCCGCCGCTCTACAGGGGGATAGCTTATCAGCCTGTAGAGCGCACGCTTTAGCGCGGCGGCTAAAGCCGCCGCTCTACAAGAGGCAGCCTGTGCCTCCTGTAGAGCGCACGCTTCAGCGTGCGCGTTTGTAGCAGCACATGACGAGGATCTCATATTTTTTCGTGATCGCGGCGCTCGTTCTGGCGGTGGCGTCCTGCGCGGCGCCCGAAAGCCGCGGCGCGGAGGCGCTGGAGGTTCAGCAGTCTGCAGGACCGGCCGGTGCCGCGGCGCCAGCCGCGTCGGCACGTCCACGTATTGTCTTCCTCGGCGACAGCCTGACGGCGGGGCTGGGCCTGCCGCGGGAACAGTCCGTGCCCTCGCTGATCCAGGCACGGCTCGATGGTGAAGGGTACCAGTACGAGGTCGTCAATGGAGGGAACTCGGGCGACACGTCTGCCGGGGGTCTGAGCCGGCTCGAGTGGTCGCTCGATGGGAACGTGGAGGTGCTCGTCCTCGAGCTTGGCGCCAACGACGGACTGCGGGGCCTGCCGCCTGCGCAGATGAGGCGCAACCTCGACGGGATCATCACCCGCGCCAAGAGCCGTGGCATCACGGTCGTCCTGACGGGGATGGAGGCGCCTCCCAGCCTGGGGCCGGCGTACACGGCCGAGTTCCGTCAGGTATTCCGCGATCTCGTGCGGGACCACCAGCTGCCGTTCGTCCCGTTCTACCTGGACGGCGTCGCGGGCATTCCGAGCCTGAATCAGGGAGACGGCATCCATCCCAACGCCGAGGGGTCGCGCATCATCGAGCAGACCGTCTGGCGTGTTCTCGAGCCCGTGCTCGAACGGCTCGATTCCGAGCGGTCGACTCGATGATCGAGCTGCGGAGGGTCTCGAAGACGGTCGAGAGCGGCGGCCGTCCCCTGACGATTCTGCATCCGCTCGACCTGTCCATTCCCTCGGACCGGTTCGTCGCCGTCGTCGGGCCCTCAGGAAGCGGCAAGTCGACGCTGCTCGGCCTGATTGCCGGCCTCGACGCGCCCAGCTCGGGCGAGGTGCTCATCGACGGTACCGACATCACGAGGCTCGGGGAAGACGAGCTGGCGAAGTTGCGCGGCGAGAAGATCGGCTTCGTCTTCCAGTTCTTCCACCTCGTGCCGTCGCTCACGGCCTTCGAGAACATCCTGGTGCCGATGGAGATCGCGCGGCGCCGCGACGCGGTGCCGCGAGCGCGCCGGCTGCTGGACGAGGTGGGGCTGCACGACCGCGGGCATCACTACCCCTCGCAGCTCTCCGGAGGCGAGCAGCAGCGCGTCGCCATCGCTCGCGCTCTTGCCAACGATCCGCCCATCGTGCTGGCCGACGAGCCAACCGGGAACCTCGACTCCACGACGGGCCGCCACATCATGGAGCTGCTGCTCGCGGTGCGGCGCGCACGCCGCTCCACCCTCATCCTGGTCACGCACGACGCCCAGCTCGCGTCGCTGGCCGACGACCGGCTGGTGCTGCGCGACGGACGGCCGGTCGAGACGCCTGTGGAGGCCCTGCCGTGACGTTCGTCGTGCGCATGGCGCTGCGCGAGATCCGCGCGTCGTGGCAGCGCCTGCTGTTCTTCTTCGTGTGCATCGCCATCGGCGTCGGCTCCATCGTGGCGCTGCGGTCGGTGATCCAGAGCGTGCGGGTCGCGCTCTCCGGGGAGGCGCGCACGCTGCTTGGCGCCGACGTCCTGGTGACGAGCAATCGCCCCTGGACCCCGCGCGTGCTCGAGACGCTGCAGGCGGAAGAGCGCGGGGGGCGCGTCGCCCTGCGCTCCGAGGCCGCCGAGCTGCCGACGATGGTGCGCCCCGCGGACGAGTCGAGGGCGGTGAGCCGGATGGTGGAGCTGCGCGCGGTCGGGCCGGAGTTCCCGCTCTACGGGTCGATGGAACTGCGCGGACGCGCGTACTCGCATGCGCTGCTGGAGAACCACGGGGCCGTGGTGCGTCCCGAGCTGCTCGCCCAGTTCGGCCTCGAGGTCGGCGACCGCATCGTGATCGGCACCGAGACGTTTCAGATCCGTGGCGTGATCGTCGCGGAGCCGGGCCGCCGCATCGGCGCGTTCACGCTCGGGCCGCGCGTCGTCATCGACCGCCGCGACCTCGACACCACCGGCCTGCTGGCGTTCGGCAGCCGTGCGTCGTACCAGCAGCTGCTGAAGGTGCCGGAGCCCGTGTCCGGTGCGCTGGCCACCGACTTGCGCCGCGTGTTCGCCAACGAGTTCGTCAGCGTGCGCTGGTACCGCCGCACCGAAGACCAGATGGGGGAGAACCTCGAGCGGGCCGAGAACTACCTGAGCCTGGTCGGGCTGGTGGTGCTGATCCTCGGCGGCATCGGCATCTCCAGCGTCACGCGCGTCTTCGTGCAGCAGAAGGTCCGCAGCATCGCGATCCTCAAGTGCGTGGGCGGGACGTCGCCGCAGATGCTGGGCGTGTACATGACCCAGGTGCTGGTGCTGGGGCTCGCGGGCAGCGTGCTCGGGGTGGGGCTGGCGGCCGCGGTGATCGCCGCCGTGCCCGTGTTCGTGGGGGACCTGGCGGCCATGCTGCCGGTGGACTACGGTCTGACGGCGTCGGCGGTCGTCCAGGGCTTCGCGATCGGGCTGCTCGTGTCGATCCTGTTCTCGCTCGTGCCGCTGCTGGAAGTGCGCCACGTCAAGCCGTCACTGCTGCTGCGCCAGGACATCCCGCCCCCGCTGCGGTTCGACTGGTTGAAGTGGACGGTCACCGGAGCCGTGGCGGCCGCGCTCGTGGCGGTGGCCTCGTGGCAGGCAGGGTCCGTGCAAGTGGGGCTCATCCTGTCCGGCGGTTTCGTCGCGCTCGCCTTCGTGCTGCATCTGGCGGGCGCGGCCCTCGTGCGCGCGGTGCAGCCGCTGCGCCACGCGCGCTCGTTCGCGCTGCGGCAGGCGGTGCTGCACATCGTGCGGCCGGGCAACCAGACGCGCGTGATCCTGCTCGCCGTCGGCCTCGGGACGTTCTTCGTCCTCGGCGTGCGGTCGCTGCAGGCCAACCTCCTGCGTGACTTCGCCGTGCAGGCAGGACCCGACGCCCCGGATCTCTTTCTGATCGACATCCAGCAGGACCAGCGCGATCGCATTGCCGCCTTCCTGGACGACGCGAACGGCCCGGCGCCGCCGCCGAGAATCATGCCGACGCTGCGCGCGCGCGTGGTGGGCGTGCAGGGGCGCGACATGGAGCTCGAGTCGTACGAGCAGACGCGGGGCCGCGGGCTCTCGCGCGAGTACACCGTCACCTACCGGCCGAACCTCCAGGCCAACGAAGAGATCATCGACGGCGTGTGGTGGGGCGACGAGCCGATGCAGGGGGAGGCCGAGGTGTCGATCGAGGAGCGCTTCTCCGATCGGGACAACGACGGCAACTTCCGGATGGGCTCGCGCATCCAGGTGGGCGACACGATGCGCTTCGACGTGCTGGGCCGCATCATCACGGCGCGTGTGACCAGCGTGCGCCGTGTCGACTGGCAGGACTTCCGGGCGGGCGGGTTCATGTTCGTCTTTCGTCCCGGGACGTTCGACCAGGCGCCGCACACGTTCATCTCGGCGCTGCAGGGACCGACGGATCCGGAGGCGCGGGGCCGCATGCAGGCCGCGCTCGTCAGCGAGTTCCCGAACGTCTCGGTGATCGACCTGCGCGAGATCCTCCAGACGATCCAGAGCATCGTCAACAACGTCACGCTCGCGGTGACGGTGGTCGGCGCTCTCGTGCTGTTGAGCGGCGCGTTGATTCTCGTCGGCGCCGTGTCGATGACGAAGTTCAGGCGCGTGTACGAAGCCGCAATCCTCAAGACGCTCGGCGCCAGCAGCCGGTTGATCGCCGCGATGCTCGTCCTCGAGTACGGCGTGCTCGGCGCCATCGCAGGCACCGTGGGGGCGCTCGGAGCGATCGTGCTGAGCTGGGCCGTGGCCCGCTACGCGCTGGATCTGCCGTGGGAAGCGACGCCCGCCATCACGGCCGTCGGCATCGGCGCCACGGCGCTCTTCGTGGCGCTCATCGGCGTGCTCGCCAGCCTCGACGTCCTGCGGCACAAGCCGCTCGCCACACTCCGCGCCGAGTAACGGGCGCTTGCGTCGCCGTAGGGCGGGCCTTCATGGCCCGCCTGGGCGCGGCCGACCGAGAGACGCCGGGACAAGGTCAGTAGGACGGTCAGCGCAGGGGCGGCGGGATCTCGCACGGGCGCAGACTCCATTTCGAGGGGTCCGATTCCTTCTTGAACTGCGAGCTGATGACGAACTCCTGCGACAGGTAGGCTGGATCGTCCACCACGGTCGTGACGATCAGCCATGTGCCGTCGTCGTCGGGCAGGGCGAAGGTATCAAAGAACTCCGTGACGGTGGCGCGGTCGCTGTAGGGCTCGCCGTTCGGGCGCAGATAGCCCGCGCGCAGGTTCGTCGTCACAACCTCGAGAGAGCCGCCGCGTCTGGCGGCGCCCACGAGTCCGAAGAACCCTCGCGTCTGCTGCTGTCGGACCCACCTGGCCTCCGAGTGCCCCTGCAGCGAGGGCGCACCTCGCGGTGGCGGCTCGCCGAAATGGAACCGACGCGTCTGCATCCCGGCGTCGAAGTCGAGCGCGAGCGTGTTGTCACTTTCCCAGCTGATGCGGAGGCGGCCGGGCTGGCGGATCAGTCCCGGCGGGCCGAACGCCTTGCACAGCTCGCCGCGTGCGCGGTCGGCGGCCAGGTCCCACGCGTTGGTCACGCGCCGTCCCGCGGGGTTGAGCGGCACGCTGGCGGCATCCCCCTTGGGCGGTGTGACCATGCGCCAGCGCCAGTCCTCGTTGACAATCGACACCCACTGTCCGGTGATATCGATGAGAGCGCCCTCACGGCCGCTTCTCGTCGGCGCGGCGGGCCCCTGCTGCGCAGCGGTGTCCGCCACGGCGAGGCCCGCCAGGGCGAGCGCCCCCGAGAGCAGCGTGAGCACGCTTCGATGACGCCGCCGAAGGCCGCTCATCGGCGT
Organism: Acidobacteriota bacterium; assembly: GCA_016210845.1. Lineage (GTDB taxonomy): Bacteria > Acidobacteriota > Vicinamibacteria > Vicinamibacterales > UBA2999 > JACQTK01. The sequence continues at coordinate 12,128 of JACQTK010000180.1, read as the reverse complement.
CCTCCGCTCAGGGCGCGATAGATCGCCTCCACGAACATTTCGCCCGTCCACTCACCGCCCGGACTGTCGTAGAGCCCGTCGTAATCGGCCGTCGGTCTCCCTTGCTTCACCTGTTCGAGGGACAGGCCCTTCGCCACCATGTCCCGGATCCGGTCTCGAATGATCGTGACCATGTCGCGGTAGTTCGCCACATCGGTCTCGTCGCTCAATCGCCCGCGGCCGGGCACGATGACCGTTCCACCCTCCTGGCCTTCTCCGGCGATGGCGAGGTCGAGCACGAGGTTCAGCCCCTCGATGATGCCGTCGATGCCACCGCCGCTGCGCGGGTCGAAGCGGGGGTAGGCGGTGGCATCGAAAATCGCACCCGTGCTGACGACATCGGAGCGCCGGAAGAATACGACGGTGTCGCCGTCGCTGTGGGCGTTGGAGACGTGAAAGAGCTGCACGGCTTCGCCGTTCGAGAACACCGCCCACTGCGGGGTGAAGTACGTGTCGGTGGGCCACCTGTCGGAGGGCACGTTGGCCGCCACCATCCGGTTCAGCACGTTGACGTGGGCGATGATCGACGAGCGAAGGTCGGCGCCGCGGGGATCGATGGAGTCCAGCACTCTGATGTAGCGGCCGGTCTTCGCGAGGTTCGCGGCGCCGCCCGCCTGCTGGTCGGCGCCGCTCGTCAGGACGATGTGGCGAATCGGGCGGGGCGTGAGGGTGCGAATCGCGTCGAGCACCGCCGCCAGGAGCGCCGCTGGCTGCGTATCGACGAGAAGCGGCCCTTCCCCCCCGATCTGCACCGTCGCGTTGCCTTGCGATCCCGCCAGGACGTAGACGTTGCCCTGCACCGGCAGCATCTCCAGCTCCGCCTGGGTGCGGACGAACGTCGACGCTCCGAGGCAAAACAGCCCCGCGATCGCCATCCAACCGCTGAGTCCTCGCGTCATCATGCTACCGGCCGCCCGCGTCCTGGCGGAGGCGCTCCAGATACTCGGGATACATCGTTTCGGCGCCGCCCCGCGCCGCTTCGGCGGGCAGCCCATGCTTCGCCGCGAACTCGTTCAGGTACGGGTTCGTCCCCGGCAGGTGGTGCGGAACGAAGCCGCGGGGCCGCTCGATTTCGACTGTCGGAATACAGGAGAACGGGCTCAGCTGGAAGCCGGGATTCGCCACCCAGTTCGAGGTGCGCACGAGCGGCTCGGTGAGATAGACGGGATCCTTGACCACGGTGACCAGGGTCAGGTAGTCGCCGTGCCTGATGAAGTACTCGACGAGCGTGGCCTTCTCGCTGCGGGCCAGGCCGTTGCGGCGAAACCATCCCTCCTTCAGGTGGGTGGTCGTGACCGTGAGCATGTCGCCTTCCCATTCGCCGGTTGAAAAGCCCTGCCAGCTGTGCTGCGCGTACGGGGAAGGGTGCGGGCGTCCGTCCATGTAGATGGTTCGGCGCTGAAGCATCCACAGCGCCGTGACGTGCCACGAGACGACATCCTGCGAGACGGGGTCCAGTGTGCTCGCGATGCGGAGGCTGGCCGGCCCGCGGGGACCGTAGTCGGCCGGATGGGGCTCGCACTGCCGCTCGGGCATCGTCCACTTGCTCGCATCCCAGGCGTCGGCACGCCGCCGCGCCGCGTCGTTGACGGGCATGCCAAGGTAATCGCCGATCTCGGGCCCGGCGCCACGCTCCGGCGCGTCTTCGTGAAACCGCTGGCCCCAGGCGCCGGAGAGATCCACCTGCGCGAGAGCCGAGCTCGTGAGCAACACGGACACGGCGGCAGCACCAACCACGTACGTCGTTCGCATACACGGCGAGAAGTACACGGAACCACCGCCGAAGTCCTGAAGAGGGTGCCGAAAAAGAGGGAAAATTGATGAATTCGGCGCTTTTCCGCGTCTTCTTCAGGACTTCGGCGCCGCGTTCGTCCCATAGTGTGTCTTTGCGCCTTGACGGAGGCTCGGCGGCCGCGGCCAGGCGCGGAGGAACGAAGCATGCTGCGAGTGTTTCTGTTGGTTGCCCTTTCTGCCGCGACTCTTCTCGCGACGTCGCACGCGGCGCTCCAGGCGCAGCAGCCCGCCTCGGCGACGACGGTCGCCGTCGAGGCCGATGACATCGGCGGGGTGGTCACCAGCCCGAACGGTCCAGAGGCCGGTGTCTGGGTGATCGCGGAAACGGATGCCCTGCCGACGCCGCTGCGCAAGATCGTCGTGACCGATGAGCAGGGGCGGTACCTCCTCCCGGACCTCCCCAAGGCGACGTATCGCGTGTGGGTGCGGGGCTATGGGCTGGTGGACTCCTCGCCGGTGCAGAGCGAACCCGGCCGCAACTTGGCGCTGAGGGCCGTACCCGCGCCCAATCCACGCGCCGCCGCACAGTACTATCCAGCGAACTATTGGTACTCGCTCTTGGAGGTGCCGCCGGCGAGCGAATTCCCTGGCACCGGGCCCAATGGCAACGGCATTGCCCCGGAGATCGCAACGCAGCATCACTGGATCAGCCGGATCAAGGCCGGCTGCAACGTGTGTCACCAGTTGGGCAATCGCGCGACCCGCGAGATTCCCGAGGTGTTCGCTGCCGGCCGGCCGAGCGTCGCAGCCTGGGATGTGCGTGTGCAGTCCGGCCAGGATGGCCGGGGCATGAGCGGCGCGGTGACGGCCCTCGGCCGGCAGCGGGCGCTTGGGATGTTCGCCGACTGGACCGACCGGATCGCCGCCGGTGCCGTTCCGCCTGCTCCGCCACGGCCCCAGGGGATCGAGCGCAATCTCGTGCTGACGATGTGGGACTGGGGCGAGGCATCGACGTTCGCCCACGACGAGCTGTCGACCGACAAGCGCAATCCAACGGCGAACGCCAACGGTCCCATTTTCGGGGTGGACTGGGGCAACGACGCGTTCCTGATCCTCGATCCGAAAACGAACACGGCCAGGCAGCTGCGCGTGCCGGTTCTCGAGCCCGACGTCCCCACCGGCAAGCCGCAGAGCATGCCCGTGCCGTCCGCATACTGGGGCAGCACGCTATATTGGTACGACCCGGCCATCCCGAACCACATGGCCATGGACAGCCAGGGCCGCGTGTGGATGTCGGGACGCTTCCGCAAGCCCGAGAATCAACCCGCCTTCTGCCGTTCGCATCCCTCGACTCCGCTGGCGCCCCAGGAGACCGGCTTCCGGCAACTCCAGTACTTCGACCCGCGAACGCAGACCTTCGGGCAGGTGGACATCTGCTTCGACACGCATCACGTCCAGTTCGCCGGCGACGCGGACGAGACCATCTACGGCAACGGTCCGTTCAGCGGCGTGATCGGATGGGTGAAGACGAAGGTGCTCGCCGAAACCGGCGACCTGGCGGCCGCGCAGGGGTGGTGCCAGGGCTATTACGACATCGACCGTGACGGCCGCGTCGACCCGGGCGTCGATCGGCCGATCGCGATGGGCGGGGTGTACAGCGTGATTCCGAACAACGCGGACGGCAGCGTGTGGGGCGCGGTGCTGAATCCGATGCCCGGCCGCATCGTACGCATCGATCCGAAGACGTGCGTGGGCGAGGCGTACGAGCCGCCCTTCAACAATCCCGGATCACCGGTCAACGGCTACACGCCTCGCGGTATCGACATCGACGACGACGGCGTCATCTGGACCGGTTTGGCCGGCAGCGGCCATCTGGCGAGCTTCGACCGGCGCAAGTGTCGGGTGCTCAATGGCCCGGAGGCCACAACCGGCCAGCATTGCCCGGAAGGGTGGACGCTGTACCGCGCGCCAGGGCCGTCGTTCCGCAACGCGCCCGAGGCGATCGCCACCGACTTCCATTACTACAACTTCGTGGACCGATTTGGCACGCTGGGCCTGGGACGCAACGTCCCGGTGGCCACCGGGACGACGTCGGATTCGCTGCTGGCGCTGGTGAACGGCCAGTGGGTAGTACTGCGGGTCCCCTACCCGATGGGCTTCTTCACGCGCGGCCTCGACGGGCGCATCGACGACTCCGACGCGGGCTGGAAGGGCCGCGGCCTGTACGCCAACTACGGCCCCAACGCGGTGTGGCACATCGAGGGCGGCCTCGGCACGCGCAGCAAGGTCGTGCGGTTCCAGTTGCGTCCGGACCCGCTGGCCCGCTAGCTACGGGAGGACCGATGAACGGACGAACACGCACGGCATTCCTTTGCGCACTTTCGAGCGCGGCGTTCGCAGTCTTGGTCGTGTGGCCACTGACCGGATCCATCACTGCTCAGGCTCCGGCCGGTTCATCCGCCGTCGCCATCGATCCGGATGACATCGGCGGGGTCGTGACAGCATCCGGCGCTCCCGAAGCGGGGGTGTGGGTGATCGCTGAAACGACAGACCTGTCAACGAAGCTGGTGAAGATTGTCGTCACCGACGAGCAAGGCCGGTACGTTCTGCCCGATCTGCCGAACGCCGACTACCGGATCTGGGTGCGCGGATACGGACTTGTCGACTCCCCGAAGGTATCGAGCCGTCCTGGACGGCGGCTCAACCTGACTGCGGTTCCTGCTCCGAGCGCCACGGCCGCCGCGGAATACTACCCGGCGAACTACTGGCTGTCGTTGATGGAGGTACCGCCCGAAGAGGCGTTCCCGCGGCCGGCAGAGGTGCCGCCCCCGGTCCCGCAACCCCCCGGGACTGGGGCGTCAGCTCGCAGTGCGGGATCAGGTCCCCAGCAAGTCAATCCAGGGGTTGGGCGCGGTCGCGGCCAGCAAACGTTCAATTCTCAGGCGGAGATGCTGCTCTCGATCAAGAACCTGCAGCAGCGTCAGCTCGGGTCGAAGATCACACGTGAAGTGCCGCCGCAGATCAGGGCGCTCGGTTTCACGAGCACCGTGGATGCGCTGTTGTACGGCAGCACCGCCGGACAGATGCCCGACTTTGGAGCCGGCGCCAACGGCCCGAATCTGTTTCGCATGGCCGTATGGGTCGATCGGATAGCCGCCGGCGCGCTGCCGCCTCAGCCGCCACGACCCCAAGGCGTCGAGCGCACTGTCGTCGTCTCCATCTGGGACGTCTCGAACGAGGTCCCCTTCATTCATGATGTCGTGGCGACCGATCGCCGTGCCCCGACATTGAACGCCTATGGCAGGGTCTACGGCGTCGAGTTCCACAACGACGGCTTGGTCGAACTCGATCCGCTGGAACACCGCGAACGGACAATCCCGATTCCGACGCAGGTCCCCAAGTCGACGATACGGTCATCGGCGCCGGCGATGCGCAACCCGTCGATCGTCTGGGGCGAAGAAGTCATCTACGATGGGGTCACCTTCGCGAATCACCTGACGATGGATGAGCAGGGCCGCGTCTGGCTGACCGCCAGAATCAACACCGATGCGAATCCGCCGTTCTGCCGGGCGGGTTCGACGAATCGGCATGCGCAGGCCGACCCGCTCGACGAATCGACCCGGCACATCGCGATGTACGATCCCCGGACCGCCCGGTGGGAGATGATTCGGACGTGCTTCCGCACGCACCACATCCAGATGTCGACGACAGGGCCCAGGCGGGTTTTCACGAATCCTGCCGCCGGCGGCGCGAGCGGCGCATACTTCGGGTGGATTGACGTTGACGTCTGGGAGAAGACGAAGGACGAGGAGGCGTCGCAGGGATGGTGCGTCGCCTACCTCGATTCCGACGGCGACGGCCGTCCCAACCGCGATCGACCGATTTCCGGCGCGCCGTACAGCATCACGCAGAATCCCGTCGACGGCAGCCTCTGGGGAGCGGTGCAGGGCACTCCCGGCAGGCTGATTCGTCTCAGCCTCGGTGCGAACCCGCCTGCCACCTGCGTCGGAGAGGTGTACGAAGTCCCGTTCGATCCCTATCCGTCGCGGGCGCCGGGCGTGGTGTCCGGCTTCAACCCGCGCGGCATCGACGTCGACAGCACCGGTGTCGTGTGGACGGCGCTGGCGAGCAGCAATCACCTCGCGAGCTTCGATCGCCGATTGTGTGACCTTGTTGCCGGCGAAGCGGCCACCACCGGTCGCCATTGTGCCAAGGGGTGGAAGCTCTATCCGCTGCCGGGGCCGAAACTCAGGGGCGTGACCGCCGAGATCGGCTCGGACTTCAACTATTACGGCTTCGTCGATCTGTTCAACCTGCTCGGCCTCGGCAGGGACACGCCGATCGCGAACGGCACGATCTCCGACTCGCTGATGGCGCTGGATCGGAGGTCGGGCAGCATCGTGACCATGCGCGTACCCTATCCGATGGGCTTCTACACGCGCGGCATGGATGGGCGCATCGACGACCCGGACGCGGACTGGAAGGGGCGGGGCATCTGGGCGTCGAATGGCACGCGCAACATGTGGCATGTGGAAGGCGGGAAGGCCGGCGGTGGTCCGGGGGTCCGAGGACACATCACCAAGTTCCAGATTCGACCGACCCCGCTGTCGAAGTGAGCTCGCGAGGAAGGCTCGGTTCGATCTACCCCAACAAGGACGGTGTCACGGCTGCGGAGGCGACGCCGCGCGGGTTGACATCGACGACGGTCTAATCTGGACCGGTCTGGCCGGCAGCGGGCATAACTCCGGCAGGCTACCGCAGGGACGCCGACGCCAGCAGGCCCTTCGCCCGGTCGATCAGTCCGTGGTCGGCCCTGCTCAGCCGGCCGGCCCAGTTGACGACGACCGTGATGGCGGCCCGATCGGCGCTTTCTTGGACGGTGTTCACCAAGAACCGCTGACCGTCGGGCGCGGCGACATAATGGTTGCGGGCCTCGGTGATGTCGCCCGACACGGGGGCCCGGAACAGCGGCCGGGGCCGGCCGATCGAAATCGTCCGATCGAGGCGCACATCGACGGCCATCAGTGTGCGGTCGGGCGCCAGATAGAACAGCTCCCGGCCATCCTGCCGCCAGAACGCACCAGCACCTCCACCGATGGACGCGGCCCGCTTGCTCCCGAGTTCAGGGAATTCCTGGACATAGACTTCCCATTGACCAGACTCGTCCGACGTGTACGCCATCCAGCGTCCGTCCGGAGAGATCCTGGCGCCTCTCTCGTTGGCCGCCGTCCTGAGCAGCGGCACGGAGCGATGCGGGTCGGCGACGGTCAGAAGCCAGAGGTCGAGCCTGGTTTCGTCATTCAGTCGGCTGTAGACGATATAGCGGCCATCGGGCGACCAGTCTTGGACAACCTTGCGCTCGTGGTCACGCAAGAGCAGCCTGTTCTCGGCGCGGCCGACCGTTGAGCTCATGTCGATGTCGAGCCCGCCGCGCGAGGTGAAGGCGATGCGCTGCCCGTCCGGCGACCACAGCGGTCCGATGCCTTCCGCTCCGAGCCGGGTGGACGCGTTGGCCCTGAGGTCGACCAGCCACAGCCCCGGGTCCCGCGCGGGCGAGCCGGTCGCCAGCAACTGTGTCCCGTCGGGTGAGACCATCGGATTGTAGAGAGCCGTCGGACCGTCGACGGTGCCGATCTTCAGTCCGGCGCGCGTGAACCACGCGAGCTGTTCGGCTCGTGTGCCGCCGCGGAAGCTGAGAAGCGTCCCGGACATGGAGAACGCGTCGCCGTCGGTCAGGCGCGGCGGCAGGACGTTGCGAACCAGCGGAACCGGCTCACCCATCACCTCGCGCCGTTCGGGGTCGAACCTCGTCGCGACGAGGGTGTTGTCCTGAACGTACAGGAGATACCCCTGCGGTGCGTATACAGACGCCGAGGGGGCCGACGCGACGCGACGGGTCTCCTCGCGCCTGTCCAGTGAACCCATCCAGATACCGGCGCGATCTGGATTCCAGCTCGCGATGGTGTAGAGGTAGCGTCGGCCGTCGGGCAGGAAGGACGGCCACGCGTGTCCCGAATCGTGGGCAGCGTCGACCGTTGTCAACGCGGCCACGGGACCGCCCGTGGCATCCACCACGTACAACCCCCTGCCCAGATCGCCAAAGACGATCACGCCGCGGCTCCCCCAGCTCCCGCCGGTAGGGCTCACCGATACGGCCGCGATCGTCCGTGCCGATTCGCCGACTAGAGCAACGGTCTTGAGCTTGTCGCCCGCGAAGTAGCCGATGGATTGGCTGTCCGGGGACCAGAACGGCTTCGAGGCACCCTCCGTTCCGGCAACCGCCCGGACGTTGGCCGAATCGAGTGAGCGAACCCAAAGACGGCTCGTTCCGGACGTCTGATCCACGGCGACAAAGGCCAGGTGTCGGCCGTCGGGCGACAGGATTCCACCGGAGGCCAGCGTGGTTCCTGGAGGCGGGAGCTGCGCGAGGAAGACCGGTCCTTGCGGCGTCTCCTGCGGCTCGCCGATCAGCCCGCCGCGCGCGACCACGAGCGCGAGGGGAATGAGCAAAGCCACGCCTGCGAGCCCCGGCCACATCCATGCCCGCTTTCGTTCGCCGAGTGTGCTGACCGGCGCCGGGCCCCGACCGTGGAGCGCGTGTTCCACATCCACGGTGGGATTGAGTTCCGAGATGGTGGCGGCCGATTCAGTGGGCCGCCACACGAACTGGTACCCCCGACGCGGGAGCGTGGCGACGAAGCGCGGATGCTCGACATCATCCTGGAGGGCGCGCCGGATGACCGACACGCAGTGCACGATGCTGTCGTCGGAGACGAAAGCCCCGGCCCACACAGCTTTGATGAGCTCGTCCTTCTCAACGGGGCGGTCCGCGTGCCGGACCAGGTATGCGAGCGCATCGAACGCCCGCGAGGGGAGCGTGATCTCTTCGCTCTCACGCCAGAGCTTCCTGGCGCTGATGTCCAGGGCGAACGGAGCGAATGTGTAACGCTCGGGAAGAGGAGCCGACGCTCCAGACGCCGTCCCGGCCGGTGAGGTCATAAAATCCCTGTTGTTCGGCGTTCTTCGGCGCTTTCTTCAGGACTTCGTCGGCGAGTCTACCGCATTGTCTTGCGGCCGGGCAACTTCCCGCTTGCCACCCGGCGGCTCTGACATTCGTGTGTTTCGGCTCACGACCGCCAAGGCCATGGGCGTTCGGGTCCGTCATCACGTGAACAAGGGAGGTCACTCAATGCGTCGGTTCCCGAAGTTCGCTGCCGTCCTTCTCTGGGGCGTGTTCCTACCATCGGCCGCCTACGCGCAGGCGTCCATCACCGGCGTGGTCCGGGATTCATCCGGGGGCGTGCTGCCTGGTGTCACCGTGGAGGCAGCCAGTCCCGTTCTGATCGAAAAAGTGCGCACCGTCGTCACCGACGGCAACGGCCGGTACCAAATCGTCGATCTTCGTCCTGGCGCGTATACGGTCACGTTCACGCTGGCTGGCTTCAACACCGTCAAGCGTGAGGGCATCACGCTGACGGGCTCGGCCGCGGCGACCGTCGACGCCGAGTTGCGCGTCGGCGCGCTCGAGGAAACCATCACCGTCACCGGGGAGGCCCCGGTGGTGGACGTGCAGACGACCACACGGCAGGCGGCGCTGGCGGCCGACGTCATTGACGCGCTGCCGACAGCGCGTAACTACGTGACGCTGGCCCGGTTGATTCCGGGCACGGCGGGCGGCGGCAACGACGTCGGCGGCTCCGAGACGCAGGGCGTCGGCGGCACCGTGACCGTTCACGGGAGCCGGGGAGTCGACCAGCGGGTGACGCTCAACGGCGTACCGACGCAGACGCTCCAGGCGGGCGGCGCGCTTGGCGGGCAGGTGCCGGATGTGGCGACCGCGTCCGAGGTGACGATCGACCACACCGCGGTGTCGGCGGAGCTGCCGACCGGCGGCGTCCGAATCAACTTCATCCCGCGGGACGGGGGCAACACGTTCGCCAACTCGACGTTCTTCACCTTCTCGAACGGCGCGCTCCAGGGGAGCAACTTCAGCGAGGAGCTGCGGGCGGCCGGGCTGGGGACGCCGAACGAGGTGAAGAAGAACTGGGATCTGAACGTGGGCGTGGGCGGGCCGTTCCGGCGGGACAAGGTGTGGTTCTGGTTCTCAGGGCGGTACAACGGCGCGGACCAGTACCGGCCCCTGTTCGAGAACAGACACGCGTTCGATCCAAACGCCTGGCTCTACGAACCCGACACGAGCAAGCGGGGCGAAGAGCGCGGGCGGGTGCTGCAGAGCAGCATCCGTGTGACGTGGCAGGCGACGCCGCGGAACAAGATCGCGGGGACGTACAAGCGGGACCGCTGGTGCAACTGTCCGCAGACGGCGTTGCCGCCCGGGGCGGCAACGCGGGCGCCGGAGACCGCGACCGACTTCCGGTTCCCGCGGCTGGTCCAGGAGCACCTGGAGTGGACCTCGCCGGTGACGAACCGGCTGCTGCTCGAGGCCGTCGGGCTGCATCTGTTCGAGCGGTGGGGCCACATGCACCCGTTCCAGCCGGACGGGTCGTTCAACGCCCCGCAAGTCATCGCGGCGGCGCCGCTGCTGGTGCCGGTGCTGGAGCAGTCGACCAACATGACCTACCGGGCGTTCACGGCGTACAACAACACACGCGTACCGAACTATGCCTACCGGGCGGCAATGTCCTACGTGACGGGCACGCACAACGTCAAGGTGGGGTTCAACCGGATCCATGGGACCCTGAACTTCCGCACCTACACGTTGAACCCGCTGGAGTACCGCTTCAACAACGGCGTGCCGAATCTGATCACGCTGCGCGCGACGCCGTACGCGGCGCTGAGCAACCAGGACAACGACCTCGGGTTCTACGCGCAGGACCGGTGGACGATGAACCGGATGACGCTGAACCTGGCGCTGCGGTACGACTATTTCGCGACGAGCTTCCCGGAGCAGCGCGTCGGCCCGGGCGAGCTGGTGCCGACGCGAAACCTGACGTTCGCGGCGCGAGACAACCTGGCGTGGCACGACCTGACGTATCGGACGGGCCTCACCTACGACGTGCGGGGGAACGGCCGGACGGCGGTCAAGCTGACGCTGAACAAGTATCTGCTCGGACAGACGCTGAACGGGCTGGGCAGCGCGCCGAACCCGGTCAATGCCCTGGTCAACCTCACCACGCGGGCGTGGAACGACGCCAACCGCGATTTCCGGCCCGACTGTGACCTGCTCAACCGGGCCGCCAACGGGGAGTGCGGGCCGATAGCCAACCCCAACTTCGGGACCGCCGTGCCGGGAGTGACCTTCGACGAGGACCTGCTGACCGGCTTCGGCCACCGCCAGAGCAACTGGGAGTTCTCGGCGGGCATGCAGCACGCGGTGCTGCCGCGCGTGTCGGTCGACGTCGGCTACTTCCGGCGCATCTGGCAGAACTTCAGTGCGACCGACAACCTGACCTACGGCCCCCAGGACTACGACTACTTCAGCATCGTCGTGCCCTCGCACCCCGGACTGCCGAACGGGGGCGGCTACACGCTGGACGGGCTGCGTGATTTGAAGCCCGAGGTGTTCGGCCGGCCGGCGCAGGAGCGTCAGCTGTTGTCAGGGGTGTTCGGTGAGCAGACCGAGCACTGGAACGGCGTCGACGTGACTGTCAACGCCCGGCTGGAGAACGGGCTGACGCTGCAGCTGGGGACGAGCACGGGACGGACCAGCGAGAACGACTGCGCGATCGTGCAGAAGCTGCCCGAGATGAACGCGACCCGGCCGCTGCAGTTCTGCGACCGGCAGACGCCGTGGCTGACATCGATCAAGGGGTACGCGGTCTATACGATCCCGGTGGTCGACGTGCAGGTGGCGGGCACGTTCCGGAGCACGAAGGAGACGGCGGTCAACGCGAACTTCGTGGTCACGAACGCGTACCTGGCGGCGAACTCAACATTGGGGCGGCCGCTGTCGGGCGGGCGCAGCAACATGACGGTGGCGCTGCTCGAGCCGAACACGAAGTACCTGGACCGGCGGAACGAGCTGGACATCCGGTTCGGGAAGGTGCTGCGCGCGGGACGAGCCCGATCAGTCGTCAGCGTGGACCTTTACAACGCGTTGAATACCGACGCGGTGCTCACCGCCAACCAGAGCTTCGCCCGGTGGCTGGCGCCGCTGTCGATCCTCAACGCGCGGCTGGTGAAGTTCAGCGTGCAGTTCGATTTTTGATATGGAAAGACCGTGTCAAGGGATAACGGGTTTTCAGTAGTTCGATCACTGCTGTCCAAATTAGCCGAACTTGAGAATTGAGCGCGCCGAGTTCAATGGGCGAAATCCTTTGTCACCGGGCCGTCGCAGAACGACACCCCGCGATGCTGTCCAACTCACGCCAGCGGCAGCGGCTGTTGGACGGGAT
>JACQTK010000186.1 GCA_016210845.1 Acidobacteriota bacterium | reverse complement strand
TCCTCGAGAATCGCCTCGGCGAGGAGAGCGGCCGCGGCGCCGCGCACAGGATTCTCCAAGTCTTTGGCGGCCAGTAGCCGCTCGTGCGGGGCGAGCGACCGCCCCAGCACACTGGAGACCGCCGCTGCCAGATACGGGCGCAGGGCCGTCTTGTCCTTGGTCGCTATCAATTTGAACGGATTGACGATGCGGTCGCCGCCGTTCTTCTCTTCTGGCATGACCATCCCCTCGTCGGGACACGCTTCAACCGAATCGCGGACACCGCCGTGTGTCAGCGCGTCTCTGCAATCCCTGGCTGAATTGCCCCGAATTTGATTGGGTACAACGAACGGCGGGGAGAAACCGACCGAACGGTTGTCCTCGACTCTAACCCCTCCGGCGCGACCCGCTCACCAGCCCGCCACATCACCGCTTCTCGACGTCTTCGGCCCGCTTGCGGAGCACGGGAGCGGTTGTAACCGGCCAAGGCGTCGTATGGAGAAACCCTGTGATGAACGCGGCGAGCCGCTCGAAGTCACCGTCGTTGGTAATGAGCGTGACACCCTGCTCGCGGCATGACGCGGCAATCAACGCGTCATTGAGGAGCGATGGCTTCTCGTCGAGGAGCTGCCAGCCCTCCCGCGCGGCCAGAGCCGCGAGCGCACGACCGCTCTCGACGAACGCGGAGGCCGAGGGGGCAAACACCCGCCGGCGCCGTTCGAACGGCTCGAACATTTTCTCCTGCAGGTCGCGCGCGGCACCGGCCGTCCTCGCGCCGGCCGCCAGCTCCTGCATCACCACGGCGTTCAGGTAGGTGAACGGAAGGGCGCGGTTGAAGAAGGCGAGCACGTCCGCCTGCGCCTCCTCACTTCGGAAGCCATCGATGAACACGTTCGTGTCGAGCGTATATTTCACGTGCTCCGCCGACGCGCGAACACGTCTTCGACGCCACCGCTTCGGCGAACAGCGGCAAATCCGCTCGCGAGCTCCTCACGGAACGCGACGAAATCGAGCGCCTGATCGATGGCCTCGGTTTCCGTGTCGACACCCAGGAGCCGCCTGGCGAGATCGAGCTTTCGCTGATCCATGACCACGTTCTTGCGGACCCAGCCCGCCCGCCTGCGCGTCGTACCCCGCTGCCGGGTCGCCCGTGCAACACGTCTCGTCGCGACCGCTTTCGCCACTCTTCCCTCCATCTGTATAAACTCTAGCACGCATCTGTATGCACCGGAGGCTCGAGAGACATGGAAGGCTCGCGGAGCGCGGGGCCTCCGCTCGAGGCGTCTCGGCACCGGCGACGCCGTCCGGCTCCACCTCACTCAGTAGACGAACGGCACGAGCCTCCAGGTGCCTCGCCTGTACTCGTCGAACTCGTAGGGAAACGCGCGCGCCAGCATCGCTTCCTCGCGGGCGATCCGTCTGGCGACGAAGAGCGCACTCAGCAGCAGAATCGGGGCGGCGAGCAGGCTGCGAAACGCGAGGGCCGCGGCGGGAACAGCCAGCATCTGTGCGAGATAGATCGGGTGACGCACGCGGCCGTAGATGCCGTCGCGTATGAGGACATGATCGCGCTGCAGCGCGACGTACGCGCTGTACTGTCTCCCCAAAGCCCGCAGCGCGGCCGCGCGGACGGCTTCCGCCGTGGCGAAGAGCAGCAGCCCCGGATACCGCACGATCGCGGCATCGCCCGCGACCAGAATGCTCCACCGGTCGGCGTACGCGAACCAGCCGAGCACGATCGGCACCGACAGAATCCCAGCCGCCAGGGCCGCCGACCGCATTCGCGACGGGCTGCGGCCTCCCTTCGCGAACGGGTCCCGGGCCGTGGAGCACCGAGCCACCAGCACACAACTGGCGACGGCCGCCGCCACCACGCCGAGCCGCGCCGGGTTCGTGGCGAAGCCTCGCAGATCGCCGAGACCCCAGCCGACGAGCGGGGCCACCGCGAGACTCAGCTGGAGGGCGAGCATCTTTCGGGACATCTGATGCGCGTCACTGCGCGCGCCCGCAGTCACGCGCCTTGCGGGTGGGGCTCACCGCGACAGCCGCGCGTTGAACGCCTGCGACTGCCCCTTCGGGATGCTGAGCGTCCGCCACGCCTCGCCCCGGAACGACTTGGCGAGATAGACGATCTGGCCCACGTGGTGCGCCGTGTGCGCCAGCGAGCGATAGAGGGCGGCATCCACGCGCAGCGACTGCCCGCGGATGGCGACATGTCGGGAGAAGTCCTCGTCGCGCAGCGTCTCGAGCGCGGCGAGCAGCGTGCCCCAGCCGCCGTTCCACTTCTCCAGCAGCTCCTGCCTCGTCACCGTGCGCGCCACGAACTCGTCGTCTCGATCCCGCCACGCCTTCTCGCCGTCGGCCGTCAGGAAGTCGGTGAAGCGCGACACCAGATTCCCCGACACGTGCCACACGACGACGGCGATCGAGTTGCTGTCGTTGGGCCCCGGAAGGGACAGCTCCCCGTCTTCGAGCTGCGCGATGGCGGCCTCGCCGAGGCTCTTGTACTTGAGGTACTCGGCCTCGATGGCCTCGATGCTGTCTCTCATGGCTCGAGAGAGTCTACCCCTTTGGCAGCGTCAGCGTGACGCGCAGCCCGCCCAGCGGTGAGTCGTGCAGGGTGATCGATCCCTGATAGAGCTCCGCGAGGTCCCGCACGATCGCCAGGCCGAGGCCCGAGCCCGCCGCCTTCTCGTCCGCGCGCACGCCCCGACCCAGAACGGCCTCTCTCATCTCCGCCGGCACTCCTGGTCCGTCGTCGTCCACGGTGATCACGATGCCGCGCTCGGTCTCGACAGCCTCCACCACGATCCGCGTTCGCCCCCAGGTGCAGGCATTGTCGAGCAGGTTGCCCAGCATCTCGTCCAGATCCTCGCGCTGCACCTGCGCGGTGTGAGACGGGGACACGCGCACGTCGATGGACAGGGTGCGGTCGGCATGGAGGCGCTGCAGCGTCCGCGCCAGGCCATCCACCGACTCTTTGACCGAGCATCTGGCCCCCGGAGCTGCCCCCGACGCCGCTGCGCGAGCCTGCGCCAGATGGTAGTCGATCTGGCGGCGCATCCGTTCGACCTGCTGGGCAATGGCCGCGGCCAGCTCGGTTTCACCGGCGGCCTCGGCACGCTCCGCCTCCCGTGCGAGCACGGCGAGCGGCGTCTTGAGGCCGTGCGCGAGATCCCCCGCCTTGGCCACCGCCCGCCGGACAGCGCGCTCGCGGTGATCCAGCAGCGCGTTCAGATCGTCGACGAGCGGCTGGACCTCGCTGGGGAACACGCCTTCGACCCGGCCGTCGCGGCCGTCGTGCACTCGGGCCAACCGGCTTCGAAGGCCGTGGATGGGCGCGAGACCGCGCCGCACCTGCACGACGCCGGCCGCCATCGAAACCACCGCGAACAGCAGCACGAGCGGGCGCCGGAAGACGTCGTGCACGGTGAGGACGAGGGGAACGCCGGGAATGTGCTCGATGGCCGTAATCAGCGCGGCGCTGGCGATGATGAGCAGACCGATCGTCCAGAAGAGGGCGCCGAGCACGACGCGGCCGCGAAGCGAGAGCCTCGTCATGGCGCGACGCGATACCCCAGACCGCGCACCGTCTCGATGATCGAGGCGCCGAGCTTCCGCCGGAGCCGCGCGACGAAGACTTCCACGGTGTTCGAGTCGCGCTCGAAGTCCTGCGCGTAGATGTGCTCCGTCAGCTCGCCCTGCGACACGACGCGGCCTCGATGGTGCATCAGGTACGACAGGACGCGGAACTCGTGGCTCGTGAGCTTCACGGGCACGCCGCTGCGCGTGACGCGCGCCAGCCGCGGATCGAGCGCGACATCGCCGCTGCGCAGCACCGGAGACGGCTGTCCGCTCGCGCGGCGGATCAGCCCGCGAAGCCGCGCCAGCACCTCTTCCATGCGGAACGGCTTCGCGACGTAGTCGTCGGCTCCCGAGTCGATGCCCTCGACGGTCTCGTGCCAGCTCCCCCGCGCGGTCAGGACCAGCACGGGCACGCCGAGCCCGGACTCCCTCCAGCCGCGCAGCAGCGTCAGCCCGTCGATGCGCGGGAGCCCCAAGTCGAGCACCACGGCATCGTAGCTCTCGGCGCGCACCGCCAGGTCGGCACGCTCGCCGTCTGCCGCCGCCTCCACGGCGTAGCCGGCCCCGGCGAGCGCGCGCGCGAGTTGGTCCGACAAGGCCGGCTCGTCTTCGACGACGAGAATTCGCACGGGTCTCTTATAGCCCACCCCAAGCTGAACGTGAGCTGAACGGGCCGTTCATCGCGGGTTCAGCGGCGCGGCGATATCGTCGTCCGGTCATGCCCACCTTCAGCAAGTACGAGTTCGGATACAGCTGGTTCGTCGCCTACGGGCATCTCGTGCCGCTCGCCCTCGCCGCGGCGCTCGCCGCCGTGGCGGCGTGGCGTCGATGGCCCCGATGGGTTTCCGTGCTTGCCGCCGTTGTCATCGTGTGGGCGGCGGCCGGCCTGTTCCTCATGAACGTGGCGTTCGGCATCAACCGGCCCATGGCGCTTCCGACGGAGCGCTTCCTGGCGTCCGGCGCGGGGCGCGTGCTGGACGCAGGGGCGGGATCCGGGCGGGCCGCCATGGGCGTGTTGTTGTCGCGGCCGAAGGCCACCGTCACGGGGCTCGACATCTACGAGGGCTACTGGGGCATCGACGACAACACGCCCGAGCGGTTCATGACCAACGCGCGGATCGCGGGCGCCGCCGACCGCGCCGAGGCGCGTACCGGTGACATGCGCGACATGCCGTTCGAGGACGGCACGTTCGACGCCGTCGTCAGTGCCTACGCGATCGATCACCTCCGGCCGGACGGGATCGTCGAGGCCTTGGCGGAGGTGTCACGCGTCCTCGCGCCTCGCGGCGAGCTCCTCCTGATGATCGTGAACGTCGACTGGGTGGCATGGCTCGTCTCGCCGCATGCGATCGCGCATCATCCCCGCCAGGACCCCGCCCGCTGGCGCGCGCGGCTCGAGCAGGCCGGCTTCGTGGTGGAGGAGGAAGGCAGGAAGCCGGCGACGCTGTACTTCCTGGCCAGGAAGCGTCAATGAGCGATCACCGCGCGGCCCGTCGGGCCAGCACGCCGCCGTAGGCCTGCCGCACGAATCCCTCGGCGTCCCGCACGCCGACGCGGGCATCGAAGTCGCGTGTGGGGGCGGCGGCCACGACGTCGTCGGCGCTGCGGCCTTCCCGGGCGTGCGCCTCGAGCCGCTCGTTGATGGCCAGCCAGATGTCGCGGACCTGCCGCATCTCGGCCTTGCCCGCACCCGGAGCGCCGTGGCCCGGGATGATGCGGGTGGCTTCGTCGCCGACGCCATCCATCTGTGCGAGCGTTGCCGCCATCGCGGCCAGCGATCCGCCCACCGTGTAGTCGACCACCGGATAGCGCCCCGTCCAAAACAGATCGCCCGCGTGGACGACGTTGGCCTGCGGGAGGAATACGAACGCGTCGCCATCGGTGTGCGCCATCGGCGTATGGGTGTACTCGAGCGTCTCCGGCCCGAACCCCAGCGTGCCGCGTTCCCTGAAGGTCTCCGTCGGGCGCCCCACCTCCTGCAACGGCTCCATCGTCCGGCCCATGGCTGGATTCTCGAAGCGCACGCCCAGACGTCGCCTCACGTTCTCGTGCGCGATGATCCGGACGCGGCCCTTGCCGAGGTATTCGTTGCTACCGACGTGATCGAAATGGTAGTGCGTGTTGAACAGCACCTCCACCATACGGGGACTGACCTCGGCGATCGCCTGCGCGAGATCGGACGCGCGATTGGCGAGGCCTCCGTCAATCATGATCAGGCCGTCGGGGCCGATGACGAGGCCGACGTTGCCGCCCGCGCCGGAGAGCGCGACGACGCGGCTGGTGAGCTTCGTGGCCGTAATCGGCGCGGGACCACGCCCCTGTCCGGAGGTGCGATACGTGAGGGTCAGGCCGGCGGCGCCGGTCAGCAGCGCCTGGAGGAACGCGCGGCGGTTCGTCTCGATCATCGGTGGTCTCCAAGTGCAGCAGTATAACGAGCCAAGGGCTCTGCCCCTTGATATCCCCGCCGAGCCCCTTGGCTGGTTGCCAGTATTTCTTTGGCGCGCTCCGCGCGCCTAGGACCGGCAAACGAGCACGACATCCGCGCTTGGGGCCGCATAACGGGCTACATGCCGGTCCCGCGGATCGTATAGGATGCCCCGCATGCATCATCGGCCGCGGCTCGTGCTGGCGGCGGTGTTGGCGTGTGCATCCTGCACGGCGGCTCCTGGCGATGCACCAGGCGCATCCGGCGGTCGACCGCCTGACGCGCCCACCGCGGATCGCGGCACGCGGGTCGTCTTCCTCGGCACCGGCACGCCGCTGCCCGACCCCGAGCGCTCGGGGCCGAGCACGGCCGTCGTGGTGGGCGGCGCGGCCTACCTGTTCGATGCCGGCCCAGGCGTCGTGCGGCGGGCGATGGCGGCGGCCGCGCGGGGCGTATCCGCCCTCGACTCCGTGAACCTGCACACTGCGTTTCTCACGCACCTGCACTCCGATCACACGATGGGACTGCCGGACCTGATCCTCACGCCCTGGGTGATGGGGCGCAAGGAGCCGCTCGCGCTGTACGGCCCGCCTGGAACGGCGGCGATGGCAGCCGCGATACTGACCGCGTGGTCGGAGGACATCGCGCACCGTCTCGACGGGCTCCAGCCGGCGACGCCCCGCGGCTACCAGGTCAACGCCGTCGAGGTGTCCGCGGGCGTGGCATACGAGGACGCGCGCGTCAAGGTCACCGCCATCCCGGTGCTCCACGGCGACTGGCAGGCGTTCGCCTACCGCATCGACACGGCCGATCGCTCCATCGTCATCTCGGGAGACGCGCGGCCGACTCCCGCACTCGCCGAGGCATGCAACGGGTGCGACCTGCTGATCCACGAGGTGCAGACCGAGGGATCGACGGCGAAGGTCTC
Organism: Acidobacteriota bacterium; assembly: GCA_016210845.1. Lineage (GTDB taxonomy): Bacteria > Acidobacteriota > Vicinamibacteria > Vicinamibacterales > UBA2999 > JACQTK01. The sequence continues at coordinate 14,634 of JACQTK010000186.1, read as the reverse complement.
ACCCGAGTGGCAGGCGTACCGCCGCCAATACCACACCACCACGCGCGAGCTGGCCGACATCGCGCGCCGGAGCCGTCCTGGACTGCTGATCCTCTACCACCGCGCCAATGCGGGGTGCGACCAGGTGGGCACCGACTGCGGCACATCCGGCAGTGAGGAAGAGGCCCTCGAGGAGATGCGGCGCTTCTACGACGGCCCTGTAGCCGCGGCGCACGATCTCGACGTGTTCTGAGCGGTCCGCCCCACGCGTGGCCTTCAAAAGAATTTGTTCCGACCCGCTGCGTACGGCCGTAGGATAGCGCCGAGCATTCTTCGAGGGGGAGGGTCGATGGGAACGAGAGGCATATTGCTGACATTTGCGCTGGTGGCTGCCGGCACGCTGACGGCGTTCGGTCAACAGCAGCCGGCGGATCCGATGCGCACACCTGGTGTGCAGGCTGGCGGAGACCCCAACCGGGCGGCATTCCTGATGGCGAACTGCAAGAACCCCGCTCCGGCACCGGCCGCGCGCGCAGGTGGCCCCGGTGGCCGTGGGGCGCCCGGTGCGCCCGCAGCGGGCGGTGGCCGCGGAGGAGCCGCGCCGCCCGCGCAGCCGACCGAGTACACCGTGACCGCGATTCCGGGCGTCATCGCGGCGGGGCAGCGTTGGAGGGTCCTGTGGACGGACACGGGCAACAACGCTGACAGCCCGATCGGGGTGGAAGACGGTGTCCTCGTGGCGCAGAACGACAAGAGCCAGATCCTGAAGATCGGGCTCGACGGCAAGGTGGAGCTCGTCGCCACCGACACGTACACGGGCGGCGCGCTCGCGATGACCCGCGACGGCCGGCTGTTCGTGGGCGAGCGGGCGCTCAACCGCGGCATCTGGCAGGTCTCGCCCCGCCGGCTCTTCACCAACACGAAGGACGGCGAGCCGCTCGAGTGCCTCGGCCAGGGAGTGCTGAACGACATGGTGGCCGACGCCAACGGCGGCATGTACTTCACGATGGGCGGCGTGTACTACGCCAATCCGCAGGGTGTGGTGAGCGGCCGCTTCGGCGCCGTCGGCGGCAACGGGCTCATCCTCAGCCGCGACGGACGCACGCTGTACGTGACGGGTCGCCTGATGGGCGCGAACCCGCCCGCGAACCTCACGGTTCCCGCTGGCGCTCCCATGCCGACCGGCGGCCTCGTCGCGTTCGACGTGCAGCCCAACGGGACGCTGACCAACGAGCGGCAGTTCACGTGGGCGGGGGGCGACGGCACCGCCATCGACAACGACGGGCGGATCCATACCACCGGCAACGGCGGCGTCTGGGTGATCGGCACGGCCGGCGACATCCTCGGCTTCATCCCCGGGCCCAACCGCGGCCTCATCAGCGTGGCGTTCGGGGGCCCGAACAAGCGGACGCTGTTCGGCGTGGCGATCCGCGACGTGCAGATCTTCGCGATCGACATGATCGCGCAGGGCTTCACAGGGCGGCCGAAGTAGCCTCGCGCGGCTAGGCGCACAAAGCCCGCCGGATTCTGGCGACCAGTCAAGGGCCTCCGCGGGGATATTAAGAGGCGGGGCCCCTGGCTGGTTCAGTCCCGCCTCGCGGCCTCCTCGCGGCAGTTCTCGTCGCGAAGATTGCGACTTCCCTTACCAGATGAAGGGAACCAGCCGATACCGCACCTTGCGGCGATACTCGGCGTATCCATCGAGCTCGTCGGCCAGCAACCGTTCTTCGGCGTCAATCCGGACTGCCAACAGAACGACCATCGCGACGGCGATTCCCAGACCCATCGCCGACCCGAGCAGGAGCGGCGTTCCTGTGAACATCAAAACGATCCCCAGATACATCGGGTGACGAACGAACGCGTAGACGCCAGTGGAGACGACACGCTGCCCTCGGTCGGACTGGACGCGTACGACCCCGGACAGGAACGTATTGTCGTAAAAGGCGCGAAACAGGGGAAACGCCGACAACAGCAACAGCGCACCGCCGAACGTCTTCAGCGACAGGGACAATGCAGGCGTCCAGCCGAACCGTCTGGCATCGAGTGGCATCAGGACGATCCAAGCCGCAAAGCCGAGGAACAAGAGCAACACTGATACTCGATCCGATGCCGTCTGACGCCGCCCTCCCGTCGACGCGCTCGCCGACTGCGACCTTCGATCGCGCTCGGCTAGGAGCGCCGGATCCTTCAGATACATCCAGAGTGTCACGGTTGTATAGAGGCTCAAGAGCCAGGTGGTGAAGAGCCAGCCTTCGACCCACGTTGCGTCTCCGGCCAGCAGGAACATCAAGGCCGGCCAGGCGGCGACGTACAGCGCGGTTCCTGCCAGTCGAAGGGCCGACACCGGTCTCGACGGAGGCGTCGTGCCGGCTGCCGCGCCATTGCTCACGTGCGTCGAAACCTGCGCCACTCCTGCACGATGGCGAGCTGCGTCTGGCAGGCGACAAGCCTTCGCTGAAGAGAGTGGCGGGTCGTGACATCGGGCGCCTGCGCCACGGCGTGCTGCAATTGTGAGACTTCGTTCATCAACTGGACTTCGGGCGGCACGCAGTTCGCGTTCTTCAACATCGAATACGCCATTCGCACGTCTTCGGGCGTGCTGAAATACTCCTCCAGGTTCAAGAGCTCGCCGCGACCGGTCGAACACACGCCCTCGCCATGCTGGATGATCGTAGAGCAACCTCCTGCGTAAGGGTGATTTCACGGACCTACCGGAGACCACCTCAGACGATTTCACCTGATTTGTCGGCCTGTTTTTGCAGCGGCAGGCAACTGGTTGCCACCCCAGACCGTGACGGCGTGTCACACCTGTGTCACGCCGCAACCGGTCAGTCTCCTATCTGACATGCCGCGTCCTTGGACGGGTGTCATTCGCACGTGTAAGATGACACCTATGGTCAAGACGCAAATCTATCTGCGAGACGAGGAACTCGAGGCCTTGCACGATGTGGCGGAGCGGTCCGGGCGCAGCGTTGCGGAGCTCGTTCGGGAGGCGGTCCGACGCGTGTGGCTCCGTCCCGACACGCAGGGACCCGTTGCGCTGTGGGACGGGCCACCGGCGCACACCTCCGTTGAGCATGACCACATCTACGACGAGCCGTAAGGCTCCTTTCCGGCTCTCCTGATCTCGTGCGCGCCGGCGAGCTTGTCTTCGTCGACACTGGTGCATGGATCGCCCTCGCGCTGACGCGCGATCCGTTGCACGCTCGGGCGCGTGCCACCTGGGAGCAATTGCTTGGCGAGGGCGTCCGGTTCCACACCTCCGTCCCTGTCATCCTCGAGACCTTCACGTTTCTGGACCGTAATGCGGCGCGGGACGTGGCGCTCGCGTGGAAGGATTCGCTGAACACCGTTCCCCACCTGAAGGTCTTGCCGTCTACAGCGAAGGATCTCCAGCAGGCGTGGGCGTACTTCGAGCGGCCGGACCTACATAAGCTGTCGGCAGTCGATGCTGTCAGCTTTGTCTTGATGACCCAACGCCGTATTCGGGTGGCGTTTGCGTTCGACTCGCATTTCGCGACCGCGGGGTTCCGGATGGTCGGCTGACGCAGTCTTTGCTGCGATCGGCGCTTTGTCTCACGACGGAGCGCGAAACAGGAACTCGACTTTCACAGCGTCATACGGAAAGACCACGCCGGCGCCAGGCGCGCGGTCGAGGACACCAGCGTTGAGGAGCGCCGTGACATCGCTCTGCACCGCCTTGACGTCGCGGCCGACGCGGCGCGCGGCCTCGCGGACGGAAACCGGACCCGCCCCGCACAACGCCTTGAGAAGCTTCCAGCGCTTGGCCGTGAGCACTTTCCAGGGTAGCTCAGGCGAGGCAACACTTATGCGCGCGGATTTCTCAGGCTCTATGCTGCCAGCGCGAGCCGCAATTCGACTTTGTCGAACGTCACCAAGGGCTTGAGCTTGCGTCCTTCGCCCTTTTCCAGCCGCACCAAGCCGTAGCGCGCCATCGTGCGGAGCGTGCGTGAAAGATTGCTCTTCGCCCGGCCGCTTGCCGCCGCGAGCGAGTCGAGAGAGAGCATCTACGACGACCCGTTATACCGTTCGGCGCCGCCTCCCCGGCGCCATGGGCACGCCGAATGCGGGAGCGGCGCCAAGCATGACCGCGACCTCATGTTTCTTGCCGTCGTCCTGTAACGGAATCGCGCGTGGATCAACTGGTACGCCGTCAAGTTCAATTGCGCTGACGCCGCAGCATCGGTGCTCGGGATTTGACACGGTAAAGCAATAGCGCGTGCGACCGATCTTCCAGTCGACCGAGTAGATCTCCCACACGCCAGGGATACAGGGGTCCACGCTCATCGTCGACCCGTTGCGTCGGATCCCCAGAAGCTGCTGAATAGCCGCTTGATACATCCATCCCGCCGAACCGGTGTACCAGGTCCACCCGCCGCGCCCAATGTGCATCGGGTGCGCATAGACGTCGGCCGCCAACACGTACGGTTCCGCGCGGTATCGCTCGACGCTGCCACGCGTCCGCGTGTGGTTGATCGGATTGATCATGTGGAACAGCTCCATCGCCTCGTCGCCCTGACCGAGCCGCGCCAGCGCGATGATCGTCCAGATGGCGGCGTGGGTGTATTGGCCGCCGTTCTCCCGGACACCCGGGATGTACCCTTTGATGTATCCGGGGTCGTGCGTCATTCGATCGAATGGTGGCGTGAGCAGCAGCACGAGCTGGGCGTCGCGGCGCACGAGATGCGCGCGCACGGCGTTCATGGCGCGCTCCGCACGGCTGGGCTGCGCGGTCCCCGAGAGCACCGCCCACGACTGTGTAAGCGAATCGAGCTTGCATTCCTCGTTCAGCACCGAGCCGAGCGGCGTACCGTCATCGAAGTAGGCGCGCCGATACCAGTCGCCGTCCCACGCGAGCTCCAGCATGCCGGTGAGCCAGCGCCCCTCGTCCCGGTACATCTGCGCAAGATCCCGTCGGCCGCGGCGATCGCAGATGGGAGCACACTCGTTCAGCACGCTGACGAGAAACCAGCCGAGCCAGACGCTTTCCCCACGGCCCGCGTGCCCGACGCGATTCATGCCATCGTTCCAGTCTCCCGAGCCGATGAGCGGAAGGCCGTGGGCGCCGTATTTCATGGCGCGCGCGATGGCGCGCACTGCGTGTTCGAAGAGCGACGCTGTCTCAGACGACGTACGTGGCTGCAAGTAGGTCTCGGACTGATCAGGCTCGAGCGGCGGTGCCTCAAGAAACGGAAGTACCTCGTCCAGGACCGAGTCATCCCCCGTTTGCGATACGTAACGCGCGACGGTGTAAGGGAGCCACAGCAGATCGTCCGAGCACCGTGTCCGCGTGCCGCGGCCGCTCGGCGGGTGCCACCAGTGCTGGACGTCGCCTTCGACGAACTGCCGCGACGCAGCATGCAGAAGGTGTGCGCGGCAGAGATCCGGTCTTGCGTACATAAGGGCGAGCGCATCCTGGAGTTGATCCCGGAACCCGAACGCGCCACCTGGTTGATAGGGACCGCTGCGCGCCCAGACGCGGCAGGCAAGTGTCTGATACATCAGCCATCGATTGACGAGGAGGTCGAACGAATCGTCGGGCGTGCGGACTTGCAGCGTACCAAGCGTGTCGTCCCACATACGCTCGACGGCGGCGATCGTGTCCTGTGCCTGTGCGAGCGCGGAGTACCGGGCCGCCAGCTCGAGGGCATGCGTCCGGTCCCGTCCCTGCCCAAGAACGAATGCCACGGTGCGGGATTCGCCCGGCTCGATGTCCAGTGTGACGTGGAGCGCTCCGCACGGATCGAGACCGGCGCCCGTGCGACCGGCGAGTCGCTCGCGAAACAGCGCCGCCGGCGCGCTCACGGTGCGGTTGCGTCCAAGGAATTCGGTGCGGTCGCCGGTATGAGATCCCAGCGTGGCGGTCGCCCGCCAGAACGTCGCGGCCTCGGCGAAGTCGCTGTTGTAGCCGTTGCGTGCCAGCAGCACCTGGCCGTCGTCGTCGATTTCCGTGACGACGAACCGTCGATGACCCGCACGAGGCGGTCCCAGGCACCACTCGACGTACCCGAACACGCTGATGCGCCGCGTGACGTCCGCGGTGTTGGTCAGCGTCACCGTCGTCAGCTTCACGGGATCGTCGGACGAGACGCAGACTGTGAGTTCCTGCTCCATGCCGGCGGTGGCATGCAGATAGCGTGTGACGCCGGCGGCATGACGAACGACCCATCGGCCGCCCTCTACGCGCCGCGGGAGCGGACCTGGCGTGCCGCCCCAGACGGCGCCGGTCTCGTCGTCTCGCACGTACACGGCTTCACTGGTCTGATCGGTCACCGGATCGTTGGCGAACGGCGTCAGCCTGTTCTCGCGACTGTTGCCCGCCCATGTGAAGGCAGCCCCGGAACTGCTCACGATCGTGCCGAACTCAGGATTTGCGAGCACGTTCGACCACGGCAGCGGCGTGTCGTGGTCGCCGTCAAGGACGACAACGTATTCCCGTCCATCGGGCGTGAACCCGCCGAGTCCGTTCTCCATGACCAGCGGAGGAACGGGCACCGGCGTGGACCCGGGCGCCGGCGTCGGAAGCTCTGCCGAACGCGGAACGTCGTGTCCCGCAGAGAGCCACGGCGCCGGACGCTCCAGCTGCGAGGTGAGGTCCCCAAGATCGCCCGGCATGACGACGGCGGCCGCGGCCGAGAGAAGCTGCCGATCTGCGTCGGGCATGCCGTCGGCACGCAGCAGAAACATGCCTCCAGTCTTGCCGAGCCATCCTGCCCACAACGGTTCCTGCGCGGTACGAGAGAGAAGCTGCTGAATCTCGTCGAGATAATCTGCCGGATGTTCGTTCAGGATGACGACGTCAGCACGCAGTCCCTTGACGCGCCAGTATTCCTGCGCGTTGAGCAGCTGGCGCGCCAGAGGCAGCGCCGCCGCATCTGCGATACGAAGCAGCACGATCGGCAGGTCGCCCGAGATGCCGTAGCCCCACAGGTTCTCCTGGCGAAGTATGTTGGCGCCAAGCGCGACCGGGCTGCTGCATGACACATCGGTGCCGAAGACACGTGACGCGAGACGATCGAAGAGCATCGCGTCCTCGTCACTGAGTCCGAGCTGCTGCAGGGTGATGTGCACGTGCGTGAACGCCATCGAGAAGGCGCGCGCGGCGGCGCTCCCGTCTCGATACTTTCGCGCCAGTGCCAGCGCCTCGGTCCGATCCGGCGCGACCCCGGTGGCGAACGTGACGCGCACGGACGCGCCGGGCGCGAGCCGGATGCGCTCGCGCAGTGCGCCTATCGGATCGAGCACCGCGCCCGTGGTTCCCGACAGCGCCCGGCCGTCAAGGACGATGGGATTGGCGGGCGAGCGTCCGCGGCCGAGGAAGCGCATCCGGTCCGTCTCCCATTCGACGGCGCCGCCGAGGCGAGGGCCGTCGACGCCGAGCACGTGGAAGGCAACGAGCGGTGATTCGTCAGCCGACCGAGGCCGGCGGCTGAAGAGAAGGCCGGCGCTCTGCGAATCAAACTCCGTTTCGATAAACAGTTTGCCAAACGCCGGATGTGCGAGGTCGTCTTCGGGGCGAGCCAGAGCGATCTCGGCATAGCTCGTGACCTCGATTTCGCGGGTCTGTGCGCCGCGGTTGCTGATGGCCAGGCGCCGCACCTCCACGTCGTCCTCGGACGAGACGGTGATCTCGAGCTGCGTCTCGATATCGGTGTCACGACGGCGGAACGTCAGCTTGTCGAGATCGAAGGTCGCGTCGAACCGATCCGGCTCCCGACAGACAGGCAAGTACGTGGCGGACCAGATACGGTTCGACCAGGGATCCCGCACGTAGATGTACTGGGCGCCCGCGTCGGACGTGCGATCGTCGCGCCGCCGCGTGATCGCGACATCGCGCCACATGCTGAACCCGCCTCCGGCGTTGGTGACCGCTGTGGTGTACCGTCCGTTCGACAGGAAGTGCGTGTGGACAGACGTCGTATGCGGCGACCGGAAGCGTCGCGACGCGAAGACCGGCAGCGACGGCTGGGCCGTCGTGCTCTCGGCCGGCCGCGGCTCGGCCAGGATCGCCACACGGGGGACCCGCTCCTGCAGCAGTAATTCCGTCGCCTGGATTCGAGGATCCGCGTGGAAGCGCGTAACGAACACGTCGTGGCACACCACATTGGCCAGTGCGACCAGCGACATGCCCTGATGGTGAGCGAAGTACGCGCGGACGACGGTCGGACGCGCGACGGTGTCCGCCGTGATATCGACGCCCCTGTTACGAGGGTTGTAATCGATCGCCTCGTAGAAGCCGAACCGCCCCTCGAACCCGAGCGCCGCGAGCCGTTCGAAGTTCTCGGCAGCGGCGCCGGGCGTGATGAGGCTGGCGAGCGCCGTCGCATACGGCGCGATGACGAGGTCGGTCGCCAGGCCTCGCTTGAGCCCAAGCCCAGGCACGCCGAACGCCCGGTACTGATAGTTGCCCTCGCGATCGGTAAACGCGTACGCCGATTCGGAGACGCCCCACGGGACGTCGCGCTCGCGCCCGTACTCGATCTGGCGGCGGACGCTCGCGCGGCAGCTCTGGTCCAGCAGCGTGCCAGGAAAATTGCGCAGCAGGAGCAGCGGCATCAAGTACTCGAACATCGTGCCGCCCCAGGACATCAGCGTCGCGCGGCCGCCCACGTTGGTGACGAGACGTCCCAGGTGGAACCAGTGATGCTGTGGGACGTCGCCCTTGGCGATGGCCACGAGGCTTGCCAGCCGGGCCTCCGACGCCAGCAGATCGTAAAAGGCGGCGTCCAGGCGTCCTGGCCCTTCGGCGTCGGCGAGACGGTACCCGATGGAAAAGATGCGTCGACGCCGGTCGTACAGAAAGTCGAATCGCATTGCGGCAGCGAAGGCGAAGAAGCGGCCGGCCAACATCCGCAACGACTCCACCGGCACCTGTCGATCGACCGTCAGATCCGTGGTGGCCTCGCCGAGCGCTCGGCCCCAATAGACAATGTCGTCCGCCGCATCGGAGTGTTCCGACGAACCGAGTTGGGACATCGCGCTGGCAAGTTGTGGGGCAAGCGTCTGTATCGTTGCGAAGGCGTCGTCCGGCGTCGCGTTCCGCGCCGCGCCAGCGAAGGCACGAGCGAGGCGATTGATCTCCGTGAGGGTCTCCCGCGAATGGGCCGTGCCGGCCGTCGACGAGGATGCCGACGCCAGTAGATCTGCGGTGTCGGCCAGTCCGGCAAGCCGCTGTGCAGGCGTCTGAGGCTGCGTGTCGAGCTCGAGCAATCCCTGAGCGACGGCAATCATGGCACCGGCGAGATTGCCGCTGTCCACCGTCGAGACGTACCGGGGATGGAGCGGCGCCAGCGTCGCCGTGTCGTACCAGTTGAAACAGTGTCCCTCGTAACGATCGAGACTCTCGAGCGTCCGTAGCGTAGCGTCCAGGCGTCCGACAAGCGCATGCATTGACAGGTAGCCAAGGTCGTGGGCGGCCAGCGTCGAGAGCAGGCCCATACCGATGTTGGTGGGAGACGTTCGGCGCGCCAGCTTCGGTGCGTCGCCGTCCTCCTGATAGTTGTCGGGCGGCAGCCACGCATCCGCTTCCGTGACGAATACTTCGAAGTACCGCCAGGTTTTTCGTGCCGTCCTCCGCAGCAGGGCTCGCTCGCGATCGCTGAGCGGGCGTACGCGTGCGCCCACCGGCACGCTGAGCCAGTACGCGATGACCGGAGCGACTATCCAGAGGACCAGAAACGGCGCAGCGGCAAGGAACGCATCCGCGCGCCGCGGCAGGACAGCAACAGCCGCGACGACGGCGATCACCGGGCTGGCCGCCATCTCGGTCACGAATCGGCGCACTCCCTGCCCGGCCACTCCCGCAGCCTTCGCGGCGGCGGTGGCTGCCGTTTCCCACTCCAGCAGCCGTCGCCTGGTGATTCCCACGCGAACCAGCGTGACGCCGATTGCGTGCGCGGTATCGACCGCGTGAAACGCGAGAAAGGCCATGCTCAGAAAGATCTGCGCGAGCGCGGTGGCGGCATCGCGGCGCACGTTGCGGAGAAACACCGGGATCGACTGTGCGCGGCCGGGGCCGACCAGCAGGCGCGCGAGAACCGGCAGGAGCTGCGACGCCGCGACACCGATTACGGTCAGGTTCCAGAACCAGGGAGAGCCCGGCAGTACCGTCCACCCCGCGACGAACAGTGCGAGCAGCATCGGCGCGACGAGACTGCGCCGCAGATTGTCGACGATCTTCCACCGCCCGATGATCGGAAGCGTATTGCGCCTGAGGCCATACCGCGACGGCACGAACGGGAATAGCCACCAGAGGATCTGCCAGTCGCCTCGAATCCACCGGTGCTGGCGGCGTGCGTGGGACAGCACGCTCGAGGGGTACTCGTCGACCAGCTCCACGTCAGAGACGAGCGCGACCCGCGCGTGCAGGCCCTCGAACAGGTCGTGGGACAGCAGCGCGTTTTCCGGAACGGATCCCTCGAGCGCCGCGGTGAACGCGTCGACGTCGTACAGTCCCTTGCCGGTGAAGATGCCTTCGCCGAACAGGTCCTGATACGTGTCGGAGACGGCCGTCGAGTAGGGATCGACGCCCGTGTGTCCCGAATACAGCCGCGCAAAGAGCGACCCGGCAGCGCTCATGAACGTGACGCTGATGCGCGGCTGCAGGATGCCGTACCCTTCGGTGACGCGGCCGGCCTGCGCGTTGATCGTCGCGCGGTTGAGCGGGTGCGTGATGATCCCGATCAGCTCGCGCGCCACACCGCGTGGAAGCCGCGTGTCGCTGTCGAGTGTGATGCAGTACTTGACCAGCGGGAGCACGTCGAGATCGCCGACAGTCACCGCAAAGCTGGTGTCGGTGGCGCCGCGCAGCAGGCGGTTGAACTCCTCGATCTTTCCGCGCTTCCGCTCCCATCCCATCCAGAGGCCCTCACGCCCGTTCCATTGCCGCAGGCGGTGAAAGAGGAAGAATCGGCCGGAGCCGCCTTCGGCGTACTTGGCGTTGAGCGCCGCGACTCCCGCGCACGCGGCGTCGAGAATCGCCGCGTCTTGCACCACGGTTTCGGTCGGCGCGTCGAGGAAGTCGCTGAGGATGGCGAAATGGATGTGTGGGTCGAGGTTGCCGAGCGCCTGCACTTCGAGGTGCGCGATCAAGCTGTTAACGCGCTCGATGCTGTCGAAGATGGTCGGCACGATCACCATCGTCCGGGCCGCCGCCGGAACGGCGTCGAGCTCGAGCCGCGGGAGCCGGCGCGGTGGAATCAAGTAGCTGATCAGCCGTTGCAGCAATTGGATGATCAGCTCGCTGGCGGGCACGGCCGTCAGGGCGGCAACCACCACAAGGGACGCGCCGCGCCAGCCGTACCACCACGCATAGCTGACCGCGAGCGTCGCGAGCACGGCCGTGCCCGCGGCGATGGTCCCGAGGTACCCCGGAGTCGCGCACGCGAAGAAGAGTCGCCGCAGCCGGTGCATGAGATCGGGACGCCACGCCACGCTCCGCTCGAACTGTCGTCGTCCTCCGCCAATGAGGTGGTAACCGACGTGCGCGGCGCCCGATTCTGGACTTCGGACGTGGACCTGCCGTGCGCGCTCTACGCTCTTCAGCGCGAGCAGCAGCTGCCCTTCGCCGGTGGGGACCGCCAGTTCCTCGACGGCATGGCGGTATCGGTCGCGGCTGCGAAAGTCCATCCCTCCGTACACGCCCGCCGGGTCGCGCTGGAGTACCTGCTCGACGAGGCTGACGCTCTCGAAGAACTCGGTCCAATCGAAGGTCGAAATCAGACGAAGACTGCCAATCAGGTTGGCCATGCTCGCCTGTTCGGCGGCCTGGTGCTGTCCTTCCGCGCGAATCGCGTCCTCGATCGTCTGGCCGCGCGCCGCCAGCGCCAGTTCGAGCTGCTGGTGGAGTCCCGAAGCCAACGCACCGAGCGCGCGCGTCCGTTGAAGCAGCCGCGTGACGAACGCATGGTGGACGTGTGTCGCCCACGGCTCGCGCCAGACCTGTGCCGCCTCGAGTGCCGTCGCCAGACGATCCGCCGCTAACCGATGGACGCGGGTGGCGGCGAGCACGTCACCTCTCGCGCGCAGATGATCGAGCAGCGCGAGTTTTAGCACGCTCGGCCATGCCCAGAGCTCGCCCATTGTGAGCGGGGTGACTGACTGGAAGGCGCTGATGAACCGTTGGAGCCGCTGCGCTTCGAGGCGGCCGGCACTCGAGGCGATCAGCTCGAGCGCCAGGGCATAGATGCGCGGAATACCGGCAAACTCGTCAGCCGCAACACGCGGAAGTCGCTTGAAAAACGAGGGGGGCAGATCGTGTTTGATATCGCGTGTGGCCGCCGAGATGATATGGAAGTTGTCGAGCAGCCATTCGGCGGCCGGAGACATGGCCTCCCGCTGCGCGTCTTCGGCGAGCGTCGTATAGACGTCGCGCAATGCCCGCATGTGCCGCTTGAGCTGCCGCAGGTGCGCGCGACCGTTGCCGGCGCGCGACGGCGCGATCGACAGCAGAGCCGCCAGGCGCCGGGCGTGTTCTTCGAGCAGCTCGATGCTGAGCAGTTCGTCACCACCGCCCAGCGCACGAGGGACCGTGAATTCGCTCCGCGGCATACGTTTATCGGTGCCTCACGCATCTTCGCCGATGGTGCGGCCCGTGAGCATCGTACCATCAGGGAGCACACGCGTCCGTAACTGGGCAGCCGGGCCGAAACGAGCTGACTCGATGATGTGAATCGATACGACGACAACTCGACAAGAGACGCGATCGTTCGGACGATAACGTCGGTGTGGCAAGCGGGACAGATCGTCGTCGAGTCAGGAGTCGGTGGCGAACTTCGTTTCCGGCAACGATCACGACCGGGATCGTCGCGAATCTCCCACCTTCTTGATGGGTTCTTCGCCGATGCCTCAACGAGGCAAGGAGCAATTGCCCCGCCGAACCCTCCGGTACCACCTGTGACGAACGTGTAGGAGGGTGTGTGTGGGACGTACCGGCGACCTACGACGGTTTTTTCCCGTTGCGACGAATCAGATCAGCGAAGCACTTCTCGAATCGTCTCCGACATGCTCGGAGAGGGCACACCCCAGAGCCGCACCATCACCGTTGGGGGTACCAGCGCCAGGACCGCAAGGATGGTCCAGGCGACGAAGGATGTCGCACCGGAGACATAGCCGAGAACGCCGACGGCCAGAATCCAGGCTGCCATCAACGCTGCTTTCATGTAGTCGGTTTGCATACTCTCACTGTACGAATGCACGCCCGCGATCGCTGTTCCCGATTGCACATCATGGGAGTGGCCGCGATCGCGCGTGGTCGAGTTACGCCGTGCCGCGTCGATCGAGCCAGCCAAGGATCTGGGTGATGCTCCCGGAACGGTCACAAAGCCACGCGCCTGATCTGATCCGGTTCCCTCATAAGGTCTCCCGACGCAGGGATCAGCGGTGTAGCGCGCCCGGAATCCTGGAGATCGATACTCATGACAACATTCACCTTTAGGAAAGCGCCGAGGACACTGATCGCTGGAGGGAGAACGCGGGACGATCAGGACTCAAGAAAGCGATGCCCTTTTAATGTACGAGGATCGGAGAACTCGCGATGTTCTGTTATGAACAGTCGCGCGGGAGTTCAGGCTTGTTCTGACGGATCGAGGGGTTGCGTGATCCGCGTCAGAGAAAATCGCTCCGCCAGTACAGCACGTCGTCGTGAGACAGTCCTAGCCTGTCCACGGTGGTTGTAAGAGGACGCGCCAACAGGACTTCCGCAGATGGGCGCGTCGACACGATCGTGACTTGCGGCGGCACGAATCCGGGCGGCAACCATCCGCGAATGACAGGCCGACGCTCGACAGGTTCCCGCGCGATCATGGCCTGCAGGATGGCGCCAACGCGCGCGCCGGACGCGTCACGGTCGCCGCATTTCCTCGATCGTCCAACTGCCATCGACGATGCTGATGACGGCGTAGGCGGCCGCCGTGATGCCTTCTTCGGCGATGACGAACTGGAGCTGGCGGGCGCCGGACGTTCCCAGCCCCGCGAGCAGCCGCTTCTTCGTAACGGTGTACTTCACGAGATCAACGTCCCGTTCGAGGTGAAATCGACATCGAGCGGCACGAGCCTGACCCATGGCCACGATCGCCGCAAGGTCCCGGTCCTCACCGCCGCGTACCAGCGTCATCGGCGCACCGTACCGTAACGATTCCGCGACCTTCAGCTCGACATCGTGCGTCGGGACCACTTCGAAGTCCTGGAGCGCAGGCAACCTGGATTCGGGCGAGGCAAAGACCATCGCGATATCAGCTCCGTCTCCCGTCGCCTCGTCGACCAAGCGCTCAACGAGTACGCGCGCGTGGTGGGGATTGTCATGTGCGGGGTCACTGCACACTGTGCCAATCCCGCAGATGCGCACAGCCTGCTGGCCGAGCGTCCCGGAGAGTTCGTACCGCTCCGCGCTGGCCAGTACGTCAGCCCCTTCGACGAGCGCGTACCGACGCTGATGACCAGGCGCCCAGGCCGTCTTCCCGAGCGCAGCATCAAAGGTCGTGAACGCCTCTCGACTGAGGCCTTGGTGTGCTTTCGGCAAGCCTGCGTAGCGTTCAGCCAGCCGTCGGCTGAGCGTCACCGCGCCGCCGTTGCGGGCGCCGCGGCCAGAGCGTCTTGATAGTTCCACGGCAGCCACGCCGTCGGATTGGCCGCCAG
>JACQTK010000172.1 GCA_016210845.1 Acidobacteriota bacterium | reverse complement strand
GTCGCCGATCTCGTCGAGGAACAGCGTGCCGTGGTTGGCCAGCTCGAGGCGTCCGGGCTTGCGATCGTGCGCGCCCGTGAAGGCGCCCCGTTCGTAGCCGAAGATCTCCGACTCGAAGAGCGTGTCGGGCAGCGCGGCGCAGTTCACGTCCTGGAACTTCTCCCGTCCGCGGCGGCTCAGCTCGTGGATCATGCGGGCCACCACTTCCTTGCCCGATCCGGTCGGCCCGAGGATCAGCACCGAGATGTCGGACTTGGCCGCCGTGCGGATCCACTCGAAGACGATCAGCATCTTCTCGTCGCGCCCGATCATCTCGCGGAAGCGCTGCACCGACGGCGCCTGATCTTCGGCGCTGATGGCGGCGCGGCGCTCGAGGAACGTGTCGAGCAGCTGCGCCACGGCCTCGCGGTCGGGCCGCTGCGCGGCGTACTTCGGCTCCGGACCGGCGAGGCGGCCGACGACCCCGAACTCGACCAGCTCGTGGAGGCAGTTCTCGACGTCGAGCCGCATGCGCCCGAACGTCGACATCAGCGAGTCGACGTCGAAGGCCTCCTCCGGCCTGGCGCTCAGGAAGCGGAGCAGCCCCGCCCGGAGGGGCGACTGTACGAGCGTCCGGAAGCGCGACTCCGCGTCGGCCGGCAGGTCAGGGCGGGCAGCGGCGGCGGGCGCCCGGCGAGCGGTGAGAGTGACGTCGTCCACGGGCAGAGTCTTTGCCGCCTTATCGGCCGATACCGGCGCGCGCCACAGTTCGCTTCGGTACGTCGCCCGGGCGCTCGAGACGTAGAGGCGGGCCTTCAGACCCGCCTGGATGCTAAAGTAGCGCCGTGCCCCACCGATCGCCCGGCGCTCCGAGAATGGGGCGCGACGGCTACCTGTCAGGCAAGCCCATCCGCTACTACCGTCCGCGCGGCAGCGCGGAGATTCGCCATCTGATAGACGAGGGGTTCCAGGCGTTCAACGCCGCGCGGCTCGGCGAGGCCTGCCGCATCTTCACCGAGAAGATGCTGCACCCCGACCACGACACGACGATCGCGCTCACGATCGCGGGCGCCCTGACGCCTGCGGGCCTCGGCGGCTGTGTCGTGTCGCTGATGGAGCGCGGCCTCGTGGACTTCGTCATCAGCACGGGCGCCAACCTCTATCACGACCTGCACTACGCGCTGAACTTCACGCTGCATCGGGGAACGCCCTTCGTCGACGACGTCGAGCTGTACGAGGAGGGCGTCATTCGGATCTACGACGTGCTGTTTCCAGCCAGCGTGCTGCTCGAGACCGACGCCTACGTCCGCGATTTCCTCGTCCGCTGGGGGAGGGATGAGCCTGTGTCGACGGCGGAGCTGCACTATGCGCTCGGCCGGGATCTCATGGAGCGGCACCGGGGCTGCGAGGCGTATTCGCTCGTCGCCGCCGCCGCCGCGGCGGGCGTACCGATCTACACCTCGTCGCCCGGCGACAGCTCGATCGGCATGAACGTCGCCTATCACGAGCTGATGAACGACAGCCGCCTGATGATCGACCCGAACAAGGACGTCAACGAGGTGTGCGCGTTCATCCTGGCCGGCACGAAGAACGGCTGCGTGATCCTGGGCGGCGGGTCGCCCAAGAACTTCTACCTCCAGGGGCAGCCCACGCTGTGGGAGGTCTACGGCATCCCGAAGGGCGGCAACGACTTCTTCATCCAGATCACGACCGACCAGGTGGTGTGGGGCGGCCTGTCGGGCGCCACGCCCGCCGAGGCGGTGAGCTGGGGCAAGGTGAACCCGGGAGTTCTGCCCGATACGGTCGTGGCGTATTGCGACTCGACGATCGCGTTTCCGCTCTTCTGCGAGTACGCCGTGAGCTCGGAGCCCGGCCGCCGTCCGCGCAAGGAGCTGGTGCACAAGCGCGACGAGCTCGTCGCGGCGCTGAAGCGGACGGCCCGCGCGGCCAGGCGCGAGCATCCCGCGCCCTCGGATCCGGTGGAGACGTGACCGACTTGGAACGACACCGGTAATGCGCACACTGCCCTCAGAGCTGGGCCCTCATGCCGAGCGCATCGCCGGCCAGCCGCGCCTGTATGTGGATGCCAACGTTCCCGCGGGCCTGGTGGCATTCATGCGGACGCGGCTCCGATGGGACGTGCTGTTCGTCATCGAGCACGACGAGTTGCGCCGCGCGCGCGACGGCGAGCACTTTCGCCTCGCGCGGCAGTGGCGGCGCACTCTGCTCACGCTCGACCGCGACTATCTCGACGACCGCCGGTTTCCGCCGGCCGAGAGCGGCGGCGTGCTCGTGCTCACGGCGCCCGTGGAGGGCGCGTACGTCGCGCTGCTCAAACGGATCGACAGCGAGCTGTTCCGGCGCGCCTCGCCGGCGCGTGCTGCGGCGGCCTGCGCGAGCGAAGACGGGCCCGGACCGACCGACCATTGCGATCACCCACCCCTGGAAGGCCGCAAGCTCCACGTGCAGGTCGACTGGCCCGGCGATACAATCACCTCGTGATCCTGGGCATCGAGGTGCGCGACGGCGCCGTGGCCGTCGTGGCCGCGGGCGAAGGCGGAGCCATCACGGCGCGCAGCCTGCAGAACGGCGCCTCCGCGGCGTCTGCCGCAGCCGCCGTCCGGGCGGTGGCCGGCGGGCCCGCGCGCCTGGGGATCGCCGTGCGCGATCCGATTGACGCGGGTGTCGCTGCCCTGGTGGAGGCGGCCGCACGGGCGGCCGGCGCGCAGGACCCGCCGCGCGTGGTGACGCGCGGGACCGCGGTGGCGCTCGCCGAGCAGTGGTGCGGGGCGGCGCGCGGCGCCAATCACGTGGTGACGTTGACGTCCAGCGACTGCGTGCACGCTGGGATCGTCGTCCACGGCCGTCCGTTCGAGGGAGCGCATGGCCTGGCGGGCGCGGCCGGCTGGCTGGCGCTCAACCCGGTGGAGCGCGAGGACTACCGCAAGATCGGCTGCCTCGAGGCGGAGATCGGCGCCGCAGGCATCGTCCGCCGGCTCGTGTGGCGCCTGAAGTCCGGCGACCGCTCGCGCGCGCTCGACCTGGCTGGCGGCGACATGACGGCCATCACCGTGACGCACGTCTTCGACGCCGCCCGCGGCGGCGACGGCGTCGCCATCTCGGTGGTCCGCGACACCGCGCGGTACATCGGGATGGCCATCGGCAATCTCGTGGCGGTCGTCGATCCCGACATCGTGCTGCTGGGCGGGGTCATCGCCGAGGCCGCCGACCTGCTCGTGGAGCCTGCGCGGGTCGAGGCGGCGCGCCGCATGCCCGCGTCGGCCGCGGGCTCCGTCACGATCGCCGCCGCCGATCTCGGTGCCGACGCGGGGGCGCTCGGCGCGGCGAGGGCCGCCATGCTCTAGCCGTGCTCCGCACGGCTTAGGCGCGGCCGCTTTTGCGGCCGCGCAAACTAGTGACGAAGCTTCGCTGCGACCGGAGCTTCGTTCTGATCTCGAGCGAAGGCTTCGTTACTATGATCGTGCTCGCCGGCGGTGACCTTGTCCTGCCGGATCGCGTCCTCACCCACGCCTCGCTTCTGATCGATGGCTGGCGGATTGCCGCGGTGGAGCCAGGACCCCGCGTGGATGCCGCTGGCGCCGCCATCGTCGACTGCCACGACTGCTATGTCGTTCCAGGCTTCGTCGATGTGCACGTCCACGGCGTCGAGGGCATCGATTCGCTGGATGAGGGCGACCCCGTCGCGCAGATGGCCGCACGGCTTCCCAGGTATGGCGTGACCGCATTCTGCCCGACCACGGTCGCGTGCCCGCCTGACGATCTACGTCGGGTGCTGGAACAGGTGCGACGCGCGCGCAGCAGCCGACCGGCTGCGAGCGCACGCGTGCTGCCCGCGCATCTCGAGAGCAACTTCATCAATCCGACCTATCGCGGCGCCCAGCCCGCCGAGTGCCTGCGGCTTCCGCCTGGTGATCAGGGTCTGTCTCTTGGCGGTCGTGGGGCGGGCCTTCACGGCCCGCCCGGACACGGGGGCGATTTCTCCGCGCGCGACATCCTCGACGTCATCGCGGGCGCCCGTCCGGATGTCGGCATCGTGACGCTGGCGCCCGAGTTGTCGGGCGGCCTCGATCTCGTTGGGACGCTGGCCGCCGCGGGCCATCGTGTGTCGCTCGGACATTCCGGTGCCAGCCTGGACGAGGCGATCGCCGCCATCGATGCGGGCGCGCGGCACGCCACACACCTGTTCAATCGGATGATGCCGATGACGCATCGCGCCCCCGGCTTGGCCGGCGCCGTGCTCGCGAGAGAAGAGGTGACGGCCGAGCTGATCTGCGACGGCTTTCACGTCCATCCCGCGATGTGCCGCGTGGCGATCGCGTCGAAAGGGGCGGGCGGCGTGATGGCCATCACCGACGGCACCGGTGGCTCGGGGCTGGCGGTGGGATCGTTCGCGCGGCTCGGCGGCCGCCGCATCCGCGTGAGCGAGGATGCCGCGCTGCTCGACGATGGCACGCTCGCGGGGAGCACGCTGACGATGGACCGGGCGTTCAGGATGATCGTGACGGAGTTCGGGTTGTCGGTGGTGGACGCGACGGCGCTGTGCTCCACGACGCCCGCGCGCGCGCTGGGGCTCACCGGCTTCGGCGTGCTTGCCGCGGGCGCGGCCGGAGATGTCGTCGTCCTGGACCGCGGCTTCCGCGTGGTACGAACCTTCATCGACGGGCAGGACGTGTACTCGCGAGGGTAGCTACCGGACGTGCGAGCGCGGGCATGTGCGACGAGGCGAAGGTGCAGTGCAGCTCGACCTGCGAATGACCCGCCCGGTCACTTGAGCGGCACGGCGGGAAGACGTTGAAGCGTATGGCTGGCTGGATCGACGGTAATGCCGACCGATTCCAGTGCCGTCACACCGAGAATCGGCTCCGCACCGTCCGGTCCGAAAATCACGCGGCCTGCCGTGATCTCGCCCATGAACTCGATCTGCGCGAGACCGAAAGGATACTCGCGCACGCCGCCGTCGGCGAGCTCGTACGCCGTACGGCCAACAGGTTGGATACCGACCTTGGCCAGCTCAGACGCGGGCGCCAGCGAGTCAGTCGCACCGGTGTCGACCAGGAACAGGGCGTCGTAACCGCCATTCGTGCTCCCGGGCACCTTCAAAGACACCGTGACGTGCGTGAGACCCATCGTGCTGACGACTCTATCGTCGTCTTCGGTGCGGCCGTAGGCCTGCACACTGAAGGAAACTTCGACATCGGCGTGAGCGGCGCCAATGTTGCCCGCCGTGTAGCTTCTGTGCTACACGTAATCAAATGGCGCTTAACATCCGCAATCCCGAGACCGAGCGGCTGGCAGCCGAGCTCGCGCGCCGGACGGGCGAGACCAAGACCGAGGCCGTGACGAAGGCGCTGCGCGAGCGGCTCCAGCGTGTCCGTCGCTCGCGCGGAAAGCGTCTGGCCGACGAGCTGAACGCGATCGCTCTGCACTGCGGCAGCCTGCCGGAGCTCGACACGCGCCCCCCCGACGAGATCCTCGGCTACGACGAGCGCGGCCTGCCGCGTTGATGGTCATCGACACGTCGGCCCTCTTTGCCATCCTGACCAACGAGCCGGAGCGCCTGGCATTCATCGGGGCGATCGAGGCCACCGACTCACGGCGCATGTCGGCGGCCACGTTCGTGGAGATCTCCATCGTCCTCGAAGCGCGAAACGGCGCGGAAGGCCTGCGCGATCTCGACCTGTTCCTGGAAAAGGCCGGAGTCGATCTGGTCGCCGTCGACCGTGCACAGGCCCAGGTGGCGCGCCGCGCGTTCACGTTGTTCGGCAAGGGACGCCATCGCGCCGGTCTGAACTACGGCGACTGCTTTTCGTACGCGCTTGCCATGGTGGAGGGCCAGCCGCTGCTGTTCAAAGGAGACGACTTCGGGCACACCGACGTGGAAACGGTGGACCTGAGCTCCTTCAGCAGCCCCGAACCTCGGACGCCGGAGCCCGAACCTCAAACGGAACCTGAACACGAACCGAGAAGCGAGAATGGAGAAGGGTGAACGACGACGGGCTCGTCAGGGAATCGGGACGCGCCGCTTCAGTTCTTCCGTCCAGTTCTGCACCACCGTGATCGACGCGGGCGGCGCGTCGGTGGAGTCGGCGGCCGCCTTGAGCATCAGGAAGCGGCGACCGTCGGGAGAGACGTCGTACATGCGCCCGGGGCTGCCCTGCCCTGTGCCGGTACCGATTGGGAAGTAATAGGCGCGGGTATCCAACAGCTTGGTGGGCGTGGCAACCTTGAATGCCGGCCCGCTCACGATGCCCATCGACATCAGCGCGTCGCCCGCGGGCGTGATGTAGAAGAGCTCGCGCCCGCTGCGTGCCCAGAGCGGCCGCGTGCCGCCTTCGGTCGAGACCTGCCACCTCCTGTCGTTCACGTTGGGAAACGGACGAACGTAGATCTCGAACCGGCCGGACTCGTTCGACTCGTGCGCGAGCCAGCGTCCGTCTGGCGAGATCTCAGCGTTGTACTCCGTGAAGGGCGTCTGGACGAGCGGTTGCGGGCGCCGCTCGCCGTCGAGCGACACCATCATCAGGTCTGTGCTGCCACTGCCCGTGTCTTCTCGGAACACGAGCCGGCTGCCGTCGAGCGACACCGCCATCGGAAACTGCGTCCGCTGACTCTCAGTCAATCGCTCGGCGGCGCCCGTTCCGTCCGCGCTTTGCATGAAAAGGTTCGTTGCCGAGCCAGCTCTCGGGGAGCCGAAGACGATCCGCTCGTTCGATGCCCAGACTCCATACTGCTCGTTCGCGGGATCGAGCGTCAGGCGCGTCAGCGTTTCGCCCGCCAGGTGCCAGATCCAGACGTCCTGCTGCTCGTCCCGCAGATCGAGGGCCACGCGCGTGCCATCGGGCGACAGGCGAGGATACCGATACGCGCGCGGCGGCGCCTTGATCGCTTCTTCACGTCCCTGACGGTCGACCCACGCCGGTGTCCGCCGCGCGAGAGCTGCTACGCCGCCGACATAAACCAGCGTGCCATCGGCCGCGAGGGCGAAGTGAGCCGCGCCGGTAATGCCTGCCGCGTTCGCCACATCCTCTACCAGCGGGACCGGACCGCCCGCGACCTCGAGGGCGTCGGCGTCGAACGGAACTGCGAGCAGCGTGGTCTCCAGGGCATAGACCAGGTGACCGGTGGCGACGTAGCGGGCGTCTCTCCCGCCTCTGACGAGCACCCTCCGATCGCCGCTGTCGAGCGACTGGACCACGATCTCCGCCTGATCCCAATTCCCTCCCTGTGCGAGCAGGGTGAACAGAACGGCACGCCCGCCCGGGAGCATCACCGGGCCATGGACACTCTGTCCTTCATCAGCGGCGATGAGGACTTCCGGCGTCCCGCCGCTGCCGTAGACACGCATGATGCCCTTGGGGCCCTGGCCGAACAGGATCACATCGTCGGCCCCCCAGCTCGCACCCCAGGGACTGTCGGCCGCGCACAGGACGACGGGCGCGCCGCCGGTGATCGAGATCTTCTTGAGCTGCCCTCCCTGCCAGAATCCAATCCACTGGCCGTCCGCGGAGAAGAACGGACTTCGGCCGCCCTCGACGCCGCGGATCGGCGTTGCGCCGAGCTGATCCATCGCGTGGAGATACAACCGGCCATTCGCCACGTACGCCAGATGGGTCCCGGCCGGAGAGATCGCGACGACGTGGCGGCCCGTGAAGGTGAACTGGTCACCTCGGGCCAGGGCGACGCTGAAGCGCGTAGTGGCGCGGTCGGGCTCCGGCGCAAGCGTCCGCCCGACGTATCCCGCGACAGCCGCGGTCACGAGCACGGCTGCCGCCATCGGCGCTGCGCGCCGCCAGAGCGGCACGCGCGCAGGCGACTCACGCGCTGCCGCAGGCTCAGGCGTCGCGGGCGCTCGAACGATCTCCTCCAGCTCGAAGCGCACGTCGCCGATGTCGCGGATGCGCCGCTTCGGGTCTTTCTCGAGGCAGCGCTTCAGGAGCGCGCGCAGTCCCGGTGATGTCGCGGCAGGCAGCGCCGACCACTCGGGCTCGCCGCGGACGACGGCCGCGATCATCTCCGTGGCATCGGTCCCATCGAAGGCCCGCCGAGCGGTGAGCATCTCGAACAGCACGCAGCCGAACGCCCAGACGTCCGCCCGCTTGTCCACGACCTTGCCGCGGGCCTGCTCGGGTGCCATGTAGGCGGCCGTGCCGAGGATCACGCCCGCGCCGGTGAATGCCACGCTCATCGTTGGCGACGCGGTCAGCGCCGGGGACTGGGAGCCGAAGCCGGGAGCCTGGGTGAGCTTGGCGAGGCCGAAATCGAGCACCGTGACCGCGCGCCGTCCTCGCGCACCTTGACGTTCGACGGCTTGAGATCGCGATGCACGATCCCATGCTCGTGCGCCGCGTCGAGGGCGTCCGCGATCTGCTGCGCGACGGCCAACGCCTCTTCGACCGGTAGCGGCGCGTCTTTGATCCGTTGCGCGAGTGTGGGCCCCTCGATCAGCTCGAGAACGAGCGCGCGGCCCCCGTCGGTCTCCTCGAGCCCGTAGATGTGGCCGATGTTGGGATGCGCCAGCGCGGCCAGCACCTGCGCCTCGCGCTGGAACCGCGCCAGCCGCTCCGGATCTCCGGCAAAGACCTCGGGCAGCACCTTGATCGCCACGTCGCGCTGCAGACGGGGATCGCGGGCGCGATAGACCTCGCCCATCCCGCCCACGCCCAGCAGGGCCAGGACCTCGTACCCGCCGATACGGGTGCCAGGCGACAGCGACATATGGGGAGCGCCGCGATTATATGGCGGTTTGCTGTACGGTGGGTCGGCCGACTGAAGGGGTCGCCAATCGAGTGCCGCCGGCTCGCTCAGGCCGATGACCGGTGGTGTGAGCGTCGATCCTTTCGGCGAGCCAGCCAGTCCAGCAGGACGATGGTCCAGCCGATCAGTCCGATGCCCGCCAGCATGATGAACGCATTCCTCATCGGACAGCTCCGGATAAGGCGTATGCAACGCCCATGAAGACCACCCAGATGACGATTCCCACGACCATGACAGATGGCGAAACCACGTCTTGACCTATCGCCTGCCCAAAGACCAGCGCGTCACCGCCAGGTTGGCCAGGTCGCCAAATTTCTCGGCCAGGACCTCCCGCCGCCGGCCCGTCAATCGTAGCATCGTCGGACTCCGCTGCATCGTGTACAGCGCAAGCGGGATGCCATCGACAATGCAGGCAAATGCGCCTGATTAGTGCGGCCGACCGCGGCGACCTTGACGTTTCGTCGATGTCCGCCTCGGGTGGCTATGCAGAAACGTCGTACTCGGACTCATCGAATCGGTGCGGTCGCGTAGACGGTAGGGTCTGCGATGCCGGCCTCGGCGAAGCCGTCGCGCCGCTCGCGGCACTTGCTGCACCGCCCGCAATGGAGGGGCCCACCCTCAGGTCGGCCCAGGTGGCGTCCGTTCTGCGGGTTCATGCACGACAGCGTCAATGCCAGCGGGACGCCCAGCTCGGCGCCGAGCTGGATCACCGCGCGCTTGTCCATCGTCGCAAACGGCGCCTCGATCGCAATCGGGTGCGCGAGGCCCAGTGACAGCGCGGCGGCCATCGAGGCGAAGAACTGCGGCGTGGCGTCGGGAAACGGGTTGCCCGCGAGCGGCCCCAGCGCGATGCGGCCGATGCCGTGCTGCGCGCAATAGATGGCCGCCTTGCTGAGCAGCGCCACGTTGCGGCCCGTGAGGTACACGTCCTCGTCTGGCGTGTCGAAACCCGGGGGCTCGCCTCGAAGCGCCCAGTGCGACGCGGGGTAGAGGTCACGCACGGTGAACGCCAGCACTGCCAGCGGGGCCAGGCGGCCCGCCAGCGGCGGCACGGCGAGCACCCGGTCGAGCGCCGCGCGCTCGTCCTGTTCCCACGCCAGCCCGGTGCTCACGTAGATCGGGTGCACGCGTGCAGTCCGCGCTTCCGCGGCCGCCAGCACCACGCTGTCGACGCCTGCGGAGAGCAGCACGGCTGTCGGCATTCCGTTTGTTCCCACGCTCCACGCCTCCACGGGCTTCAGAGTTCACGCGGGGGGGCTGAAGCCCCCGCGCTACAGGCTGATGTTCACGAGTCGGTGCCGTGTGCAGAGCGCAGGCTTCAGCCGTGTGTAGAGCGCAGGCTTCAGCCTGCGCGTAGCTTAAGATTACAGAGTATGTACTCGGTCACCAAGAAGATCGACTTCTGCTACGGGCACCGTCTGCTCGACTACGACGGGATCTGCAAGCATCCCCACGGGCACAACGCCGTGGCGGAGGTCGAGATCCGCACCGACGCGCTCGACACCCGCAACATGGTGGCCGACTTCAGCGACATCAAGCGCATCGTCAAGGGGTGGATCGATCGCGAGCTCGACCACAAGATGATCCTGCGGCGCGACGACCCGCTCGTCGAACCGCTCAAGGCGCTGGGAGAGCCGATGTACCTCCTCGAGAGCAACCCGACCGTCGAGCGCATCGCGCGGCTCATCTTCGACGTGTCGCGGGACCTGGGGCTTCCGGTGATGCGGGTCACCGTCTGGGAGACGCCAACGTCATGGGCGACCTACGCCGGCTGATTGCCTTCGATCTCGACGGGACGCTGATCGATTCCCGACGCGACCTCACCGATTCCGCGAACCAGCTGCTCACCGAGCTTGGAGGGAGGCCGCTGTCGGAGGAAGCCATCGGCCGCATGATCGGCGAGGGGGCCAGGCTGCTCGTGCAGCGGACGCTCGCCGCCTCGGGTCTGGAGAACGGGCCGGGTACGCTGGCGCGGTTCCTCGAGATCTACGACACGCGTTTGTTGAACCATACGCGCCCGTACGACGGCATCGTCGATGTGGTGCGCCTGGCCGGCCAGCACGCCCGCGTGGTCGTGCTCACCAACAAAGGGGCCCGGCCGAGCGAGCGCCTCCTCGAGGGTCTGGGGATGCGAGATCTCTTCGAGGAAGTCGTCGGCGGAGATGGTCCACTGCCGCGGAAGCCCGATCCGTCCGGGCTGCTCGCGTTGATGGATCGCGCGGGTGCCAGTGCTCCGCACACGCTCCTGATCGGCGATTCGCCCATCGATCACGAAACAGCTCGGCGCGCGGGCGTGCGATGCTGCCTGGCTGCGTACGGCTTCGGATTCGAGAGGTTTCCAGCCGACCGGCCTCCGGCCGATGAGTGGGTCGTGCGCGCGCCGGCGGGTCTGATCGACGTGATCGAGCGGTTTGTCGGTACTCCAAGGCGGGCCTGAAGGTCCGCCTCTACGATCCGGGCGGGCCGGCCTCAAGGGCCGACCTGAAGGTCGGCCCCTACATCAGAAGGGGAGTTCGTACGACAAGTAGCCGAACACGCCGGGCGCGGTGCGCCCCGCGGTGAAGGTCACTGGGATCGCCACGCCGATGATGGTCTGGGTGTCTCCACTGTTCCACCCGGTCCGGAGGCCCGGTGAAAGCGTCACCGCCGTCTCGCGGCGTTCCACGCCGCTCTCTGCCGACTCCTCCCAGTCGACAACCGATTCCAGCATCAGGTTCAGCATGGGCCGTACGCGCCAGATGCCGCTCACGGCGGCGTGCGGCGTCAGCAGGTTGTGCGTGGCGGCCTCGCCTTCCGCCGATGGCGTGTGCGTGAAGCCGGCGTTCCAGTGGAGGTACGCGTCGCCGATCTGCTTGCTGAAAGGGAGGTTCACCTGCCAGCCCGGACTGCCGCTGCCCAGGCCCTTTGCCGTGCTGCCCGTCGGAAGAATGAGCGACACCCGTGGCGAGAACGCGGGACGCGACGCGCTCTCGAGGAGCGCCTGCAGCCGGTAGTTGATCAGCAGGTCGCCGGCGCCCGATTGGCCGCCGAGCGACGAGTACGGCAGCGTGAACGAGAACTGATGGGCCTGCGTGAGGATCGGCCACTCTTGTGTGAACGTGGCCTCCCAGTCGCCGTTCTCGCCCCCCTGCACGCCGAAGATGTTCTGAAAGATCCCGGGCTCCTGGTTGAAGGCCTCTTCGACCAGGAAGGAGTTGTCCAGGATCTCGAAGGGAACCGCCTGCGCGATGGCTGATGACGCGAGGCCGAGGGCCAGCAGCAGGGTCCCCGCCACCTGGACCAGCAGCTTCGACGCCGCGCGGGCGCCGATGGTAATGCGCCGATCGTCCTTGCGGACGCTGACGCTGTCGGACGCCTCGTCGCGATCCTCCACCTCGATCGACTCGCCCGGTTTCAGCTGGTGATTCTCGATGAAACGGAGGAAGACCTTGTCCTGATCGATCACACGCGTCACCGTCACGCGCGTCCGCAGCGGGCACGTGAGGAGCGTCTGGGCCTCCTGCGGTTTGACGATCCCCTCGGAATCGGGGATCGGATCGCCGTGGGGGTCGACCTCCGGACGTCCCAGCATCTCGTCCATCCGGTCGATCAGCCGGTCGGAGACGACGTGCTCGAGCTGCTCGGCCTCGTCGTGGACCTCGTCCCAGCGGTACCCCATTACGTTCACCAGGAACAGCTCGACGACGCGGTGCCGGCGAACGACCAGCGCCGCCAGCCTCTGGCCGGCCGCCGTCAGCGCGACGCCCGCATAGGGCTCGTACTCCACCAGCCCGGACTCCGACAGCGCCTTCACCATGGTGGTCGCCGTGCCGGGAGCCACGCGCAGAGCGACCGCCAGGTGCCCCATCGGCAGGAGACGCTGAGGGGCCGGCAGCGTGCTGGTGCCGAGGTAGATGGCCTTCAGGTAGTTTTCAACGGTGCTCGACGGAAGCATTTCGGCTACTAGTCTACCCTGACTTTGATGTCACTGGATTTGACTTTCTGGTATGGATTGAATTATTTTTGAATCTTCAAAATGCTGAAGCTGACGAGACGATCGTGGCTCCAGGCAACGGGCGTGTCTTCACTGGCCGGAAGCCTCGTGGCAGGTACGCGGCTCGCGGGCCAAGGGGCCGGCGTCGCGCGTCATCCCGCGCACGACGCGCACGTCATGGGAACCGTCGGCCGCATCTCGGCGGACGGCTTCACCCCGTCGACGTTCCTCCGGAGCTGGAACTTCTCCGACCTGGCACCCGAGGAGCGCGCGAAGTTCTACCGCGAGACGCCGCGCCCGGACGGCACACTGCTGCGCGAGTACGAGATTTTCGCTACCGATCGCGAGATCGAGATCGCGCCTGGCGTGTTCTTTCCCGCCTGGACTTACAACGGGCAGGTCCCCGGACCGACGATTCGCGCCACCGAAGGCGACCGCGTCCGGGTGACCTTCCAGAATCTGGGCACGCATCCGCACTCGATCCACTTCCACGGCTGGCATCCGCCGTCGATGGACGGCGCGCTGGCAGGCCAGGAGGTCGAGCCGGGTGAGACGTTCGTCTACGAGTTCGACGCCGACCCCTTCGGCGTGCACCTCTACCACTGCCACACCGTGCCGTTGAAGCGCCACATTCACAAAGGCTTGTATGGCGCGTTCATCGTCGACCCGCGCGCATCGAGTGGCAGCCGTCCGCCGGCCGATGAGCTGGTGATGGTCATGAACGCGTTCGATACGACGTTCGATGCCGAGAACGAGGTGTACGCGGTCAACACCGTGGCCAACGCGTACCTGCACGACCCGATTCGCGTGGCGGTGGGCCGGCTGGTGCGCATCTACCTCGTGAACCTCACCGAGTTCGATCCGGTCAACAGCTTCCACCTGCACGGCATGTTCTTCGATGTCTACCGCACGGGCACGTCGCTGACCTCGAGCGAGCGGACCGACACCTTGATGCTGTGCCAGGGCGAGCGCGCCATCCTCGAGACGACGTTCCGGTATCCAGGCGACTTCATGTTCCACGCCCATCAAACCGAGTTCGCCGAGCTCGGATGGATGGGATTGTTCAGGGCGGAGGAGCCGCGCCGTGACACCTGACACGGGTGCCGGACGGGCGGCCACGGGGATGACCGCCTCGGTCGCCGAGATCGCGCCGCGCCAGTGGCTCTTGGCCCTGCTTCCCCTCGTGCTCCTCGTGGGCCTGCTCGCGGCCATCGTCTGGTCCGGTCCTGCCGATGCTGTGCGCGGCGGAGGCTTCCCGCCGGTGGAGCGCTTGACCTTTCAGCGCGTCACGCTCGAGCCGGGCGCGATCGTCGTCAGCGTGATGAACGATGGGCCGGACCCGGTGACGATTGCGCAGGTGCAGGTGGACGAGGCGTTCTGGACGTTTTCCGCGGACGACGGCACGGTGCTGGGGCACCTCGCACGCACGACGCTGCGCATCCCGTATCCCTGGGTCGATGGTGAGGCGCACCTCGTGAAGGTGCTCACGTCCACGGGCACTGCCTTCGAGCACGAGATCCCCGTCGCCGTGGAGACGCCGCGGCCGAGCGCCCGCTTCTTCGGCGTGTTCACGCTCATCGGTCTCTACGTCGGGGTCATTCCGGTCGTGATTGGGTTGCTGTGGTTTCCCTTCCTCACGCGTCTGTCGTCCAGGAGCATGGACTTTCTGCTCGCGGTGACCGTGGGGCTGCTCGTGTTCCTGCTCGTCGACGGCGCCCACGACGGGCTGGAGTCGGCGGCGGTGTTGCCCGAATCGTTTCAGGGGGTCGTGCTGTTCGCCCTGGGGGCCGCAGGCGCGTATCTGCTGTTGGAAGGTACCGGTGCGTGGTTGAAGTCGCGCAAGGCAAGCGACGCCGATGCCCCGGAGCGCGCCGGGTGGGTGCTCGCGTTGCTCGTCGCGGTCGGGATCGGACTTCACAACTTCGGGGAAGGGCTCGCCATCGGTTCCGCGTTCGCGCTCGGCGAAGCGGCGCTCGGGACGCTCCTCATCGTGGGATTCACGCTGCACAACACCACGGAGGGGCTGGCCATCGTGGCGCCGCTTGCCCGCGCTCGGCAGCGGGTGGCGCTGCGCGACCTGCTGAAGCTCGGGCTGATCGGCGGCGTGCCGACGATCGGGGGGGCCTGGCTGGGCGGCTTCGTTTATTCCCCGGTGTGGTCGGTGCTCTTCCTGGCCGTTGGCGTGGGGGCCATCGCCCAGGTCGTGGGACAGATTGCGCGACAGATGGCGCGGGGCGGGTCGCCCGTGCGTGCCATGGCCAGCGGGCCCGTCCTGGCCGGGCTGTTCGCGGGGTTCGTGGTGATGTACGCCACGGGGATGTTGGTCGGATGAGCGTTCTCGGACGGAAACTACCGGTGACGTTCGTGGCCGTGGTAGCCGTGCTGATCATGCTGGTCGCCCTGCTGCCTGCCGTCAGCAGCACGCCCGCGCGCGAAGTCACGCTCGTGGCACGGGGGATGGCGTTCTATCTCGACGGCGATCCCGCCACGTCGAACCCCACTCTCGAGCTCAGAGCGGGCGAGCGCGTCCGTGTCGTATTCGAGAACACCGACCGCGGCATGACACACGACTTCGCCGTGCCCGCGCTCGACGTGGCGATGAACCTGCTCGACTGGAACGAGCGGGGTGAGGTCACCTTCACCGCGCCTGACGCGCCTGGCAGCTATGAGTACGTGTGCCGGCCCCATCGCCTGATGATGCGCGGCACGATCCGCGTGTCGCGGTAGGAACGCCGCGTCGATCGTGTCGGCGATGCTGGCGTCGGTCTGCTCCTCGAGCAGCGCAATGCCGTACTCGTACGACTCGCCGAGCGCCTGGAGGACTCCCGTCTGAACATCTCCTCGGGCATCGCGTCGGCGATCGCCAGCATCGTGTCCTTCTGATCCTGCCAGTCTTTCAGGAGATCGCCCCGCACGGGGACGCCGATCTGGCGGCCGACGAGGGACGGCCCCTGCGGTGCGGTCATGACAGTCCTCACCCGCGGGCGGAGTTCACCGAGGCGCTCATTGTATGCTCACCCGTCTTCAGCCGCGGAAGCCGACGTGACGCTGCGCTCGACCATCTCCACGCCCGAAGGGAAACGCCGCTACGTCCGCCGGCTGTTTGCCACCATCGCCGACCGCTACGACGTCATCACCGTCGTCCTCTCCTACGGCCAGGATCGGCGCTGGAAGCGACGGCTGATCGATCTCGCCGCGGTGGGTCCGGCCGATCGCGTGCTCGATCTCGCTTGTGGGACCGGCGACCTGCTGTTGGCGGCGGCGTCCCGTGCGCGGTTCGCCATCGGCCTCGACATCACGCATCGCATGCTGCAGCTTGCGGCCCGGCGGGTCGGTGGCCGTATCCGTGGGGCGAGCCCCGCCCGCGCGGACCTGACAAGGTCCGCGCCACGAGAGGAGTTGCCACACGGAGCGATTGCGCTCATCACGGGCGACATGCTGGCGCTGCCGTTCGGGGCCTCGCAGTTCGATCTCGTGACGACGGGATATGGGCTGCGGAACGTGCCGAATCTCGAACGGGCGATCAGGGAGATTTACCGGGTGCTCGCCCCGGGGGGCCGCATTCTCTCGCTGGACTTCAACAGGCCCGACCCGCCGATCGTCCGTGCAGTCTACCTCGCCTATCTGACGGTGGTCGGCTCGTTGCTCGGCCTGGTGCTGCACCGGGACCCAGACACCTATCGCTACATTCCGGAGTCGATTCGGCTGTACCCAGGGGCGGCGGGAGTCGCGCGGTTGTTCGAGCGCGCCGGGTTCGTGGATGTACGCGTCGTGCGAGTCCTGGGCGGGCTGATGGCGATTCATGTGGCCCACAAGAGCACAAAGACGAGCTCTATCTCTCCAGCCACGGCTCGAGCGCCTCGAGTAGGAACGCGAGCACGTCCTCCTCGGACAGCTCGTCGGGCGCGGCGCCCGACCTGACGGGCCGCTCCTCGTCGAGCGTGCGCGAGCCGCGCGTGTGGCTCACCCGCCCGACCACCTGCGGCGTCGCCGAGGCCGTATCGAGGGCGAACTCGATGTAGTCGTCGCGCCCGCGATCGGAGGCGAGCCTCAACCCTCCGCCCGGCGTGAAGACGGTAAACGCGTATCCTTCCACCTTCAGCGCGTTCGCCAGCATCCTTGTGACCGGCGTGGCGACATCCCGGAGGAAGACCGCGTAGGCCTGCTCGGCCTCGGCCGCGCGCTGGCGCCGCTGCTGGCCACGCTCGCGCGCCGCGTCGATCGCGCGCATCAACCGGTTGCGGACGGTCGAGATCTCCATCGGGTTCACAATTGTGTCATGCGCGGCGGTATCCAACCTCGGCCGGCGGTCCGGGGTCACAATGGAAGATGCCGCGCCGTAGAAAGGGAACGCATATGACGCGATCGACCGCACGCCGCACGGCGGACCTGAAGGTCCGCCTCTCCGTCCCGTTCTCGATGGCTATTCTCGCCGCAACAGCTCTCGTGCCGTCGCGCGCGGTGGCCCAGCCGCAGCCGCCCGACGAGCCCGTGGTCGTGACGTCGGGCGAGGGCGTGGTCCAGGCCGTGCCCGATCGTGCCTGGGTGAGCCTGACGGCGGAATCGCGCGCGGGCAATCCCCGCGAGGCGCAGCGCCGGAACGCCGAGGCCATGACGCCCGTCCAAGAGAAGGTGCGGGCGGCAGGCGTGCCGGCCGACGCCATTCGCACCATCGTCTACGACCTGCAGCAGGAATGGGACTTCGTCAACAACCGCCGTGTCCCGCGCGGGTACGTCGCGCGCCACACGATCGAGGTCCGCATCGACGACATCGATCGCGTCGGTGAGCTGCTGGAGGTCGCGGTTGGCGCGGGGGCGACGGCCGTCGGCGCGGTTCGCTTCGACGTCCGCGACCGCGCGAAGGTCGAACGCGAGGCGCTGCGGCTGGCCGTGGCCGACGCCAGGACCAAGGCGGACGCGGCGGCGGCGGGCGTCGGGCGCACCGTCGAGCGGGTGCTGCGGATCGAGGAACACGGCGTTCCGCGGCCTCCCGTGCCGCTGGTGGTGGCTGCCCGTGAGGCCCTCCAGGCCGACGCGCCTCCGATTGTGGCGGGGCAGCTCGAGCGGCGCGCGCAGGTGACGTTGACGGCGGTACTCAAGTAACCTTTTCGCCCGTGTCGATCGACTACGCGAAGGCGTGCAGCGTCCTCGCGCGCCGCGACCCCGTCCTGCGGAGTCTGATGCGCCGCCACGGGGTGTGCGGCCTGGCCGCCTCGCAGCATGCCGATCCGTTCAAGGCGCTGGTGCATGCCATCATGTCGCAGCAGCTCTCGACGAAGGCGTCCGCCACCATCGCGGGGCGCTTCGACGGGCTGTTCGGCGGGTGTCCCACGCCCGCGCAGGTCGCCGCCGTGCCCGACGATCGCCTGCGCGGCGTGGGCCTGAGCGCCCAGAAGGTGGGCTACGTGCGCGATCTCTGCGGGCGGATCGCCGACGGCTCGCTGCCGTTGCACGCCCTCGAGCGGATGCCGGACGACGAGGTCGTGACGGCGTTGACGCGCGTCAACGGGATCGGCCGCTGGACGGCCGAGATGTTCCTGATGTTCCGGCTGCACCGGCCCGACGTGCTGCCGGTGGGTGACCTCGGCATCGTCAAGGCCGTCCAGAAGGTGTACGGGCTTCGCACGGCTCCCACGCCGGCGCGGCTGGTCCGCCTCGGTGAATCATGGCGTCCGTATCGATCCGTGGCGTGTTGGACCGCTATGCGGCCCAGAACGAGGATTTTTCTCCCGTTGTTCCCTCGCATAGCGGTCCTAGGCGTGCGGAGCGCGCCAAGCCAGCACTGCCAACCAGTCAAGGGCGAGCCTCCGCAAAGAATGGGATATCAAGGGCGAGCCCTTGACTGGTATCTATGGGCGAGTCTCGATAACGCTCCGATGAAAGAGTGACGACTATGTACACACGCGCTTCCGTCCGCCTGCTGCTCGCGCTGGCGCTCGTGTCGGTCGGCCTGACGGCCCCCGCGGCGCAGAACCGGGCCGCCGCCACCGACGTTCCGCGCCTGCAGTTCGAGAAGTACACGCTGCCCAACGGGCTCGAGGTGATCCTCAGCGAGGACCACCGGTTGCCCATGGTGGCGGTGAACCTCTGGTACCACGTCGGTCCCGCCAACGAGGAGCCCGGCCGCACGGGCTTCGCGCACCTGTTCGAGCACATGATGTTCCAGAGCTCGACGCACGTGCCGCCCGACTCGCACATCCGCCTCCTCGAGGCGGCGGGCGCGAGCGATCTCAACGGCACCACCGACTTCGATCGGACCAATTACTTCGAGACGGTGCCTGCCAACCAGCTCGAGCTTGCGCTGTGGCTCGAGTCGGATCGCATGGGCTACCTGCTCGAGAAGGTCGATCAGGCCGCGCTGTCGAACCAGCAGGACGTGGTGCGCAACGAGCGGCGGCAGAGCGTGGAGAACCAGCCGTACGGGCTGGCGGAGGAAGCGATCGTCCAAGCGCTCTTCCCTCCGGGGCATCCGTACTACGGCAACGTGATCGGCTCGCACGAGGATATCCAGGCCGTGGCGCTCGAGGACGTCAACCGGTTCTTCCGCCAGTACTACGCGCCCAACAACGCCACCATGGCCATCGTCGGCGATTTCGACCCCGCGCAGGTGAAGGCCCTGGTGCAGAAGTATTTCGGCACCCTGAGGCGCGGCCCAGACGTCCCGCCCATCAAGGCCGAGACGCCGAGAATCACGGCGGAGCGCCGCGAGGTCGTGCCGGCCCGCGTGGAGCTGCCGCGCGTGTACATGGCCTGGATCACCTCGCCCATCTTCGAGCCTGGCGACGCCGACGCCGACATCGCGGCGAGCATCCTGGGCGGAGGCCGCACCAGCCGTCTCTACAGGAAGCTCGTGTACGAGCGGCAGATCGCGCAGAACGTCGCGGCGTTTCAGTATTCGCTCATCCTCGGGTCGATCTTCCAGATCGAGGTGACCGCCCGCCCGGGCCACACCGCCGAAGAGCTCGACAAGGCGATCGACGAGGAGCTGGCCGCCCTGCGCGCCCAGCCTCCGGCCGTCAGCGAAATCGAGCAGGCGCGCAACCGCATCGAGACCACCATCATCGGCGGGCTCGAGCGGCTGGGCGGCTTCGGCGGCGTCGCCGATCGGTTGAACTCGTACAACCACTACCTCGGCGACCCCGACTACCTCCAGAAGGACATCGAGCGCTATCGCGCGGTGACACCCGCCGCCGTGCAGGCGTTCGTGCGCGATCAGCTCGCCACCACCGCTCGCGTCGTGCTTCATGCGATCCCCGGCCAGCCGCAGCCGACGGCCCAGGTGCCAACGCCCGCCGCGCCCACGACGTCGCAGGCACAGGGTGGAGAGTCGATCAACGCCGAGGAGCCGTGGCGGCTCCAGATGCCAGGCCCCGGTCCGGTGCGGCCGCTTCAGCTGGCCACGCCCGCGAGCACCACGCTGCCGAACGGCCTCACGCTCATCCTCAGCGAGCGGCGGGGACTGCCGATCGTGGCGGCCAACCTGGTGCTGAGGACCGGCAGCGACGCGAATCCCGCCGACAAGTCGGGTCTCGCCAACTTCGTGGCGGCGATGCTGGACGAGGGGACGGCCACGCGCAGCGCGCTGCAGATCGCAGACGAGGTGGCCGCGCTCGGGGCGACGTTGACGACCGGCAGCTCGATGGACGCCACGACCGTGTCGGCGCGGTCGCTGTCGACGAACTTCGGCGCGACACTCGACCTGCTGGCCGACGTCGTGCTGCGGCCGTCGTTCCCCGCGGACGAGATCGAGCGGCAGCGCGTCCAGCGCCTCGGACAGCTCGTGCAGCAGCGCGACAACCCCGCTCAGGTGGCGGCGCAGGTGCAGGCGGCGGCGCTCTACGGCTCGCGGCACCCGTACGGCTATTCGGAAACGGGAACGGAAGCGTCGGTGAAGGCCATGATGCGCGACGACATGGTGGCCTTCTGGAAGCAGAACTTTGTGCCCAACAACGCCGCCCTCGTCGTGGCGGGCGACATCTCGATGACCGAACTGCGCGCGCTGGCCGAGAAGGCCTTTGGAGGCTGGCAGCGCGGCACGCCTGCTCGGCCCGCGCTGGGCGCCCCCGCCTCCACGCAGGCGCGCATTGTCATCGTCGACAAGCCAGGCTCGCCGCAAACGCAGCTCCGCGTGGCCAGCGTCGGCGCGGCGCGGTCGTCGCCCGACTTCCGGCCGCTGCAGGTGATGAACATGGCGCTCGGCGGCCTCTTCTCCAGCCGCATCAACATGAACCTGCGCGAGGACAAGGGCTACAGCTACGGCACGTACTCCCAGTTCACCTTCCGGCGGAGCGCGGGACCGTTCACGGTGGCTGGCGGCGTCCGGGCCGATGCCACCGCGCCGTCCGTGACGGAGATCTTCAAGGAAATCGCCGGCATGACCGGGCAGGCCATGGCCGACGACGAGCTGAAGAAGGCGAAGGACTCGCTCGCCAACTCGCTCCCGGGCTCCTTCGAGAACAGCCAGAACGCGGTCAACAACTTCTCCAACGTGTTCATCTACGACCTGGGGCTCGACTACTACACGCGCTACGCGCAGCAGGTGAACGCGGTGACCGCGGCGCAGGCGCTCGACGTCGCGAAGCGGTACCTGGTTCCCTCTCGGATGGTCGTGATCGCCGTCGGCGATCGGGCGGCGATCGAGCCGGAACTGAAGAAGCTCGACCTGGGCGCCATTGAGATTCGCGATCCGGAGGGGCGGCCGATCAGCTGAATCGACACGCTTCAGCGTGCGCGACGGCTCTGGTAATATCGGACTGAAGCAGTCCGATATGCCGGCCGTTACGCCTCGGCTTCCCCGTACGACGAGATCCGTCATCGACCTGATCGGCAATACGCCTCTGATCCGCCTGTCGAGCTTCGAGCGGGGCCTCCGCAACGTCGAGTTGTGGGCCAAGGCGGAATGGCGAAACCCGGGCGGCTCGGTCAAGGACCGGCCCGCGGCCCGGATGATTGCCGACGGCGAGCGCTCGGGGGCGCTGACGCGCGACAGGATCCTGATCGACGCGACCTCCGGCAACACGGGCATCGCCTACGCGATGATCGGCGCCGCCAAAGGCTATCGCGTGCGGCTCTGCGTGCCCGAGAACGTGACGCCCGAGCGCAAGCGCATCCTGCGCGGGTACGGCGCCGACATCGTGTTCACGAATCCGATGGAGGGATCCGACGGCGCGATCATTCGCGTGAAGGCGATGTACGCCGAGAATCCGGGTCTCTATTTCTATCCCGACCAGTACAGCAACCCGGGCAACTGGCTGTCGCACTACGACACCACCGCGCCGGAGATCATCGAGCAGACGGAGGGCCGCCTCACGCACTTCGTGGCGGGGCTCGGCACCAGCGGGACGTTCATTGGCGTCGGGCGGCGGCTGCGCGAGTTCAATCCGTCGATCCGCCTGATCTCGGTGCAGCCCGACTCCCCCCTCCACGGCCTGGAAGGGTTGAAGCACATGGCCACGGCCATCGTGCCGCCGATCTACGATCCCACGCTGGCCGACGAGGACCTCGGCGTGGCCACGGAGGAGGCGTTCGACCTGACGCGCCAGCTGGCGCGCGATGGGCTGTTCGTGGGCATCTCGAGCGGCGCCAACCTGGCGGGGGCGCTGCGCGTGGCTCGTCGGACCTCGGATGCGGTGATCGTGGTGGTCTTTTGCGACGGCGGCGAGAAGTATCTCTCCGAGCGGTTCTGGGACGAGCCCCCAGGAGGCGGCCGCTGATGCCGATTCGCCTGCAGGCGGGTGTCGCCGACGCCATCCGGCGCCATGGGGTGGAAGCCTATCCCAACGAGTGCTGCGGGGCCCTCATCGGCCGCGAGGGCGCCGTGGCCAGCACCTTCGCGCTGCCCAACACCACGGAGGAGGGGCCGCGCCGACGATTTCTCGTGCGCCCTCAGGACTATCGGGACGCGGAGCGTCGCGCCGGCGAGCTGGGCGAAGAGCTGCTGGGCTTCTACCACTCGCACCCCGATCATCCGGCCCGGCCGTCGCAGTACGATCTCGATCACGCGTGGCCGTTCTTCTCGTACGTTATCGTTGCCGTTCGCGCAGGAATTCCCGAGGACATCACGTCCTGGCGCCTGCGCGACGATCGTTCCGCCTTCGACCAGGAAGACCTGACCTATGCCGAATCTGATTCAAATTCCTACGCCCCTTCGCCCGTTCACCGACAAGAAGGAGTCGGTTGAGGTCAACGGCGCCACCGTCGGCGAGTTGCTCGCGGACCTGACCCGCCGCTACGAGGGGCTGCGCAAGCACCTCTACGCGGACGACGGAAAGCTGCGGAACTTCGTGAATGTCTATCTGAACGACGAGGACATCCGCTACCTGCAGCGCGAGCAGACGCCGGTCAAGCCGGGCGATACGCTCAGCATCGTGCCCTCGGTGGCCGGCGGCGTGCCCGTGGACACAAGGGCCGACCTAAAGGTCGGCCCCTACACAAGGGCTGCTGGGGCCGGCTTTCATGCCGGCCCGACTCCGGAGTTGACGCAGGACGAGATCAAGCGTTACAGCCGCCACCTGATCATGCCGGAGGTCGGCCTGGACGGGCAGCGGCAGCTCAAGGCGTCGAGCGTCCTGTGCATCGGCGCGGGTGGGCTGGGATCTCCCGCGGCGATGTACCTCGCCGCCGCTGGCGTCGGCCGCATCGGCATCGTCGACTTCGACGTGGTGGACTACAGCAACCTGCAGCGCCAGCTGCTCCACGGAACGCCCGATGTGGGCCGCTCGAAGCTGGAGTCGGCCAAGGACCGCCTGCAGGCGCTCAACCCGCACGTGCAGATCGACACGTACGAGACGTCGCTCTCCTCCGACAACGCGCTCGCGCTGTTCGAGCCGTACGACGTGATCCTCGACGGCACCGACAACTTTCCGACGCGGTACCTCGTGAACGACGCCTGCGTGCTGAGCGGAAAGCCGAACGCCTACGGCAGCATCTTCCGGTTCGAAGGGCAGGCGTCGGTCTTCGGGACGAAGGAAGGGCCGTGCTACCGGTGCCTCTATCCCGAACCGCCGCCTCCAGGCCTGGTGCCGAGCTGCGCCGAAGGGGGCGTGCTGGGCGTGCTGCCTGGCATCATCGGCGTCATTCAGGCCACCGAGGCGATCAAGCTGATGCTGGGCGTCGGGGAGCCGCTGATCGGCCGATTCCTGATCTACGACGCGCTCAAGATGCGCTTCCGCGAGTTGAAGCTGCGGAAGGATCCGGACTGCCCCGTGTGCGGCACACGTCCGACCGTGACGAAGCTGATCGACTACGAGCAGTTCTGCGGCATGCGGCCCGAGCCGCAGGCCGTCCAGGCCGCGACTGGGGCCAACGAGTGGGAGATCACCTCCCTGGAGCTGAAGCGGCGCCTCGACGCGGGAGACGACCTCTTCATCCTCGACGTGCGGGAGCCGAACGAATACCAGATCAACCGCATTCCCGGGTCGACGCTGATTCCGCTGGGCGAGCTGCCGCGCCGATACCAGGAGCTGGATCCTGACCGCGAGATCGTGGCGCACTGCAAGATGGGCGGCCGCAGCGCGAAAGCGCAGGAGTTCCTCGGGTCGGTCGGGTTCAGGAAGGTCAAGAACCTGCGCGGCGGCATCCTGGAATGGGTCGACAAGGTGGACCCCAGCCAGCCCAAATACTAAACGAGGCCCTGGCTGGGCCTCAGGGCTCAGGCGCTAGCTCCGGGCCCCAGGCCCAACTGAGGCCTGAGCCTGGGCCATGAGGCCTACAAGGATCTGAATCTCCGACCGATCTTGACGGATTTGTCCTCGCCCCCCTAAAATACGACAGTTACAGTCGGATTTGGGCGCTCGATGCTGAGATTGTCGAAAAAGGCGGATTACGCGCTGATGGCGATGAAACACCTGGCTCAGCAGTCCGGGTCCTCGTCGACCAGCGCCCGCGAGATCGCGGAACAGTACGACATTCCGATCGAGCTCATGGCCAAGGTGCTCCAGCGGCTGGTGCGCACGGGCCTGCTGGTGTCGACCCAGGGCACGCGCGGCGGCTACACGTTGAGCCGTTCTTCGGCGTCCATCAGCGTGGCGGACGTGATTCAGGCGATCGACGGTCCGTTCACGGTGACCGCCTGCTCGGTGGAGAACAACGACTGCGACCAGTACAGCAAGTGCAGCATCCGCGATCCGCTCTGGCAGATTCGGGAGCGTATTGCCAGGGCGCTGGGCACGGTGACGATCGCGGCGATGGCCGCAGAGAGCGAGCCGGCGGAACCGGCCGCGCCGGCCACGGTCGTCCGCCGGGCGAGTGTTTAGAAAGTCGCAGAGGCGGACCTCTAGGGGACTCTGATGTAGGGGCCGGCCTTTAGGTCGGCCCAGAGAATGCCAATGAAGCTACCGATCTACATGGACTATCACGCCACGACGCCCGTGGACCCGCGGGTGCTCGACGCGATGCTGCCGTACTTCACGCAGGACTTCGGCAACGCCGCCAGCCGCAACCACTCGTTCGGCTGGATTGCCGAGGAGGCGGTGGAGAACGCGCGCAGGCAGGTGGCGGATCTGATTGGCGCCAACGCGAAGGAGATCATCTTCACGAGCGGCGCCACGGAATCGAACAACCTGGCGATCAAGGGCGTCGCGGAGATGTACCGCGAGAAGGGGAACCACGTCATCACGTGCGTCACCGAGCACAAGGCGGTGATCGACACCTGCAAGAAGCTTGAGAAGCAGGGCGCGCGCGTGACGTACCTGCCCGTGCAGAAGGACGGCCGCATCAGCCTCGACGACCTGCGCGCCGCGATCACCGACAAGACGATTCTGATCACGATCATGACCGCCAACAACGAGATCGGCGTCGTCCAGCCGATCGCCGAGATTGGCGCGATCGCCAAGGAGAAGGGGATCCTGTTCCACACCGACGCCGTGCAGGCCGTCGGGAAGATTCCCTTCGACGCGACCGCGAACAAGGTGGATCTGGTGTCGCTCAGCGCGCACAAGATCTACGGGCCGAAGGGCATCGGCGCGCTCTACGTCCGGCGGCGCAATCCGCGGGTGCTGCTGGCCGAGCAGATCAGCGGGGGCGGTCACGAGCGGGGCATGCGGTCGGGCACGCTGAACGTCCCGGGGATCGTCGGCCTCGGCACGGCCGCGGAGCTGTGCCGGACGGAGATGGCGGTCGAGTCGGAGCGTCTGCGCGGGCTGCGCGACCGGCTCAACGCGGCGCTCCACCGCAACCTCGACGAGATCTACATCAACGGCTCGATGGAGCACAGGCTGCCGCACAACCTGAACATCAGCTTCGCGTACGTCGAGGGCGAGTCGCTGCTGATGGGCATCAACGACGTGGCGGTGTCGTCGGGGTCGGCATGCACGTCGGCGAGCCTGGAGCCGTCCTACGTGCTCAAGGCGCTCGGCGCGGGCGACGACCTCGCGCACTCCTCGATCCGGTTCGGCCTCGGGCGCTGGACCACCGAGGAGGAGGTCGACTACGTCGTCGAGAAGCTGACGAGCGTCGTGCGGCGGCTGCGCGAGATGTCGCCGCTCTATGAGATGGTGAAGGAAGGCGTCGACCTGTCCAAGATGCAGTGGGTCGCGCACTAAGGCCTCGGGCCAGTAGGGCGGGCCTTTACGGCCCGCCGGAGAGAGGACAATGGCGTATTCGAACAAAGTCATCGACCACTACGAGAATCCGCGCAACGTCGGATCGCTGCCGAAAGACGACGCGAGCGTCGGCACGGGGCTGGTGGGCGCGCCCGAATGCGGCGACGTCATGAAGCTGCAGGTCAAGGTCAATCCGGCGACCGGCG
>JACQTK010000017.1 GCA_016210845.1 Acidobacteriota bacterium | reverse complement strand
TTCCCCTGCTTCATCCTCGGGCCCGATCCCTGGGACAGCCCTGTCCGCTTCCCCCTGCCCCGTTCCTCCTGACGAGTTTCCATCAATCGTATCAAACAGCGAGGGCGGCCTGAACGAGCGCCGATGGAGGGAGGAGTATCCGTAGCGCGCCACGGCGGCCAGATGATCCGCGGTGGCGTAGCCCTTGTGGCGATCGTAGCCATAGCGCGGATCAGATGCGTGGTGCGCCAGCATCTCGCGATCGCGCGTCACCTTGGCCACGATCGAGGCGGCAGCGATCGCGCTGCACCGCCGATCGCCGTGCGCCACGCTCCGCTGGGCCACCTGCAGGTCGGGAATGCGAAAGGCGTCCACCAGCACGAGATCCGGCAGCGGCGCCAGCGCCAGCACGGCTCTCCGCATGGCCTGCAGCGACGCCTGATGGATGTTGATGTCGTCGATCTCGTCGGGCGGCGCCGAGGCGACGGCCCAGGCGAGCGCCTTGCGCGTAATCACTGCATAGAGACGCTCGCGCTCGGCGGCAGTGATCATCTTGGAATCGCAGATGCCCGGAATGTACCGATCGGGATCGAGGATGACGGCGGCGGCCACCACCGGGCCGGCCAGGCACCCGCGGCCGACCTCGTCGCAGCCCGCCACGCGATAGAACCCCCACCGCCGCATGGCGTTCTCGAGGGTCCGCATCGCGCGCTTTCGAACCATGTGAACCCAGAACCCGGAAGACAGAACCCAGAACGCCGAACTACTGCGTTCGTTTGGTCTCCTTCATCCTCGCGGCCTTGCCCCTGAGGCCGCGCAGGTAGTACAGCTTCGCGCGCCGCACCCGCGCCGACCGCACGACGTCGACCTTGGCGATCGTCGGGGAATGGAGCGGGAAGATGCGCTCCACGCCCTGCCCGAACGACACCTTGCGCACCGTGAACGAGGCCCGCGCGCCGCCGCGGTGCAGGCCGATGACGATGCCCTCGAAGATCTGGATGCGTTCCTTGTCGCCCTCGCGCACCTTCACGTGCACGCGCACCGTGTCGCCGGATTTCATGTCGGGCCGGGTCGTCAACTGCGACTTCTCGACCAGGTCAATCGCGCTCATTGTTCTGTCTCCCTGTCCCGGCGGGCCGTGAAGGCCCGCCCCACGTTCGTTGGGCGCCCCATTACGGGGCGCCCTCCTCTCGCTCCCGGCGAATCTCGTCGAGCAGCGCGCGCTCCTCATCGTCCAGCGCCGCCGTATCGAGCAGATCCGGCCGGCGGTCCAGCGTCCGCAGCAAGGCTTCCCGCTTCCGCCATCGCCTGACGTCGGCATGACGGCCGGACAGCAGGACGTCGGGCACGCGCTGCCCCGCGAATTCGGCCGGACGCGTATAGTGCGGGTAGTCCAGCAGCCCGCGCGAGAACGAGTCCTGCTCCACCGACTGCTCGTCGCCCACCACCCCGGGGACCAGCCGCGCGATCGCGTCCACCACGACCAGCGCGGGCAGCTCGCCGCCGCTCAGCACGTAGTCGCCGATCGACAGCTCCTCGGTGGCCACGCCCGTCCGGATGCGTTCGTCCATCCCCTCATATCGGCCGCAGAGCAGCACGATGTGACGAAGGTGGCTCATCCGAACGGCTTCCGCCTGAGTGAACCGGCGTCCCTGCGGCGACAGCAGCACCACGGCGTCGGGCTCGCCGCGGTGGACCCTGAGGTTCGCCACCGCCCGGGCCAGCGGCTCCGGCTTCATCACCATCCCCGGCCCGCCGCCATACGGGACGTCGTCCACGCTCCGGTGCCGATCGGTCGTGTGGTCCCGAAGGTCGTGGACCCGGACGTCCAGCAGCCCGCGTTCGATGCCGCGGCCGACGACGCCTTCCGCGAGGCCGGCCTCGACCATGCGCGGAAAGATCGTCACGATGTCGAACTTCATTGTAGTAGGCAGTAGGCAGTAGGCAGTAGGCAGTGGGCAGTGGGCAGTGGTGCCTACTGCCTACTGCCTACTGCCTACTGCCTACTGCTGATTCAGCTCGAGCAGTCCTTCGGGCGGATCGATCAGGATCTTCTTCGTATCAACGTCCACGGACACCGAAATCTCGGCCGCAAAGGGGATCAACACCTCACCCCGACCGCCCTCGACCACGAGCCGGCTGCCGCCGGGGCCGCCTTCGACCCTGACCACCCGGCCGACGCGCTCGCCCGACACCGACTCCACCGCGCACCCAACGAGCTGATGCTCGTAGTACCGCCCGGGCTCCAGCGGCTGCAGCGCCTCTTCCGGCACCCTGAGCTCCATGCCCGCGAGGCGTTCCACGGCGTCGAGGCTCGACTTTCCCTCGAAGCCGATCACCGGGCGTCCGGCCTGGAAGCGCACGGAGCTGACGACCAAGGGCTCGTCGCCGCTCGCCGACCGGGTCCAGAGCCGCGCACCGGTCCGGAACCGCTGCCCGGCGAAGTCGGTTTCCGGATTGACGACAACCTGACCGCGCAGGCCATGAGGCCTGGCGATACGCCCGACCAGGACCATGTCCTCCCACTCGGTCAATCGCGAATGTCCAACTGGGCCCGCTTGCCGTGCTTCTCGGCGGTCACCGAGAGCAGCGTCCGCAGCGCCGCGGCGGTGCGACCCTGGCGCCCGATGATCTTGCCCAGATCGCCTGGCGCCGTCTGCAGCTCCAGGAGGGTGGTGCCGCGCCGCTCCGTTTCCGTGACCTTGACGGCGTCGGGCTTGTCCACGAGCGCCCGGGCGACGACCTCGACGACCGCCTGCATCGGGGTCATCATCAGGCCTCGGGGCCCAGGCCCCGGGCCTGAGACGAGGCCTCAGGCCTCAGGCCTTGGGCCTCAGCTGGGGCATGAGGCCCGGGGCCAGGGGCCTCCGAGATGTCG
The DNA here is from genome assembly GCA_016210845.1 of Acidobacteriota bacterium. GTDB lineage: Bacteria > Acidobacteriota > Vicinamibacteria > Vicinamibacterales > UBA2999 > JACQTK01. Next base: position 1,044 of record JACQTK010000017.1, on the reverse strand, counting down.
CGCGAGAGATGCCTGGCGAGCAGCGTCCGGACCGAATCGGACGGCCGCGCGCCGCGCTTCAGCCAGTGCTCGATGCGCGCCTTGTTGAGGTTCACTTGCGCGGGCCTCGTGCGCGGGCTGTACGTCCCCACGTTCTCCACGAAACTGCTGTCGCGCGCCGTCCGCGCCTCCGTGACCACCACGCGGAAGCACGGCTTCTTCGTGGAGCCGGCCCGCCGTAACCGAATCGCTAACATCGATCCTCCCTCGCGGGGGCTTCCGCCCCCGCGTCATCGTGTTTTGATGAGCCCCCACGGCCCACCCTTCTTCCGCTTCCTGCCCGGTGCCGCACGCCCCTGGCCTGCGCCGCCCTGGGCCATCTTCGGCATTCGCATGCCCTTGCGCATCGCGGGCAGGCCTCCCTGGCCGATCATCTGGAGCACACGCCGCATCTCGGTGAACTGCTTGAGCAGCCGGTTGACGTCCTCCACCGACGTGCCGCTGCCGCGCGCGATCCGTCTGCGCCGGCTCCCGTTGATGGTCGCGTCATGGTGCCGCTCCTGCGGCGTCATCGACGAGATGATCGCCTCGATGCGGCCCATGTGCTTCTCATCCGGCTTGTTGTGGGCCAGCTCCTTCAGGTTGCCGAGGCCCGGAATCATCCCGAGCACGCTTTCGAGCGGCCCCATCCGCCGGATGGTCCTGAGCTGCTTCCGGAAGTCGTCGAGCGTGAACTCGTTCTTCCGCAGCTTCTCCTCGAGCTGCGCCGCCTCGTCCTGATCGATCGCCTGCTCGGCCTTCTCGATGAGCGAGAGCACATCGCCCATGCCGAGCATCCGCGACACGATCCGGTCGGGATGAAACAGCTCGAGATCCTCGAGCCGCTCGCCGCTGCCGACAAACGCGATCGGCACGCCGACAACCGAGACGACGGACAGGGCCGCGCCGCCGCGCGCGTCGCCATCGAGCTTCGTCAGGACGACGCCGGTGACGCCGACGCGGCGATTGAACTCGCCTGCGCTCTTGATCGCGTCCTGCCCTGTCATCGCGTCGGCCACGTACAGC
>JACQTK010000176.1 GCA_016210845.1 Acidobacteriota bacterium | reverse complement strand
GTGTGAAGCACTCTGTGTAGGGTCGTAGAGGCGGACCTTCAGGTCCGCCGAAAGTCAATCCTCCGACAGGGGTGTCGGAATCCCGGATCGGCGGCCGGACGTCCGACACGTGAGCCCCCTGCGCACGCCCCCACTCGAAAAGGCCCCTAAAGTCGCTGCCTGACCGTGCGCCGGCCGCGCGCCGGTCGGGGCGCCGACACCCCCGGCCGGCTTCTCGTCGAAATTCCCGGCATTTCCTCTGGCCCTCCGTTTGCCCATCAGCCTGGCGACATGCGTTTCCTTCGCCTTCTCGCAGCTCTCCTGGCGGTGCTCGCGCTCACGGCCCCGGCCGCGGACGCCCGCACCCGGTCCGCGGATCTGTCCAAGACCGACCTCTCGGTGCGGGAGGCCCTCACGCGAGGCGCAACCTCGGTCCGCGTCATCATCCAGACCGCCCGCGAATGTCTCGCGACCGTCCGGAGCTCCCTTTCGGCCCACGGCGACAAGGTGCTCGGCGAGCACGGCGGCATCGGCGCCCTGACGGCCGTCGTCCACGCCGGCGACATCGAGGCGCTCGACGCCAGCTCCTGCGTCACCGCCATCTCCGACGACGCGATCGTGGCCACCCACGCGGCAGGCGGCAAGAATGGCGGAGGGAGCGACACGGTTGCCGTCAGTGCGCTGCGCGAGACGCTGGGCCTCACCGCGGGCGCGACGGGCAAGGGTGTCGGCATCGCGATCGTCGACTCCGGCATCCTCTCGATCACCGACTTCGAGGGGCGCATTGTCGGCTTCTACAACTTCCTGAACGGCGCGGACACCTTCGCATTCGCGAGCGACGACTACGGCCACGGTACGCACGTGGCTGGTTTGGCAGCGGGCACCGGAGCCAAGTCGTCTGGGCAGTACGCGGGCGTGGCCCCGGGCGCGCGGCTGATCGGGCTGATGGCGCTCGACAAGACCGGCCAGGGGCGGACGAGCGACGTCATCAATGCCATCGACTTCACGGTCGCCAACAAGACACGCCTCGGCATCGACGTCCTCAACCTGTCGCTCGGCCACCCGATCTACGAGCCGGCGGCCACCGACCCGCTCGTGCAGGCCGTCGAGCGGGCGGTGCGTGCCGGAATCGTCGTGGTGGCGTCGGCCGGCAACTTCGGCGTGAACGCCGAGACCGGTGAGTCCGGCTATGCCGGCATCACCTCGCCGGGCAACGCGCCATCGGCGATCACCGTGGGCGCCTTCAACGTGAACGGCACGATCGATCGCCGCGACGACGTGCCGGCGGCGTACAGCTCGCGCGGGCCCACGTGGTACGACGGCTTCGCCAAGCCGGACGTCCTCGCACCCGGCCATCGCCTCGTGTCGGCCACTGCGCGGACAACGGCGCTGTACAAGGACCACAAGTCGCTCCGCGTGAGCGCGGATTACTTCACGCTGAGCGGCTCGAGCATGGCGACCGCCGTGGCGAGCGGCGTGGTGGCGCTCGTCATCGAAGCAAGCCGGGCGGCCAACGGGTATCCCGACAAGCCGTCGCTGACACCCAACGCCGTGAAGGCCATCCTGCAGTTCAGCGCGATTCGCATGCGGGACGACCTGGGGCTGGAGTTCGACGAGCTGACGCAGGGCGCCGGCGGCATCAACGCAGCAGGCGCGATCAGCCTCGCCCAGGTGATCGACACCGCCGTCCCCATCGGCTCGTATTGGCTCACCGGCGGTGTGAACTATACGACGACGATTGCGGGCGTCCCGCTGGCCTGGGCGCAGCACATCGTCTGGGGCGACCACATCGTCTGGGGCGATCTCCTGGAGCTGAACCGGTTGGCCTGGGCCCAGCACGTCGTCTGGGGCGACTCCTATGACGATGGCATCGTCTGGGGCGACGGGTATGACGACGGCGTCGTGTGGGGTGATTCGTACAACGACGGCGTCGTATGGGGCGATCACGTCGTGTGGGGCGATCACGTCGTGTGGGGCGACCACATCGTCTGGGGCGACCACATCGTCTGGGGCGACCACATCGTCTGGGGAGATACCAGCCTGGTGACGAACACCGACGTCTGGGCGGCGCTGACCTTCCCATAGAAGCCGCGGGTGCGGGTCATCTTGGACCGCTATGCGGCTCGTTGCGCGAATTTCGTACTCGTTGTGCCGCATAGCGCTCCTAGGCGCGCAGAGCGCGCCAAGGAATGCTGGCAGCCAGCCGAGGGCTCTGCCCGGATATCAAGGGCGGAGCCCTTGGCTGGGTCGGTGAACGCGCTTGGGGCGAACGTGGCCCCGAGCGTTTCAGCCCCTCCGCGTACCTGCCAGAAGTGTGTCCATTCCGCACGTGACCCCACTTGTAATGACACCGCATGACAGTTACGTCCAAAACGTTCGTGCAAGGCTGAGCTTGGATCGTAGACTGGGGTAACCACTCCACTTTGGGGTTACCGATGAGACCGATTCGGCTTGTGGCCATTGCGGTCCTCGTGCTCCTGTCGCTCGGCGTCTCGGCTCGCGACGCCGCCGCGCAGAAGATCCTGCTGCTGTACGCTGACACGCTGGCGCGCGCGCAGGACGTGCAGAGCAAGCTAGTCGGGACTGGCGACTTCGCGGCCGTGGATCTGTTCAACGTCAGTTCCGCGACGCCGTCGCTGAGCGCGCTCGCGGGCTACCAGGCCGTGTTGGTGTGGTCGAATCTCGCGTTTGCGAATCCTGACGCGCTCGGGAACGTGCTCGCCGACTATTCCGACCAGGGCGGCGGCGTCGTGCAGTCGACGTTCGGGTTCCGCATCGGATCGTTCGGGCTCGGCGGCCGCTGGGATGATCCGAACTTTCTCTTCCCCAACCTCGAGTATCTGCCTTTTTCCGAGGGCAACTTCGCATCCGGAATCCTGCGGACGCTGATTCCCGTGGTGCCCGGTCATCCGCTGCTCGCCAACGTGGCCAGCTTCAGCGGGGGGACCGGCAGTTTTCTGAACACGGTCGCTCCCAGACCCAGCACGACACTGGTGGCCCGTTGGAGCGCTCCCGGGGCACTGCCGCTTCTGGGCGCCCGCAGCGGTCCCAAAGCGGGCACCATCGTCGGGCTGAACATGTATCCACCCTCGGCCGCCGCGGTGACCGGGGGCTGGGCGCCTGCGACCGACGGCGCACGGCTGATGGCGAACGCGCTGCTGTACGTGGCCTCGCCGTTCTTCTCACGGTCCTTCGACCCTCCGGACGGCGCGTGCATCTGCACGCCGCTGTTGATGAACACGAACGAGAAAGGCGCGCAGCACTGGTGGGTCCGGGCCGATGCGGACGGCGGGGCGCTGACGATTGCCGCCATTGCCCACGCAGTCAACAGCGCAGATCCCGAGACGGTCAACGCCAAGGTGTACGACTCCGCCGACAATCTGGTGCTGGATCTGACGGCCTCCTATGTCGCAGGGCAGGATCCGGGCTTCGAGACGAGCGATGCGGGTGCGGTGACGGCCGCACCGGGTGCCATCTACCGGATCGCCGTGACGACCCCCGATACGCCGTCGACGCAGCCGCACTACCGCCTGCGGTTCCACGGCGCAGACGCTGCGGGGACGGCCAGCCCCTCGTCACCGAGCTTCGAACATCAAGGGTCGACCTGGTACTTCAACGTGGGCGACGGCGAGCTGTTGAAGCTTCGCGTCTTCGTCACGGGCACGCCCAATGCTGCCCTGGGCTCGACGCTGAACTACACGCTGATCGATCCGAACGGTCTGGCCACGGCGGGCAGCGTGACGGCCGCGAGCAGCGCCGACGCGTTCATCAACGACCCAGGTACGACGCCGACGCCCGGGACGTGGGCGCTTCGGGTGGACTCCGCCTCGGAGCATTATCGGCTCGACAAGGTCGGTGGCGCCGATCGCGGCATCTACGTGTCGTGGCTGTCGGCGGGCGAGGGGACGCTGCGCCTGACGGCCGTGACGCCCGTCAGCGGCGGCGCCCCTGTCACGGGAGAGGTCGGCTTCACCGTGCGGGACGCCGCGGGCACGGACGTGAGATCGGGAACGACCACGACTGGCGAGATCACGTTCGACAAACTGCCACCCGGGCGGTACACGGTTGTGATCGCCCCGCCGCCGACCGGAATCGTCTCGGACGCGAGCATCGACGTCTACGTGTTCTGCGACGACCTGGCACTGGTGGAGTTCGTCGTCCTCGACCAGACGCCGCCGGACGTCCAGAGCAACGCCCCAGCCACGATTACTCCGCCCGACGCGCCGGTCGCGTTCACGGCGACGGCGGTGGATTTCGTCAGCACGCCGACGACGGCGATCGCCGAGTTCACGTGCACGGCGACGAACGGCAGCGGGCGAGTCGTGGACAAGCGGCAGTCGTGCGTGGTGGAAATCAACGGCGCGACGATCACGATCCTCGATTCGGGCGGCGTGGGCGACCGCATCGGCTGGACCCTCGTCTCGACCGATGCGGCGGGCAATCAAACGACCGAAACGTTCTACGTGGACGTCGTCAGTCCGGGTTCTGGTGGCGGCGCGCCGCGGGGCCGCCGTTAGTACAGGACGAACGGTTTTCGCAGCTCCCTGAACGCCCGCTCGTCGTCGCGCCAGCTGTCGGCGATGACGTCGAGCGGTGTTCCCGCTTCGATCTGCCGCCGCAGGACGTCCGAGCCAGCCAGGATGTCGATCGGCACCTTTTCGTGCTCGTACTCGTACGGCGGCTCCCGCCACGCGAAGCTCGCGGGATCGAAGCGGCGGAACATGTCGATCAGCGCCACACCAGTCCTGACAGGCCGGAATGCGGCGCGATCGGTCACGTGGATCTGGCAGCCCCCACAGGCCTGCTTCAGGTGCTTCTGGAACGTGGGCTCGAAGGTGGCGGGCCTGAAGTGCACGCCTGGGAGTTCGAGCGCGTTCATCGCCGACGCAAAGCGCTCCGCGTCGATCCAGGGCGCCCCGACCAGCTCGAAGGGCCTGGTCGTCCCGCGCCCCTCCGACAGCGTCGTCCCCTCGAAGAGCACCGTCCCCGGATAGACGAGGGCCGTGTCGAGCGTGGGCATGTTGGGTGAGGGCATCACCCACGGCAGGCCCGTCTCGTCCGCGTACATCTCGCGGCGCCAGTGTTCCATGCGGACGACCTCGAGCGCCGCGCCGATCCCAAAGGCGTCGTTGAAGAGCGAGGCCAACTCGCCAATCGTCATCCCGTGCCGCATCGGGAGGGGAAACTGCCCGACGAACGATTCGAAGCCCCGGACGAGCCGCGCCCCCTCGATCTCGACGCCGCCGATCGGATTCGGCCGATCGCACACGATGACGGGGACGCGGTGCCGCGCCGCGGCGCGAAGGCAGTTGGCCATCGTGTACACGTAGGTGTAGATGCGAGCGCCGATGTCCTGAAGATCGACGACCAGCACGTCCAGTCCGCGCAGCATTTCCGCCGTCGGCTCGCGCGTGTCGCTGTAGAGCGAGTAGATCGGCACTCGACGCACGGGGTCGGCCGTGTGCGGCGTCTCGATCATGTTGTCCTGGACCACAGAGCGGAACCCGTGCTGCGGGCCGAAGATTGCCCCCAGCCGCACGCCGTCCGCCTGCCCGAGCCGATCCATGATATGGACGAAGCTGCGGTCGACTGAGGCCGGATTACAGACCACACCCGCGCGCGCGCCGCGGAGGCGGCCCGACGCGACCAGGACATCGGAGCCGAGGCGAACCATGGGCACCATTATCAGCGCGCGGAGCGCGCCAAGCAGATACTGCCGACCAGCCAAGGGCTTGAATGATCGGGATAACAGGAGCGCGTCCTTGGCTGGTCCAGGCCGCGGGACTAAAGCGCGAGCCCGCATCGGCCGATACCCGCGACACGCTTTCTTCCTGCCCTTCGACGTCGCTCAGGGCACCCCGAGCGAGAGTCGAGGGGTGCCGGTGCGTACGGCGGCTCCTGGCCGCCCTCGTGATGGTGTCCTTCGTGCCGGCCGTCGCGTCGGCGCAGGACGGCGGCCTCAAGATACCGACGGTCGCCGTCAGTGCGGCCGCCGCGGCCGACTGGGCCACCACCTATCATGCCTTGAAGCACTACCAGGTTCGCGAGGTGAATCCGCTGCTGCGGACCTTGCAGGAGTCACCGGCCTCGCTCGTGTCCGTGGGCGCGCTCATCGATGCGGGCATCGTCAGCACCTGGAATCTGACGGTCGGACGGAGGCATACCAAGGCGGCAGCGGCCGGCCTGTGGGCGATGGCCGCGTTCCGCGCGTACCTGGCGATCCACAATCTTCGCAACGAGCGAAAAGCCGAACGACGGTAGAATCGCTGCTGTCGTGACCGACGGCAGCGAGGCGCGGCCCGTGACCACGTTGTGGCAGCTCAGGCTGAACGACGACCGCCTGATGTGCACGGTCTACCGTCAAGGGGACGGCTTCGAGCTTCGCGTCGAGTCTCCAACAGGCGTTGTCGTGAGCGAACCGTTCGAGCTCCAACCACGAACCTTCGCGCGCGCTCAGGCGCTCCGCGAGTCGCTCGAACGTCGAGGCTGGCGACCCCATCAATAAATTCCATCCTTCAGGCACGATGATTGCTGCGGCCGGTGTATGGCCCAGGTGTGTGCGCTCAAAGGAGTTGCGATGCACACCCGCACTGCACCAGCCTTTCGTTGAAGTATCGATGGGATACATGGCCATGCTGCATCGCCCTGCCCCGTGAAGGTCCGGCTGACCCGCAGGCTCGCCGAATGCGTGGATGGGATCGATCTTTCTCGCCGTGGCGTCGGCGACGTCCTCGATTTGTCCGAGCGTGAGGCGCGAACGCTCGTGGCGGAAGGCTGGGCCGTTCCGCTGGAGTCGCGACACCGCACGCCGCGTGTCAGGCGCGAAGCCGCCGATGCGGCGCGCCGCACGCAGAAGCCCCGGAGTACGCGTCGCCGATGACGTGGGCGACGACAGGGGTCGCTCTACTCGGTCCTGGTCCCGAATTCGCAATCATTGGATGACAGGGAGGCGTTTATGGCTGAGGACACGCGTGACCCGAAGAGCCGCGAGCCCGACAAGCCCCGGGGCCAGGATGTGACCGCGGGCAGGGGACGCCGCGACGAGGTGGGGCCCACCGGCATCTACCCGAGCAGCGGGCCGTATCCAGAAGGTGAGACGCCGATCGTCACGCCTGCCGACATCAACGCGCCGCACGACCGCACGGGGCCTGGCGTCAAGCAGAGCGACGAGCTCAGGAGCGCCGAGCGTCTGCCGCGCAAGGGAAACGAAGCGGACGAGTTGAATCCCGATCGCCCAGGAGACTGAAAATGCCCACCACACTCGAACGACGCGAACAACCGACCGACACGTCCGAGCTGCGGCCAATCGCGCGAGACGAGCTGACAGCCAAGATCGATCGCGGCGAGTCGTTCGCCCTGGTAGAGACGCTCTCGCCCGAGCAGTTCCGTGAGGGGCACCTGCCACGCGCGGTCAATGTGCCGGCGGATCGCGTGTCGGAGCTGGCGCCTTCGCTGCTGCCCGACAAGCAGGCCGAGATCGTCACCTATTGTTCCAGCCGCACGTGCCACGCCCCGTCCGATGTGGCGCGCGAGCTGATGGCCATGGGGTACGCCAACGTCCGCCATTACGCGGGCGGCAAGGCCGACTGGACCTTCGCAGGCTTGCCGATCGAGCGGTAGATCACCTGCCGTCACGCGCAGGCTGAAGCCTGCGCTCTATGCCAATCACCCGTCGCGCGGCGGCTTTAACCGCAATACCGTTTACTTAAGCCGAGTGCGTGTGCTATCCTCCGGCCGTGCCCCGTGCCGGGTGGGTCAAGCCGGAAACCGATCAGCGACTGTCGGATCATATTTCGATCGGCGTGCTGACCCGAGTGTTCCCTCCAC
>JACQTK010000175.1 GCA_016210845.1 Acidobacteriota bacterium | reverse complement strand
GAGGCCGATACCGGCGAGCTCCTGCGCTTTCTCGGGAAACAGATCGTAGCCAGTGACGCAGTGCCCCTTGCTCAGCAGCCGCTTCGTAATCCGGCCGCCCATCGCTCCCAGACCCACAAACCCGAGGTTAGCCATCGGTTCGAATCATCCCTCACATCCAACGACACGATCAACCAGCCAAGGGCTCCGCCCTTGATATCCCCGCAGAGCCCTTGGCTGGTTGCCAGTCTCTCTTGGCGCGCTGCGCGCGCCTAGGACCGCTATGCGCGTCACAACGAGGACAAAGTACATGCAACGAGGCGCATAGCGGTCCAGCCGGATCCTACTCCGGCAGCCCCGCCATGTGCGCCAGCACCTTGAAGACGACCGCAAAATCCTGATCCGCCAGCCCCATGGCGCGCGCCGCCGTCAGGAACTCGTTGGCCACCGAAGCGGTCGGCAGCGGCACGCCGGCGGTGCGTCCGGCCTCGAGCGCCATGAGCAGGTCCTTCTGCATCATGTTCACGTTGAACAACGGGGCCTCCGGCATTCGCAGCACGAATGGCCCCCGGTACCCGACCATCGGCGACGCGATGGCGCTGTGCGTGAACACCTCCACGGCGGTGTCGCGGGCCACGCCGCTCTTTTCCGCGAGCAGCACGCCTTCGGAAAACGCGAGCATCTGGACGACCAGGCTGATGTTGTGCGCGATCTTGAGCGACAGCCCGAGGCCGTTGCCGCCGACGTAGGTGACCCGCTGCCCGACGTCGTCGAGGATCGGCTTGAGGCGGTCGAATGTCCCGCGCGCGCCACCCACCATGACCGCGAGCGTCCCCTGCTCGAGCGAGACCTGGCTGCCCGACACCGGCGCGTCCACCATGTCGGCGCCGGTCTGTCTGACCCTGCCGGCCACGTCGCGGCTGACAGCCGGGCTGACCGTGCTCACGTCCACGACGATCTTGCCCGCGCCGAGGCCGGCGATGAAGCCGTCGGGACCATCGGCCACCGCTTCCAGCGAAGCCGAATCGGCGACATTCACGAACATCACGTCGGTGGCCCGAGCCACGGCCTTCGGTGAATCCGCCCACGTCATTCCCCGGTCGATCAGGGACTGGGCCCTGGCGCGAGTCCGGTTGTAGCCGGTGACGGTATGCCCTTTGTCGATGAGCCGCGCGGCCATGCGGCTCCCCATCCCCCCGAGGCCCACGTATCCGAGATTTGCCATCTGTGCAACCGCCAACTGCCGACCCCCGACTCCCAACATTGGGAGTCGGATCCTTGGGAGCCGGGAGTGTCGGGGCCGACCCCGCGCGGGGCCCCCACCGCGCACGCCTGCGCGGTGGGGTGCGAGCTCGGCCCGCTAGAATAGGCGCCAGTATCCCTCATGCAGCAGACAGGAGAAAAGCCCACGGGCACCTCGCTCGCCTCGATCGGCCTGCGGTTGTCCGACTGGTTCGAGCGCTGGTTCCCCGACGCGTTCGCCCTCGCGCTGGCGGCCGTCGGCCTCGTCTTCACGGCGAGCGCGCTGGTGAGCGGCTCGCCCCTGCAGACCGCCCAGTGGTTCGGCGCGGGGTTCTGGGACCTGGTGACCTTCACCATGCAGATGGCGCTGATCATCGTCACGGGCTACGCAGTGGCCACGTCGCCGCCGGTGCACGCCGTAATCCGCCGCATGGCCGCGGTGCCCAGGGACGGCCGCAGCGCGGCGGCGTTCGTCGCGCTCTTTTCGATGCTGTCGTCGCTGGTCTCCTGGAGCTTCAGCTTGATCTTCAGCGGCCTGCTGGCCCGCGAGGTGGCCCATCGCGTCCGCGGCGCCGACTACCGGGCGCTGGGCGCGGCGGCGTACCTCGGCGTCGGCAGCGTGTGGGCGCTCGGCCTCTCCTCGTCTGCGGCCCTCATCATGGCGGCGCCCGCGTCGCTGCCGGATGCCATCGAGCGCATCAGCGGGGTCATCCCGCTGAGCCAAACCATCGGCCTGTGGCAGAGCCTGCTGATGGCGGCCGTGCTGATCGTCGTCTCGATGACCGTGGCGTTCTTCGCCGCGCCCGGCGACGCGCACGCGCGCAGTATGGAGGACATGGGCGTCACGTACCCGCGGGCGACGGTCGCCACGCCCAAGCCGGACAAACCCGGCGAGTGGCTCGAGCACAGTCCGCTGCTCACGGTACTGGTCGCCGCGCTGGGACTCGGGTATCTCGTGCGCGAGGTCGGCGCCAGCGGACCCGCGATCCTGCTCGAGCTGAATCATTACGTCTTCGCGTTCCTGATCGCGGGCGTGCTGCTGCACTGGCGTCCGCGATCGTTCGTGCAGGCCGTCGCGGGTGCCGTGCCGTCGGTCGGCGGCGTGCTCGTCCAATATCCGCTCTACGCGGGCATCGTGCGGATGATGACCGAGTCGGGACTGGCGGATCGACTGTCGGAGTTCTTTGTCGCCATCTCGAACTTCAACACCTTTCCAGTGCTGGTGGGCATCTACTCGGCGTTTCTCGGACTGTTCGTGCCGTCGGCGGGCGGCAAGTGGCTGATCGAGGCGCCGTACGTGCTGGAGGCCGCCAAGACGCTCGACGTGCACCTCGGCTGGGTCGTGCAGACGTACAACGCGACCGAGGCGCTCGCCAACCTCATTCACCCGTTCTGGATGCTGCCGCTCATCGGGATCCTCGGCCTGAAGGCTCGCGACATCGTCGGCTACTCGACGCTGCAGTTCGTCGTGCACGTCCCGGTCGTGCTGTGCCTCGTCTGGATCCTCAACTACACGTTCTGAGGTGCGAAGGTGCGAGGGTGCGACAGCACGAGGAATGCCGTCTGGACGGTATGAGCATAGTGGAGTACAATCAGAGCGGATAGTGAGCTGAATTGAGTTCAGTATGGCAAGACTCCAACCAGTGCTGTCGCCGACCGAGCTGGCGCTCGTCGACCAGATGGCGGAATTGACGCACTCGAAGAGAACCGACGTGATCAAGAGCGCGCTGGCCGTCTATCACTGGTTCGTGCGCCAGGCCTTGACGGGCGGAAAGGTCATTGCTCGGAAGCCGACGGGCGAGGAAGTCGCTCTCGAAACGGCCGAACTGAGTGCGCTGGAAGGAAGGGGCAACCGCCTCAGCCCGGAAGAACTCGGGATCCTTGCCAAACAGCTCGCGGCCGCATCCGATCCCATCGAGGCGGCGCGAATCAGGGAACGACTCACGCGCGGGTTCTACGGCATCTGAGAAGCCGTGGCGAAGGTCCGACGCCAGAACCTTCCACCCGCGCTGTTCCAGCATCTCCTCGATCGCGTTCAAAGCCGGAAGATTCCGGCCGCACAACTCGAATTGCTCGCCAGGTGGCTCGACACGGAACCCGACGTCCCCGAAGGTGCATGGTACAAACGGTTCTCCGGGATGACCGTGTGCGGCGAAGGCGAGCTGATCAAGACGTTCCTGCTGCCGGGCCATTCCGCGAAAGGCGAACGCGTCTCGTAGGCTGTTTTCGTACATCGACTCCACCGGGTACCGCGGGCCCAGCCGATCGACCTGCGATCGTCCCGTCGACTCGATCTGCGCCACGATGCCCGCGCCCGGGTCGGGGCGACGGCCTTCCGTGTCGGGCGCGTTGAGGTTCCGCGATCTCAGCTCGTCGCGCCCGCGCAGGCCGAGGTACGACACCCGCGCGTTGACGGGCCCGAACGATCGTGAGGCGCCCAGCGAGAACTGATGAACGTAGCCCCAGCTGGTACTGCGTGAAGCTGGTCTGGCCTGTCCCGAGGCGCTGCGAGAACGTGGTGGGCCGTCCTGCCAGGAAGGCGTCCAGGCTGCCGAAGGTGAACGTGCCGTTCGCGTCGCGCGTGTCACGCAGACGGTACGTGGACGCCTCGAACAGCACGCCCACCCGGTGCGAGTGGCGCCCGACGCTGAAGTCGACGTCGTCGGCGATTTCGAGCGTGCGGACCTCCCGCTCGCTCGACGTGGCCGCCCCGCCGCCGGTGAACGCATCGATGACCACCACGGCCGGCGCGCCCGACAGCGACGTTCGTCCCTTCACGAGCGGCCCGCTCAGCGTCGCGCCGAAGCGACGGAACTCCTCCTCGGTCCGCACCGGGGCAAAGGCATTGCGGGCGTTCAGGACGTCGCCGCGCAGCCCCAGGCTGGTGCTCCCCTGCCAGGCAGTCAGCCCGGGATCGGTGATGATGTCGACCTGCACAGTCGCATCTCGAAGGCGGCCGTCCGGGGCTGCGGCGTGGCCTCGTCGGGCGTGGCCGCGCCGGGCCCTCGACCGCGGACGGCCACCAGCGGCGCCGCGCCCTGCCAGCTGATCATCAGCGGCAGACGCGTCGCGGAATCCACGAAGAGACGCAGGGGCGAACCGTCCGCGGGTGTGAATTCGAGAACGTCGGCGGCGCCATCGGGCGCTCGGGCGGCGCCGACATGCGCGGCGGGTGCGTCGCTCCGAAGGAGCCAGGCGAGCAGGTACCGCGCCAGGTCCGCCCGCCGCGCGCGCAGCTGCGCCTCGCGGAGGCGGGCCGGATCGGCCCCGGCCCCGCGCGGCCCGGCCTGGATCACGATCCGCGCGTCCCCCGCTCCGCGCGTGCTGCTGTCGTCCCACGCCTCGTCGCCGTCGAGCGCTTCGGTCCGCAGGATCAGCGCGCCCCGGAACAACTCGAGCTGCTCGTTGCGCCGGAACCGGTTCGGAGCCTCGATGAGAATCTCCACCTCGCCGTCGCGCTCGCGCTGATGTCCGGTCTGGCCCGGCGGATCCTGCGCCCCATCGGGGCGTTGACCGACGCCGCGCGCCGCATGGAGCGCGGCGACCTCGACGCGCGGGTCGACGTGCGCGGCGGCGACGAGATGGCGGGGCTCGCGCGCGCCTTCAACGCGATGGCCGCGCGGCTGGCCGACCACGAGCGCCTGCGGCGCCAGATGGTGGGCGACGTCGCGCACGAGCTGCGGACGCCCGTCACGAACCTGCGCTGTCTGCTGGAGGGGGTGCAGGACGGCCTCGAGCGTCCCGATCGGGCGACGATCGACACGCTCTACGACGAGACGATGTTCCTGCAGCGTCTCATCGCCGACCTGCAGGATCTGACGCTCGCGGAGGCGGGATCCCTGCCGCTGCACGTGCGCCCGATCGCGGTGGCCGACGTCGTCGGCCGCGCTGTGTCGTCCATGACGCGCATGCCGGCAGTCCCGCGGTGACGGTCGACGTCCCACGCGAGCTTCGGGTGCTCGCCGACGCCGACCGGCTCGAGCAGGTCGTGCGCAATCTGGTGACCAACGCGAGGCAGCACACGCCCGCCGACGGCGGCATTCGCATCCGCGCCGCGCGGGCCGACGGGCAGGCGGCGATCGAGGTCTCCGACACGGGGGCGGGCATCGCCGCGGAACATCTGCCCCACGTGTTCGATCGCTTCTATCGCGCGGACGCCTCGCGCTCGCGGCGCACCGGAGGCGCCGGGCTGGGCCTGGCGATCGTCCGCCAGCTGGTCACGGCGCAGGGCGGCACCGTGAGCGCCGCCAGCGACGGCCCCGGCCGCGGCGCGACGTTCCGCGTCACGCTGCGCGCCGCCTGATGGCTGGCGCTTACGGGGCCTCGACGTTGGTGACGTGTTCCCGGTCCGGCGGGGTGATCTGGAAGCCGATGCACAGGTACGGCAGCTCCGGATGCGGGTTGTGGCCCCGATGGAACTTGCCGATCGGCTCGGAGTAGACGTCCCCCGCCTTCGCCTTCACGAGTACCCCTTCCTGGTGAAAGTGCGCCTCGAAGAGGCCCTGCAGCGCCACGAAGAACGTGGCCCCGTTGTGGCAGTGCCAGTTGGTGAAGCCCCCCGGCGCGAGCTCGGCGTGGTAGACGAGCACCTTGACCTCCGGATCCTTCGGAATCGAGGCGTACAGCCGGTCGAGGAGGACGTTGCGGTGCAGCTGCTGGCCCGGGGCGAGGAAGCCGCTCAGCTGCAGCTTCAATTCCTTGTACTGGTCGAGCGAGAACGTGCGCATACCCCCTCCTCGAAAACCCCATTGTAATTACCCGCGGAGGCGCCGTATCATCCGCCCGTCCACGCTGGGAGCTTGGTAGCTGAGTCGCTGGGTGGCTAGGGAATTCAGTTCCCGACTACCGAGCGACCCAGCGACCCAGCGACGCCGCTACCCAAGTCGGAGTAGGAATGCCCATTACTGAGCACCCCCTCCACAGATCCGGACGAGCGGGTTTCCCGCATCCGGCTCTTGCCTCAGGTGATGACGCCAAGCCGCCGCAGGGGATAGGGATGGCACACGCGGG